>NZ_NWMQ01000004.1:0-219993 GCF_002901215.1 Paracoccus sp. SY | reverse complement strand
CATTTGCAGGTAAGCGTGCCGCCCGAGAAGCTGGGATTTCCCTGCTTGATGCCATTGTCGACGGCGGGGTGTATCTTCACCCCATCAGTGCTGGCCATGGTTCTTCCCTCCCGATGAACCGAACGTTCTCCAAACGTCGCGCCATCGGGACATTTCGGCAAGTCAGATGAAGGTTGTAGCGCCCGCCTAGCTGGCGGGCGTGGACGACACCCCGACCTTGGCCGGGCGCAGCAGCCGGTCATGCAGGCGGAAGCCGTTGTCCATGATCTGGATGATCTCTCCGGCGATGGTGCCGGGAACGGCGGCCTCGAACATGGCTTCGTGTTCGCTGGGGTCGAACTTGTCGCCGGGCTTGGGGGTGATGACGGTGACGCCATGCTTGGCAAAGACGTTGTTCAACTCGCGCAGGGTCAGTTCCACCCCCTCGATCAGGGCGGCGGCCGCGGCGCGCTGTTCCTCGCCCGCGGCGTCCAGGGCGCGGGTCAGGGCGTCGTGGACCGGCAGCAGATCGCGGGCCAGGCGCGATCCGCCATATTGCTCGGCCTCGCGGCGGTCCTTGTCGGCGCGCTTGCGCGAGTTTTCGGCATCGGCCAGGGCGCGCATCCACTTGTCGCGCAGCTCGTCGCGCTCGGCGGTCAGGGCCGCGATCTCGTCCGTGGGATCGGCCAGCGGATCCGCCAGGATGTCGTCAAGGGGCTGTTCGTTCTGATCGTTCATCGTCTTTCATCCTTTCCGGCCGGACAGCACCCGCCCGACCAGCTGCGCGGTATAGTCGACAATCGGCACGATGCGGCCATAGTTCAGCCGCGTCGGTCCGATGACGCCAACCGCGCCTACAATCTTTCGGTCGGCATTCATATAGGGCGAAACCACCAGAGCGGAACCCGAAAGCGAAAAAAGCTTGTTTTCGGACCCGATGAAGATGCGGACCCCGTCGCCCTTTTCCGCCAGTTCCAGGAATTCCACGATGTCGCGCTTGCGTTCCAGGTCGTCGAACAGCACCCGGATGCGGTCCAGATCGGCGGCCTCCTGGTCCAGAAGGTTCGCGCGGCCCCGCACGATCAGGCGCGGATCGTGGGATTCGCCGTCCCACAGGGCCAGGCCCGATTGCACCAGTTCGGCGGCCAGCACGTCCAGTTCCTGCCGGCGCGCCGCGATCTCGCGGCCGATATGGCCGCGCAACTCGGACAGGGTCCTGCCCTCGGCCATGGCATTGAGGAAATTCCCCGCCTCGCGCATCGACGACGGGGTCTGGCCCACGGGCGGCGTGAACAGGCGGTTTTCCACATGGCCGTCGGCAAAGACCAGCACCACAAGCGCGCGGTCGGGGCCGAGGCTGACGAATTCGATATGGCGGATCGGCGCCTCGTGCTTGGGCATCAGCACCAGGGACGCGCCGCGCGTGATCGCGGACAAGGCCGTGCTGACCCGGTCCAGCAGCACGCCCGTGTCGGGATCGTCGTTGCCCAGGGTCTGGTCGATGGCGGCGCGGTCGGGGGCGCTGACGGTATCGACCTCCATCATGCCGTCCACGAACAGGCGCAGCCCCTGTTGTGACGGCATCCGCCCGGCCGAGACATGCGGGCTGTCCAGAAGCCCCATCAGTTCCAGATCCTGCATGACGTTGCGGATGGTCGCCGCGCTGATCTTTTCGGACAGCGCACGGGTCAGGGTCCGCGACCCCACGGGTTCGCCGGTTTCCAGATAGATCTCGACCACGCGGCGGAAGATCTCGCGCGAGCGGTCGTTCATGTCCTGCAAGGGCGTCTTCTGGTCCATGTCCCTCGAAGGGTTGCGTGATGGGCCGCAGGGGCGGTATGGGGCGGGGATCTTCGCAAAAAGGAAAAACCATGCGCCCGTCTGGCCGGAATCTAAGCCAAATGCGTCCGATTTCAATCGAAACCGGCGTGATGGCCCATGCCGAAGGGTCATGCCTGATCCGCGTCGGCAACACCCATGTTCTGTGCACCGCCTCGCTGGAGGAAACGCCGCCGCGCTTCCTGAAGGGCACGGGCCTGGGCTGGGTCACGGCGGAATACGGGATGCTGCCGCGCGCCACCAACACCCGCAACCGGCGCGAGGCCGCAACGGGCAAGCAGTCGGGCCGCACCCAGGAAATCCAGCGCCTGATCGGGCGCAGCCTGCGGGCGGGCGTGGATCGCAGCGCCCTGGGCGAACGCCAGATCACCATCGACTGCGACGTGATCCAGGCCGATGGCGGCACGCGCTGCGCATCCATTACCGGCGGCTGGGTCGCGCTGCGGCTGGCGGTGAACAAGCTGCTCAAGGCGGGCGCGATCACCAGCGACCCGATCATCGACCATGTGGCGGCCGTGTCCTGCGGCATCTATGCGGGCCAGGCGGTGCTGGATCTGGATTACGCCGAGGACAGCGAGGCCGGGACCGACGGCAATTTCGTGCTGACCGGCAGCGGCCGGCTGATCGAGGTGCAGATGTCGGCCGAGGGCGCGACATTCAGCCGCGACCAGATGGGCCAGCTTCTGGACCTGGCCGAAGGCGGCATGGCCGAACTGGTCGCCGCGCAAAAGGCCGCCGTGGCATGAGGAAGTTCGACGGCAAGCGCCTGCTGATAGCCACCCATAACGCCGGCAAGCTGGACGAGATGCGCGCCCTGCTGGCCCCCTATGGCGTCGAGGTGATCGGCGCGGCGGATGCGGGCCTGCCCGAGCCCGAGGAAACCGAAAACAGCTTTGTCGGCAATGCCCGCATCAAGGCCCGCGCCGCCGTCCAGGCGACCGGCCTGCCCGCGCTGTCCGATGACAGCGGCATCTGCGTCGATGCGCTTGACGGCGCACCGGGGGTCCACACCGCCGACTGGGCCGAAACCGGCAATGGCCGTGACTTCCGCATGGCGATGCAGCGCACCTGGGACGAACTGGAGGCGCGCAACGCCCCCGCCCCGCGAACCGCGCAGTTCCGCTGCACGCTGGTGCTGATGTGGCCCGACGGCCATGACGAGGTCTTCGAGGGCGTGCTGCCCGGTCAGGTCGTCTGGCCGCCGCGCGGGGTTGAAGGCCATGGCTATGACCCCATCTTCATGCCGGACGGGCATGACGTGACCCTTGGGGAAATGCCGCCCGATATGAAGAACAGCCTCAGCCACCGGGCGCGGGCGGTGGAACGGATGATAAGGGGCAGCTTTGCATAGGATTTCAAGCGGATCCCCCTTTGAGGCGGCGATGGGCTACAGCCGCGCCGTGGTGAAGGGCGACTGGTGCTTCGTGTCGGGCACCACGGGTTACGATTACGCCACCATGACCATGCCCGACGATCCCTGCCAGCAGGCCCGCAACTGCTTTCGCACGATCTTCGCGGCCCTAAAGGAAGCGGGGTTCGCCCCCGCGGACATCGTGCGCGTGCAATACACCGTCACCGACATATCCGTGATGGAGGCGATCGTCCCCGCCCTGTCCGAAGCTATGGGCGACATCCGCCCCGCCGCCACGATGGTCATCGCGGGCCTGATCCGGCCCGAGATGAAGGTCGAGGTCGAAGTCACGGCGCTGCGCGGATGATGATGCCTGGGCCGGACAGCTTCGTGGAAGACTGGCGGGCGGGGGGCTTTGGCCTTTACATCCACTGGCCCTTCTGCGCGGCCAAGTGCCCTTATTGCGACTTCAACAGCCATGTGGTCGCAAGCGTGGACCAAGCTCGCTGGGCCGACGCGCTGTCGTCGGAAATCGCCCGGCTTGGTGCGGAACTGCCCGGCCGCCATCTGGGCAGCATCTTCTTCGGCGGCGGCACCCCATCGCTGATGTTGCCCGAAACCGTGGACACCGTGCTGCGCGCGGCCCGCGCCGCCTGGGGTTTCGCCAACGACATCGAGATCACGCTGGAAGCCAACCCCACCAGCGTGGAACGCGGGCGCTTCCAGGGCTTTGCCGATGCGGGCGTCAACCGCCTGTCCATGGGCATCCAGGCGCTGAACGACGCGGATCTGCGGCGCCTTGGCCGGATGCATTCCGTGGCCGAGGCCCGCGCGGCCTTCGACGTGGCCAGGTCCTGCTTCGACCGGGTCAGCTTCGACCTGATCTATGCCCGCCAGGGCCAGACGCGCGAGGCGTGGCGGGCGGAACTGGCGGAAGCCCTGGACATGGCGGTGGATCATCTGTCGCTTTACCAGCTGACCATCGAACCCGGCACGGCCTTCGGCGCGCGGGCCGCGGCGGGCAAGTTGCGCGATTTGCCCGACGATGACCTGGCTGCCGACATGTATCTGGAAACCCAGGACATCTGCGAGACGGCGGGCATGGCGGGATACGAGACCTCGAACCACGCACGCGCCGGGTCCGAAAGCCGGCACAACCTTGTTTATTGGCGCCAAGGGGATTGGGCCGCCGTCGGTCCCGGCGCGCATGGACGGATCACCCTGCCCGGCGGGCGCTTCGCCACCGAGGCGCATCGGGCGCCCGGCGCATGGCTTGACGCGGTGGAACGGCAGGGAACGGGGGAATCGCTGCGCGAGTTGGTGCCCCTGGATGAACAGGCCACCGAATATCTGCTGATGTCGATGCGATTGACCGAAGGGCTGGATCTGGCCCGCCATGCCCAGCTGGCGGGCGCGCCCCTTGACGATGATGCCGTCTCCCGGCTGACCGACCTTGGCATGGTCGAACGGGCGGATGGCCGGTTGCGCACCACAGGCCAGGGCCGGCCGCTTCTGAACGCCATCCTGCGCGAACTGGCAACCTGACATGCGTTCCTTGTGGTATGCCCTTGGACTGGTCGCCCTTGCCCTGGGGATTGTCGGCATCGCCCTGCCGGTCGTGCCGACGGTGCCTTTTCTTCTGCTGGCGGCGGCGGCCTTTGCCCGCAGCAGCCCGCGTCTTGAACGGCGCATCATGAACCACCCGACCTATGGACCCCCTGTCCGCGCCTGGCGCGAACGCGGCGCGATCAGCCGTCTGGCCAAGACCTGGGCCGTTCTGGCCATGGCCTGCGGCGTGGGCTTCAGCCTGTTCGTCGGGATGCCGCCCTGGGTCGTGGGGATGCAGTTCATCCTGTGCACGGCGGTTGCCGCCTATGTCGTCACGCGGCCCGAAGCCTGACGGGCGGAACGACACCAGCCATCTTCGAGTTGTGCCGTTGCACAGACTTCGGAGGGACAGATGACCCAGGCCACCCTGACGCTTGACGGGATCGAACCGCTTCACGGCACGGTCGAGACCGGCGGGGACTATATCCGGTTCAGGACCGAAGGCGGCATGGATCCCGACCGCCTGGCCCGCCTGACCGAAGGCCATATCGACATCGACGGCAAGTCCGAGAAGGTCATGATCAAGAACGTCCAGTCCCGGTCAGCGGAACAGGACGCGGAAAGCGGCCTGGAACTGACCCTGCAACGCTTCGCCCCGGCCCCCTGATCCTTGGCCGGCTCGTCCGGCTTTGCGCCTCCAGGCGGGCGTCACAGAAAGATTGACAAAATACCGCCCTGCTTCATCATCGTCCCCGCCAGGGGGGCTTGTGTCGTGGGTGTTTGGTTTCTGGTCGCTTGGGCTGCTGTCGTCATGGCCGGGATGCCTGCCATGGCGCAGACCACCGATGAGGATCTGTCCCGCCAGGCCCATGCCCTGCGGCAGGTCATCTCGACCATGGAATCCGAGGCGGCGGAACTGGAACCCCGCCTGGAACGGGCGCGCGGCGAGCTTGCCGGCCTGACACAGCAGATTGCCGAAGCCACGTCCCAACTGGAAAGCGCCCGAAGCGGTCTGACCGACCTGCAACAGGAAGAAACCCGGATCCGCGCCGCGATCACCGAGGGTCAGGCGGAACAGGATCGCCAGAAGGCCGCAGCCGATGCGGCCAGGGCGGAACTGGCCGAGCTGACCAGGCAGATCGCCGATGCCCGCGGCACCATCAGCCAAGACCAGAAGGAACAGGACGGGCAGAAGGCTGCAACCGATGCAGCCAAAGCGGAACTGGCTAATCTCACCAAGCAGATCGCCGATGCCCGCGCCGAGATAGCCCAAAGCCAGGAAGAACGGGATCGCCAGAAGGCCGCTGCCGATGCGGCAAAGGCAGAACTGGCTAATCTCACCAAGCAGATCGCCGATAGTCGCGCCGAGTTAGCCCAGAGCCAAGAGGAACAGGATCGCCAAAAGGCCGCAGCCGATGCAGCCAAGGCGGAACTGGCCGATCTGACCAGGCAGATCGCAGATGCCCGCGCTACGTTCACCCAAAGCCAGGAAGAACGGGATCGCCAGAAGGCCGCAGTCGATGCGGCAAAGGCGGACCTGGCCGATCTGACCAGGCAGATTGCAGATGCCCGAGCCACGTTCGCCCAAAGCCAGGAAGAACAGGACCGCCAANAGAACGGGATCGCCAGAAGGCCGCAGTCGATGCGGCAAAGGCGGACCTGGCCGATCTGACCAGGCAGATTGCAGATGCCCGAGCCACGTTCGCCCAAAGCCAGGAAGAACAGGACCGCCAAAAGGCCGCTGCCGATGCGGCAAAGGCGGAACTGGACGCGCTGACCGCGCAGGTCGCCGATGTCCGCGCCACCTTGGCTGGGCTGACGGAACAGGAAACCGCCTTGCAAGCCCGGCTGACCAGATCCGAGGAAGTGGCTGCCCAGATTGCCGAACAGGAAAGCCGTTCGGCCGAACTGGCACAACAGATCGCCGCGCAGACCGCCGAACTGACCGCCCTGACCCGTGTGCGCGATGCGGCCGCCCCGGCCCCGGAAGTGGCTGACGCAGGCGATGACGGCATCCCCCAGTCCCCTGTCGCACCTGAGGCGGCTATGGTGCGGCGCAATCCCGCCCAGGTCGATGCCGCCTTGGCCCTGGCCCCCGCGCTGCCCCCGGCCGGCGAACAGCTCACCCGGCTGCGCGACATGCTGATCCAGGGCCATTGCCCGACCGAGGCGCTTGCGCAGGTCCAGGATCCGATCAACCGCCAGACGCTGCTGGCTCTGGTAAGCAGGCTGGGGGGATGCCGAGGATCATGAGGAAAAGGGACAGGGCAATGCGACGTTTCAAATCGGTGCTGCATCTGGTCGTGGCGGTCCTGGGGATCCTGGGGATGGGGCCCGCGCAGGCCCAGGATGCGCAACTCAGCATCATGACCGGGGCATCGACCGGCACCTATCTTCAGATCGGGCGCGACCTGGGCAACCTGATGCAGCAATGCGGCCAGTCCCTGGACGTGGTGGAATCCGCCGGATCGCTGGAAAACTTCCTGGCCGTGCGGCAGCGGCCCAACACCCAGTTCGGAATCGTGCAAAGCGATGTCCTGGAATACATGCAGACCTTTGCCGGCAACGATCCGGCGGTGGCCCGCGCCATCACTGGCGTCCGCATCGCCTTCCCCCTGTACGAGGAGGAGGTTCACATCCTGGCGCGCCGCGACATCGCGGGACTGGCCGATCTGGCCGGCAAGCGCGTCGCCATCGGGGTCGAGAACAGCGGCACCTTTCTGACCGCATCGCTGATCCTGTCGCTGGCCAGGGTCGAGCCTGCCGAGAAGCTGCTGGTGGCGCCCGCCGATGCCCTGCCGCAGCTGAAGGCGGACCAGATCGACGCCTTCTTTTATGTCGCAGGGGCGCCCGCGTCCCTTTACACGGAAGGCGACATCGACCCCGACCGCTTTCACCTTGTCCCGATCCAGGATCCGACCTTGCAGGCGGTCTATTCACCCGCCACGCTGGCCGGGGGAACCTATGGCTTCCAGCCCGATCCGGTCGAGCTGGTCGCGGTCAAGGCCGTGCTGATGACCTATGAATACGATCCGGCGCGCAATGCCTATCACCGGGCAAGCTGCAAGGGCGTGTCGGACATGGCGGCGCTGATCCTGACGCGCATCGACACCCTGCGTGCGGAAGGCCATCCGAAGTGGCAATCGGTCGATCTGACCGACATTCCCCCAGGATGGGACGTCGGGACCTGCGTCAATCGCGGGCTGGATCCGGCCTATCAGCTCAGCTGCCCCGCCTCTGCCGCCCAGGCCGTTCCCGACAGCGAAGCGAACGAGGCTTATCGGCGCAGCATCTGCGCCGTGATCGGCTGCTGATCAGCGCGCGCCCGGATCAAGCCGCGACCAGCCCGAGGCAGGCCCGTCGGTCCCGTCGGGCCGCAGGGCGATCACCCGCCACTGCGCGACCGGATAGGGAAGCAACAGCGCCGAAAGCGCCGTATCCACGCGGCGGGCCTGCTCGTCGCCACCCGCCGGCACAAGTTCGACCGTGAACCGGGGAACCGGCGCGGTGGCGGGGCCTTGCCACTGCAATTCCGTTTGTCCCTGCGCGGACAATCCCTGGAAGACCGGAACGGGCGGGTCCGACGGTTCCGGGTTCTGCGGGCGTGATGCGGCTTTCAGATCCGCAAGCCGCGCCGGGGCACCGCCGATGTCGCCGGCCGCTTCATACCATGCTGCGGCACGATAGGGATCGGCTTCCAGCCCGATGCCCGTTTCGTAAAGCTGTCCCAGGTAATAGGCAGCCCTGGCGTTGCCCCAGGATGCGGCGCGGGTATAAAGCTGCGCCGCCCGGACCGGATCCGCACCCTCTACGGCCAAGGCCTCGCTGAGAAGGCGGTCGGGATCGGGTGGAGCGTCCACAGCCACCCGGCCTGGCAAGCCTTGGGCCACAGGTTGCGGCGGGGCGACCTTGGCCGCAGGCGTGACCGGCAGCAAGGCCGCTGCGGTGATGGTGGTCTGCATCCGTCCGCTGGAATCACCGAAAGGCAGCAGAACCAGAAGCCCCGCCAGCCCCGCCGCCAGACCGGCATGATGCGGTCTGGCAAGACGCGGACCCGAGGCGGCGGGTGTCGCCGGGACAGGGGTATCCTTCTGTGCCGGTCGGACCGCGACCACGGGTTGCGGAGGAACCGCCGGCGATCGCGCCACGGGTCTGGGGCTGGCGAAAACGGGAACATTGCCGGGGGGATGGGCCTGCACGCCCTTGCTGGCGGGGCCAACCAGATGCGCCAGCCGCCCATCCTGGATCATGGAGGAAAGGCAGGCTTCGACAAAGGCCCCATCCACCTGCCGGTGGCCTGCCGCCGTCGCTTCGAACAGGCAGATCTGCACCAGGTGGTTGATGACCCTGGGAACGCCCCTGGACAGGGCATGCAGATGCCCGATGCCCGCCGCGTCAAAGACCTTGATGCCAGCATGGCAGGCGCAGCCCGGGATGCGGAAACGATGCGCGACATAGTCCGAGGTTTCATCCTGCCCCAGCGGCGCAAGGCGGAAGCGCCCACCGATCCAGGCACGCAGCAGGCAATGGGCGGGGCTTGCCAGGCGGGCTTCAAGTTCGATCCCCCCGACCAGCAACAGACTGATCGACCACCCCTCGACGGCAGCGGCATCGATCAGGCCCGCCAGATAGTCCAGCCCGCGGCCCGGCATGCCCTGCGCCTCGTCCACGATCAGCAGGATGCGGTCCCCGGTATCGGCGCAGGCCCTTCCAAGGGCGCGCGGCCCGCTTTGGGGATGATCGAAGGCCGGGCTGCAGGACATGCCTAGTGCCTTGGGCACCTGATGGTGCAGGTCGATCAACTGGGCATGGCTTTGGCCGATATGCCCGACCCGTATGCCGTGGCAAAGGCTGGCAATCTGCCGGGCCAGCGTGGTCTTTCCCGTGCCCGGTCCGCCGGTCAGGACCAGCACGGCCGGATCATGACCGATGCGGGCCAGAATATCGTCCTGAACCCGGCGATGGGATTTCGACAGATACAGGAACCCTGGGTCCGGCGCGAGCCGGAAGCTGGGACAAAACGGTGCCAAGGGGGATCGTTCCATGATCCTCTCCTCACCCGGCCAAACATTGGACACTGGTACGGACCAGGAAAGACTAAGCCGGTTGGCGGGCCATGTCCATCAGGACGTGCAGGACTTGCGGCAAGGTTGAAACATGGGATGCAACTCTGTCGGCATGGCATGAACCCTAGGCCTTGATGAAGCGTCGATCCGGGGGTCGTCCCGCACCTGCTGCCGCGTAGCGCGAACCACCCAAAGGCCCGGAATCGACTAGACCCCGAATGGCCAGGTGTCGGATGCGTCCTTGTGGTCTTCGCCGTCCTGGTCTTGACCATCATCCGATTCGACAAGCGCCCGGGTGCGGTCGAACCAGACCCAAGCATCGTATTGCCGCGCCGCGACGGCCTGCATGTAATGGCTGTAACGTTCGCTTTCGGGACGATAGATCACCCCGATGAAGCGTTGCAGCAGGGGCTTGGACAGATGCCGGGCCAGATCGGGATTGCCGCCCAGGTCCAGCAGGAATCGGTCGATCCCGGTGGCATGGCAATGGCCCTCGAGACTGTCGGAGCGTGACGGCCGCACGGTCATCACCTGCGCAGGGTCGTCCCAGTCGCTTGCCGCCGTGACGGTGCCCCGGTGGGTGCCGAAACCGATCAGGACGACCCCGTCGTCCCAGCGTTCGCGTGCCAACTGGCCCAGGTTATGTTCGCCCCGCGCCCGCCCCATCTCTGTCGCCGAGGCATCGCCGATATGGGAATTATGCGCCCATACGACGGCCTTGGCGTCCTTGCCCCCTGCCCGCAGCAGCAGATCCAGGGTTTCGACCATGTGGCTGTCGCGCAGATTCCAGGCCTCGGCCCCGCCGTGATACATGACCCGGTAATACCGCTCGGCCGAGGCGATCAGGCGGGCATTCTGCGCGGCGTCCAGCAGATCGGCGTCCCTGACTGTGGTCGCCTGCGCCAGCAGATCCCGGCATTGCCGCACGACCGCCTGTTCGCAATCGCTGTCGCCCGATCCCGCCATGCGGCCATAGGCATCGGGATGGTCGGCCCAGGGTTCCAGGCAGCCATACCGCTGTCGGGCCAGACTGGCCGCGTCGGGATCGGCGCTTTCCAGATAATCCAGGACCGCGCGGATCGAGGCGTTCAGGTTATACATGTCGAGGCCATAGAAGCCCGCCTGATCCTGCGCCGGCCGTCCCTGGTTCCAATCGCGCATCCAGCGAAGAAGCCTGGCGATTTCGCCGTTGCGCCACATCCAGCGGGGAAAGCGGCGAAACGCCTCGGACGTGCCCTCGGGCAGGTCCAGGCCGCGGACATAGCGGTTCAGGATTGCCGCGTCGGGCCAATCCGCTTCGACCGCGACGATCCTTGTGCCGTGATGTTCGATCATCCGGCGGGTGATGGCCGCGCGCGCGGCATAGAAATCGGCCGTGCCGTGGGATGCCTCGCCCAGCATCAGGACGCGGCGATCGCCCCAGCGGTCGAAGGCCGGGGCGAAATCGTCATGCGACGGCAAGGCCAGGGATTCGCATCCCCCGGCGATGGCCCGGACCAGGCCGGGATCGTCGGCTTGATCCAACGGGCGCGTCATTCCCGTTCTTCGTCCCCATCCTCTTTCCGGGCCTCGCGCCGGTCCGATGCCTTCAGGTCGGGGCGGGGATTGAAATCGGGATCGGCATTGGTCGTATCGACCTTTTTCTGGATGATCCGCTGCTGCTGATCGTGGGTCTTCTTGCCGACCATGATCGTCTCCTATCGGTTTGTACGGCCACGCTGGCTGGGATCGACGCCACCCTGCGGCGTCGTGTCATTCAGCACATCGCCTTCAAAGGTATTGTCGCCATCCATCGTGGGATCGTTGCGATCCGCACCCTTGGATCGGCCGATCCCCGGATCGTCGCGCAGATCCTTGTCGGTCGGGGTATCGGTCTTGGGATGCTTGCCCATGGCCTAGCCCTGCCCGTTGTCGAGATTGTCGTCATCGGCATCGTCGGCCTGACGGTTCGCCACATGGTCGTGATGCTGCTCGGTCTTCACATGACGGGAATCCAGCCCGCGCTGATCCGAATGACGCGATGTGTCGCGGTTCGACAGGATTTCCTGCCGGGGCAGTTCGTCCATCGTGTCGGGGGACATGCCGCCGGTGCCGTCGCCCTTGCCCTGGTCCTGCTGGCCCGCGCCGAATTTCTTGCTGCTTGCGTTCGCCATTCTCGATCCTCCTGTTCGTATCGGTGGTGGCCAGGCCAAACCGGCGGGCGGGCTGATTTGTTCCCCTTGCGGGAACCGCCCCCCGCAGGTGTCGTTACGAAGGCATGTCCCAGCACAGCGATCCCGAAGACCACCCCGCCCCCCAGACCGAGGGTTTGGAACGCATGGATGTCGAGGCTGCG
Source organism: Paracoccus sp. SY (assembly GCF_002901215.1). Classification (NCBI taxonomy): domain Bacteria; kingdom Pseudomonadati; phylum Pseudomonadota; class Alphaproteobacteria; order Rhodobacterales; family Paracoccaceae; genus Paracoccus; species Paracoccus sp. SY. The sequence goes on along the minus strand of NZ_NWMQ01000004.1, from coordinate 207,875 downwards.
GCAAGCGCCGCCCGGCACCGGCATCATCCGGTCGTCAAGGCCCTTGGCACCGCCAGCGAACTGGCCGACCAGATACCCTTGGCGATGGTTTGCGGCACGGTCATCGCGGGCGGGCTGGTGGCCGGCCGGCCGAATGTCGCGCGGATGGGGATGCGCATGATGGCCGCCCATGTGGTCGCCAATGTGGTGAAGCGCAGGATCAAGAACCGCCTGCGCCGCACCCGCCCCGAGGAGATCGTCAAGCAGCGCGATTACGAATTCGAGCCTGGGGAAAGCAAGGGGGGCAACGACACCTCGTTTCCTTCGGGCCACACGGCCGGGGCGGTGGCGGTGGCGGCCATCGTCGCCCGGGACATGCCGGGCCTGGCGCTTCCGGCCGCAGGCACCGCGGCCCTGATGGCCGGCGTGCAGATCCCGCGGGCCAAGCATTATCCGATGGATGTCCTGGCGGGGACCTTGCTGGGCCTTGCCGCCGCACGGGCGGTCAACCTGCTGCTGCCCGGGGACAACGCCGATCCGGGACGGTAACCCCCGGACCGGGCAGCCGGTCTCTATTCGCCCGAGACGAACTTGTTGAAGCGGCTGGTGCCGCCATCGGCAGTCTTGTCGTGGTACAGGAAGTTCAGGTCGTTTTCATCGAAGATCTCGAAGAACTCATCCCACTCGATCCGGGTCAGGTTGTCTTCGGGTTCGCCGAAGTCGATGCGCAGGATCCCGCCCTTGCCGCCGGTTTCGACCTTGGCGGGATGGCCGTCACGGGATTCGGCCCATTTGCGGATGGTGTCGTGATCGCGGGTGGTCTGGGACTGGGACATGGAACGCTCCGATGTTTATTACGCGGGGGGAACGCCCTTTGCGCATCCCCGTTCCGTCCGCGAAAGCGATGGCCCCAAGGGAACGCAGCGCCGGTCTGGCGGTTGAGGGCGTGCCACCAGCCAGCACCGATGCCAGCATCCGGGGGATCCATGCAGATCACACTTCACCTGAACGGCGCGACCCATGACCTTGATCTGGACCCGCGCACCACGCTTCTGGATGCCCTGCGCCACCATCTTGGGATGACCGGCACCAAGAAGGGCTGCGACCATGGCCAATGCGGCGCCTGCACAGTGCTGATGGACGGTCGCCGGATCAATGCCTGCCTGACCCTGGCCTGCATGGCCCAGGACGCGCAGATCACCACCATCGAGGGCTTGGGCAGCCCGGAACGCCTGTCCCCCCTGCAACAGCAGTTCCTGGACCATGACGGCTTTCAGTGCGGCTATTGCACGCCGGGCCAGATCTGTTCCGCCATCGCCATGCTGGAGGAGATTGAGGCGGGCTGGCCCAGCCATGCCTCGGAAAACCTGGACGGTCCGTTCGAACTGTCCCATGCCGAGATCGCCGAAAGGATGAGCGGCAACCTGTGCCGGTGCGCGGCCTATGCCAACATCGTCGCGGCCATCCAGCAGGCCGCAGGGGCGACCGACCGTCGCGAGGATGCGGCATGAGGGAATTCACCTATCATCGCGCCGCATCGATCGCGGATCTGTCGCCAGACGCCACCATCATCGCAGGCGGCACCAACCTGCTGGATCTGATGAAGCTCGAGGTCATGGCGCCCCCTGCCCTGGTCGATATCACCCATCTTGATCTGGGCGGAGTCGAGCCGGAAGGCGAAGGGCTGCGAATCGGCGCCCTGGTCAGGAACAGCGACCTTGCCGCCCATCCGGTCATCCGCCGCGATTACCCCGTCCTGTCACGCGCCCTGCTGGCGGGCGCCAGCGGGCAGTTGCGCAACATGGCGACAACGGGCGGAAACCTGATGCAGCGCACCCGCTGCCCTTATTTCTATGACCGCCGCATGGCCTGCAACAAGCGCGATCCTGGCGCGGGCTGCGCGGCCATTGGCGGCGTGACCCGAAACCACGCGATCCTGGGCGCATCGGATCACTGCATTGCCACCTATCCCGGCGACATGGCCGTGGCGCTGATGGCCCTGGACGCCGTGGTCGAGATCGGCGGCCCCACCCCCCGCCGGGTGCCCTTGGCCGATTTCCACCTGCTGCCGGGCGATACCCCCCATGTGGAAACCGTCTTGGAACCCGGCGAGATCATCACGGCCGTGATCCTGCCTGCCCCGCCCGGGGGCCAGCACCGCTATCGCAAGGTGCGGGACCGGGCGTCCTATGCCTTCGCCCTGGTGTCCGTGGCGGCGGTGATCGGGACCGACGGTGGCCGCATCAGCCACGCCGCCCTGGCCTTTGGCGGCGTTGCCGCGAAACCGTGGCGGGACCCGGAGGTCGAAGCGTTCTTGAAAGGCAGCGAGCCTTCGGACGCGTTGTTCAGGGAAGCGGCGGACATCCTGCTGCGCCCGGCGCGCGGCTGGGGCGAAAACCAGTTCAAGATTCCCCTGCTGCGCCGCGCCCTGATCGCGACGCTGCGGGACGCAACCGGAATGGAGACGGCGGCATGACACGGCATCTGCGGGTCGATGGCCCGACCCACGACGACCGTCTGGACCACATGGCCCAAGGCATCCTGGGCCAGCCCCTGAACCGGCTGGAAGGCCCCTTGAAGGTGACCGGCCGCGCCGCCTATGCCGCCGAGGCGAGGCCCGCGAACATGGTCTATGGCGTCCTTGTGCAGGCGACCGTGCCCGCGGGAAAGGTGCTTGAAATCGGCGATGCACCCGGTGCCCTTGCGGTGATCCAGGACAGGCGCATGGTCCGCTATGCCGCGCAGGGCATGGACCAGAAGGGCCCTACCTCGGGGCCGGACCAGATCGAATACATGGGCCAGGCCATCGCCCTGGTCGTGGCCGAAAGCTTCGAGGACGCGCGTCACGCCGCCCAGAACATCTCCGTCCGCTACAAGGTCAGCAGCGTGCCTGTGGAACCCGAAGCCGTCACGCCCGAACTGCCGCCGAAAAAGCAGTCGGCGGCAGGCGACGTGGACAAGGCCATGCGCGAAGCCGCCGTCACGCTGGACCAAGTGTGGCACACGCCATCGCAGATGTCGGCCGCGATGGAGCCCCATGCCGCGATCGCCGAATGGGACGGCGATCAGGTGACGATCCGCGCGGCGTTGCAGATGTTGTCGTCGAACCGCAAGCAGATGGCCGATGCCCTGGGGATCAAGGAACAGAACCTTCGCCTGCTGTCGCCCTATGTCGGCGGCGGCTTCGGATCGAAGCTCGGCATCAATGCCGAGGCTGTCTCCGCAGCCATTGCCGCCAAGGAACTGGGGCGTCCGGTGATGGTCGCCATGACCCGACAGCAGGTCTTCGACCTTGCGCATCGCCGATCGGAAACCCGCCAGCGTATCCGGCTGGCCTGCGATGCGGACGGCCGGCTGACGGGAATCGGGCACGAGGTTCTGGTGTCCAACCTGCCCAGCAGTGAATTCACCGAACCCGTGGCACAGGCTACACCCTTCACCTATCAGGCCGCGCATCGACAGGTGGTTCACGCCGTCGCGCGCATTCATCGCGGTTGTGCCGGATCCGTCCGCGCGCCGGGCGAGGCGGTGGGTGTCACCGTCTTCGAATGTGCCATGGACGAATTGGCCGAGGCCGCGGGAATCGATCCGGTCGAACTGCGCCTGCGCAACATCCCCGACGTCGAACCCACGACAGACCGCCCCTTCTCCAGCCACAAGCTGGCCGAGGCGCTGCGCGAGGGTGCCAGGCTGTTCGGCTGGTCGAACCGCAAGCCCACCGGGCAGCAGGTCGAAAGGGAATGGATGATCGGCATGGGCATGGCCGCCGCCGTGCGGGTCAACATGCTGGTCGAATCCCGTGCCCGCGTCACGCTGAACCAGGACGGCCAAGCCGTCGTGGAAACCGACATGACCGATATCGGCACCGGCACCTATACGATCCTGGGCCAGCTTGCCGCCGAAATGCTGGGACTGCCCATCGAACAGGTCGAGGTCAGGCTGGGGGACACGAATTTCCCGCCCGCCTCGGGTTCGGGCGGTTCTTTCGGGGCAGCGTCCAGCGGGAACTCCGTCTATCTCGCCTGCGAGGAAATCCGCAGTCAGATCGCCAAGGCGATGGACTGCGACGAGGCGGACCTGACCCTGCAGGACGGAATGGCACGGGCCGGCAACGTGGCCCGGCCGCTGTCGGATTTGATCGACGGCCAGATCAGCGGCGAAGGCCATCTGCAACCCGGCAAGACCGAAAAATCGCATCGCCAGGCAACCTGGGGCAGCCATTGGGCGGAAGTCGCGGTGAACCGCTGGACCGGCGAGGTGCGCGTCCGCCGCATGATGGGCGTCTTCGCCTGCGGGCGGGTCCTGAACGAGAAGACTGCGCGATCACAATGTCTGGGCGGCATGACCTTTGGCATCGGCATCGCCCTGACCGAGGCGATGGAGCACGATTCCCGTGACGGTCATGCCGTCAGCCGTGATCTTGCGGAATATCACATCCCGACGCATGCGGATGTCCCTGCGCTCGAGGTGCATTTCCTGCCCGAACGGGACGCCTATGTCGGGCCGCTGCAAGCCAAAGGATTGGGAGAATTGGGAATTTGCGGCGCGGGTGCGGCCGTTCTGAATGCCATTCATAACGCCTGCGGCGTCCGCGTGCGGCACCTTCCTGCAACACCCGACAAGATCGTCGCGGGACTGAAGGATTGATGCTTTCCGCGCGTTTCCTGGTGATCAGGCATCGACAGCACCATTGACTCCGGCCACTATGGTGGACCCTACCGACGTAACTTGCCAGTCAGATCAGGTCCTTAAAGTTGGACGAATGTCCGTGCTATGGCAAAATTCGACGACCGGTCGTTGTGCGGAATTGAACCATGGAAATGCGCGAGCGTCCTTGATGGAATTATCCCATCATCAGCTGGGACGCCCCAAAAGCTGGCATAGCCGATCCAGTTCCTCCAGATTCTTGTACGTGATCGAAATCGTCCCACCCCCATGAGGGGCATGGTCGATCGTCACGGCCATTTTCAGCTGCGCGGAGAGGTCCCCTTCCAAGGCCCGCGTATCGGCGTCCTTGTCACCCTTGCGGCGAGACTGCGACTTTTCACCAGAAGTTGTGTTCTTTCCTTGACGACGCACAAGATCTTCGGTTTCCCGAACGGATAGGCCACCATCAATAACGCGCCGTGCCAGAGTGGCAGCGTTGTCCGCCGTGATCAAAGCCCGGGCATGTCCCGCTGTCAACCGGCCATCCTTGACATAATCCTGAACCGGATCCGGCAAGGTCAAGAGCCTCAAGAGGTTGGCGATATGGCTGCGGCTCTTGTTCAGTGCCTCGGCCAATTTTTCCTGGGTATGGCCGAACCGGTCCATGAGCTGACGAAAGGATGCAGCCTCTTCGATGGCATTCAGATCGGCGCGCTGAATGTTTTCGATGATGGCAACTTCGAGAACCTCGGTATCGGTCAGGTCCCGGATGATCACCGGAAGTTCATGCAACTGCGCCATCTGCGCCGCACGCCAGCGACGTTCGCCCGCGACGATCTGGTAAAGACCCTCATCCCTCGGATGCTTGCGGACGATCAAGGGTTGAAGAACGCCACGTTGACGAAGAGATTCTGCAAGTTCCTGCAAAGCCGCCGGATCGAAATGCCGCCGGGGCTGATCAGGATTGGCCGTGATCTGTTCGATGGGAACCATCGTCCGATCCTTCGTCGGTTTTGGTTCGCCCGGCGTATCAAGATCCAGATCCGCCATCAGCGCCGACAGGCCACGACCCAAGCCGCGTTTTGCAGATTTGCTGTCGGACATCAGGCAACCTCATTGGCAAGTTTAAGACGAGCCGCAAATTCGGCGGCAAACTGACGATAGGCAAGGCTGCCCTTGGACGCAGGATCGTACAGAAGAACGGGCTGTGCAAAGGAAGGTGCTTCCGACACACGGACGTTTCGAGGAATGACAGTTGTAAAAACCAGATCCCCCAGCGTCGCACGGGCATCAGCTTCAACCTGCTGAGACAGATTGTTGCGGTAATCAGACATCGTCAACAGAACGCCGTTTACGCGAAGATTGGGGTTCCCGCTTTGACGCACATGCTTTACCGTCGATAAAAGCTGCGACAAACCCTCAAGGGCATAGAATTCGGCCTGCAAGGGAACAAGGACCGCATCTGCAGCAACCATGGCGTTGACCGTCAAAAGCCCCAATGCAGGCGGGCAATCGATCAAGATCACGCTGTCTCGGGGAGCTTCATCCAGCTTGCGCCTTAAAAGACGAGTGCGATCCTTTACCTGGGCTAGATCAACATCGGCCGACGAAAGATCAGGGGTCGCTGGAACAACTGTGAGGTTCTCAATGTCCGTCTGGACTTGGCAGTTCTGCAGAGAGTCCGACCCTGCCAGAAGATCATAGACCGTCTTAAGACGTTGCTCGACTTCGATGCCCAAGCCGGTCGAAGCGTTTCCTTGCGGATCCAGGTCAATCAGGATTGTCTGATGGCCAGCCATGGCCAGTGCCGCACCCAGATTGATGGCAGTGGTCGTCTTCCCTACCCCGCCTTTCTGATTGGCAATAGCAATGACGCTAGGCTCTGCCATGTCTGACTCCAGTCACTTCCAGTATTGCTGCTCCAGCCTCAGTTCGGCTTGGATGCGCTATATAGTCGAAATTCCAGTTCTTCCGGGCATCTTGGACTTCCTGCTGCCAAAGGACGCCTTTCATCAGAAAAGCCCTGCCCGAAGGTGCCAAGTGCAGCGCAAGATATGCCATGAGTTGCCTCAACGGGGCAAGGGCACGCGCGCTGATATAGGCAGCATTCAGAGGAGAAAGTGTCTCGATCCTCTCGTTCACAATAGTCACGTTGGTCAACGCAGTTTCTCGCACAACAGTACGCAGGAAAGCTGCTTTACGTTTGTCGCTTTCGACCAATCTGAATTGGATGTCAGTATCGCTGTTGGAAATGGCAAGGACCAGACCAGGAAGTCCGCCACCGCTTCCAAGATCCACCCATGGACCAGATGTACCGCCAGCAATTTCACTTACCTGAAGACAGTCATCAAAATGCCTTTCCTGAAGATAAGGCAGAGTTGCCGGAGAAACGAGATTGATCTTGGAGTTCCATCGCCCAAGAAGATTGCCATAGATCGTCAATCTGTCCTTTGTTTCACGTGAAACAATCATGCCGTCAACTTCTTCTGAAACTTCGATGCTCCAAGCAGAAGCGTCAAAGCCGCAGGGGTCATACCCTCGATCTTGGCAGCTGCAGCAAGCGTTTCCGGTCGAAGGGTGTTCAGCTTGGCTGCAAGTTCCTTGGACAAACCGGATAGCTGCGCATAGTCAAACTTCTCCGGCAACATCACTGCTTCGTCCTGCTTCAACAACTCCACATCCCGGGCTTGCCGATCAATGTATTGATCATAAAGAGCGTCATTGCGCAGTTGCTCCAGCGTAGCTGGATTGATCTTGCGAATTTCCGGGTAGAGACCTTCAAGCTGGGCAAGTGAAACTTCCTGCTGACCCATCAACCCAAAGAGGGATCGCCTTTGCCCATCTTGGCGGGCGGCAATGCCCGCCTTCGACAACATAGACGGACTGAATGTCAGATTCTGCATATCTTGACGTGCAGCTTCATAACGCGACTGTCGCTCTTCAAAGAACCTCCGACGCCGTTCGCTGATGCAGCCGATCTTGATCCCCAATGGCGTTAGACGCTGATCAGCGTTGTCCGCACGCAGGGACAAACGAAACTCCGCCCGAGAGGTAAACATCCGGTATGGCTCAGAAACGCCCCGAGACGTCAGATCATCAATCATCACCCCGATATAGCTATCTGCGCGGCTGAAGGTGATACTTTCACAGCCTTGAGCAGCTAATGCCGCATTCAACCCAGCAAGAAGGCCCTGCGCCGCTGCCTCCTCGTAGCCAGTTGTGCCGTTTATCTGCCCTGCCAGGTAGAGGCCGTGTACATTCTTTAATTCCAATGTGTTTTTCAGGGCGCGTGGGTCGACATAGTCGTACTCGACCGCATAGCCAGGCTGCAGGATAACAGCTTGCTCCAACCCCTTTATCGTTCGGACATATTCCAACTGAATGTCCGCTGGCAGGGACGTGGAAATGCCGTTAGGATAAACCGTATTGTCTTCCAAACCCTCTGGTTCCAAGAAGATTTGGTGAGAATCCTTGTCACTGAAGCGCAGGATTTTGTCCTCGATCGAAGGACAGTAACGGGGGCCGCGGCCCGAAATGTGACCGCCATACATTGCAGATTGAGACAGATTGCCTCTGATAATCTCATGCGTATGAGTGTTCGTGTGAGTAATACCACATGAAATCTGACGTGCTTCAGCGGCCGTACTCAGATAAGAGAACAGGACCGGCTGATCGTCGCCGGGCTGTTTTTCCAGGATATCCCAATTGATCGTTCGACCGTCCAGTCGGGGAGGAGTGCCAGTCTTGAGGCGTCCCAAAGGAAGATCGTATCGGCTGATCGATTCGGCCAAGTGATTGGAAGCACGATCCCCCCAGCGTCCGGAAGGGCGACTTTGATCGCCGATATGGATCAAGCCGTTCAAGAATGTCCCGGTGGTCAGGACAACTGCATTGGCGTGTAATGTCGTTCCTTCGGCGAGCTGTACTCCTGAAACAAGCTGGTCATCTCCCAGCAAACGGGAGACTTCAGAAAAGATCAGATCGACATTTGAATAGCTGGATATAGCTTCAAAGGCATGCGCCCGATACAGGCTTCTGTCCATCTGGGCACGCGGTCCTTGGACTGCCGGACCTTTCTTGCGGTTCAATAATCTGAACTGAATACCGGCGCGGTCGGCAATATGGCCCATCAAGCCATCCAAGGCATCGACTTCTCGAACCAGATGGCCTTTGCCCAGTCCCCCAATGGCGGGATTGCAAGACAAGGCTCCTATATCTTCGCGACGCATTGTTACCAAGGCAGTCTTTGCACCCATCCTGGCAGAAGCTGCAGCCGCTTCGAGACCCGCATGACCCGCGCCAACAACAATAACATCATATTGTTTCACGTGAAACACTCACTTTCCGATGCAGAAGGATGTGAAGATTACATCCAGATAATCTTCCGCACCGATTCTGCCAAGTAATCGATCCAAAGAAGAGGCCGTACGCCGAATGGTTTCGGCCAACAGTTCTGGTGGAAGGCCTTCTGCCCCCTCAAGGGCTTCGTATGCTTCGGATAAGGCTGAAAGTTGGCGCTGATGACTGACAAGCGCAGCATTGGCTGTCCTAGCGCTTAATGCATCAAAAATTCGGTCTATCAGCTGATCCAACCCTTCTGACGTCAAGGACGATACCGGAAGACCCTCTACACTGTTAAACAAATCTGACTTCGTGGCGACCAGAATATCCCCATCTTGCCACAGTGTGTCGTCCTTCTTCCCTTCAGGAGAAAGGTGAAGGCGTAAATCCGCTTCGACCGCTCGCGTTCTTGCCCGTTCTATCCCCAAGCTTTCGACGATGTCTTCTGACGTGCGCAGACCTGCGGTGTCCAGCAACGTGACCGCCAATCCTCGAATATCCAAACGCAGTTCGATGATATCGCGAGTCGTGCCGGCAACATCGGATACCAAGGCCACTTCCCGGCGCGCGATCCGGTTGATCAGACTGGATTTTCCGGCGTTCGGGGGGCCGATGACAGCCACCTCGAAACCGTTTCGAATACGTTCCGCCGCGGCATAACCGGAAATCTGTTCGTGAAGATCGCGCCTCAATTCAGACAGAAGATCGAAAACTTCGTCTGGAACATCATCCGGAACATCTTCATCGGCAAAATCAACACTGCTTTCCACCAAGGCGCCGGCGCGGATCAGCAGGGATCGCCAGTGGTCCGCCTTTCGGGCAAGTTCACCGCTGCTCATCCTCATGGCCAGACGTCGCTGGGATTCCGTTTCAGCAGCAAGAAGATCGCCCAAGCCTTCCACTTCGGACAGGTCCATGCGCCCATTCAGAAAGGCACGGCGGGTGAATTCTCCGGCTTCTGCCAGGCGCAGGCCCTGGTTCGTCAGCATCTGCCCCAAACGACGCACGATGACCGGTGCGCCATGCAGATGAATCTCAGCCAATTCCTCGCCTGTAAAGCTGTGGCCTTCTTCGAACCACATGACCAAGGCACGATCCAGGACGTTGTCTGCATCCCGGATATCTCGAAGATAGGCATGACGGGGGTAGGCCAACGGACCGACCAAGCTTTCGGCGACACGTCGTGCCCCATCGCCGCTTATCCTGACAATGGAAACGCCACCCCGCCCAGGCGGGGTGGCTTCGGCATAGATCAAGTCCATTGCTGTCTCGTCAGGCGTTCATCGAGTCGAAAAACTCAGAATTCGACTTGGTTTGTTTCAGTTTCGAGATCAGGAATTCGATCGCATCCGTGGTGCCCATCGGGTTCAAGATACGCCGCAACAGATAGGTCTTTTGCAGGTCCTTGGAATCGACCAGCAGTTCTTCCTTCCGCGTTCCCGATTTCAGGATGTCCATGGCCGGGAAGACCCGCTTGTCCGCCACCTTGCGGTCCAGCACGATCTCGCTGTTGCCGGTCCCCTTGAATTCCTCGAAGATCACTTCGTCCATCCGTGATCCGGTATCGATCAAGGCTGTGGCGATGATGGTCAGCGAACCGCCTTCTTCGATATTCCGGGCAGCACCGAAGAACCGCTTGGGCCGCTGCAAGGCATTCGCATCCACACCGCCGGTCAGAACTTTACCGGAACTTGGAACCACGGTGTTGAACGCCCTACCAAGTCTTGTGATAGAATCCAGAAGAATCACAACATCTCGTTTGTGTTCCACCAGACGTTTGGCCTTTTCAATCACCATCTCCGACACCGCGACATGACGGCTGGCCGGTTCGTCAAAGGTCGAGGAGATCACCTCGCCCTTCACGGACCGCTGCATGTCCGTCACTTCCTCGGGGCGTTCGTCGATCAGCAGGACGATCAGATAGCATTCCGGGTGATTGCGTTCGATGGAATGGGCGATGTTCTGCAGCAGCACGGTCTTGCCGGTGCGCGGGGGCGCCACGATCAGCGACCGTTGGCCCTTGCCGATGGGCGCAACAAGATCGATGATCCTGGCCGAGCGATCCCGGATGGTCGGATCCTCGATTTCCATCTTCAGCCGTTCGTTCGGATAAAGCGGCGTCAGGTTGTCGAAGGCGACCTTGTGGCGGGCCTTTTCCGGATCTTCGAAATTGATCCGCTCGACCTTGGTCAGCGCGAAATAGCGTTCGTTTTCCCCGGGGGCACGGATCACGCCCTCGACCGTGTCGCCGGTGCGCAGGCTATGCTGGCGGATCATGTCGGGGCTGACATAGATGTCGTCGGGACCGGGCAGATAGTTCGCGGCCGTCGATCGCAGGAAGCCGAAGCCGTCCTGCACGACCTCCAGCACGCCGTCGCCGCCGATGTCGATCCCTTCCTCGGCATGTTCCTTGAGGATCGAGAACATCATCTCGCCCTTGCGCATGGTCGAGGCGTTCTCGATCTCCCACTCCTCGGCCAAGGACAGCAGTTCCGCCGGGCTCTTGGCCTTGAGTTCGGAGAGGTTAAGACGTTCTTCGGACATGATATCACCGGGGTACCGCGCCTTGCCGCGCGGCTGGTCAGGTTATGGTTCGGGAATCCCCGTGCCGGACGGCCGGGCTTACGGGCCACATAGACATGACAGGGACCCGAGTCAATCCGCCCGGCCTAGAACTTGACGATCACCGACACCACGATCAGGGCCATCAATAGGGTCGGGACCTCGTTCATCATGCGATAGCGTCGTCCGGAAAGGCCCTGCCCGCCCAGCAGGTGCCGCCGCTGGCCCGCACACCACATGTGAAACCAGGTCATTCCCAGAACCCCGGCAGCCTTGGTCCAGGGCCAGATCATCGACCAGTCCACGATGCCCGGCGTCAGCACCAGGGACAGTCCGCTGATCCAGGTGGCGATCATCGCCGGGTTCATGATCAGGCGCAGCAGCTTGTCTTCCATGATGGTGAAGCTGGCCGCGGGTTCGGCCCCCTGCCCGCGTTCGGCATGATAGACGAACAAACGCGGCAGATAGAACAGGCCTGCCATCCAGGAAATGACCGCCATGACGTGGAAAGCCTTGGCATAGGGATAGATCACCGAAAGACCGTCCAGCATCACCGTTCTTCTTCTTAAATATAAAAAAAAGATAAAGGATGATGTTGATGTAGGCCCTGTGGACAGTGGGATAAAGCAGAAATCCCGCGATTCACCCCCGGATCTTCCAAATGTGGATAATTCGGGGAGGATCGGGCGAAAAATGAAATTTTCTCATATGTATCAATTTCATGGATTGTGGATAAGTCTGTGGGAGACGGGCAGGGCCGCCGATTCCCCCACAGATTCTGACAGGCGGACCCGGCAGTTATGCACTTGGGGACGCAACGCGGTTGGCCGGTGGTTGTTCCGGGCCGATCTGGGGGCGCCTCGAAACCCGTTAGACCTGCCCTCATGATTCGACCCGATTCCCCCTCGATTTTATCCACAGGCGGTTCTGCCAGGGTGGACATGCCCTTGCAAAGAACGCTTTTTTCGGCGGCAGTCCCGGCTTAGGCTGGGTCCAGCCAAGGAATCCCGCGATGATCGACGACCAAGCCAGCCCTCCTGCCCATGTGCCGCTTGCCGGTGTCATCGGAATGCCGATCGCTCATTCCAGGTCACCCCGCCTGCATGGCCATTGGCTGCGGCGATATGGCATCGCCGGGCATTACATTCCCATGCCCGTCATGCCCGAGCACTTGGCCGAGGTGCTGCGCGCCCTGCCCCGCCTGGGCTTCGTGGGCATCAACGTGACCATCCCGCACAAGGAGGCGGCCTTGACCCTGGCCGATGCCGTGACGGATCGCGCGGCATTGATCGGCGCGGCGAACACGCTGATCTTCCGGCCCGACGGCAAGATCCATGCCGACAATACCGATGGCTATGGGTTCATCGCCAACCTGCGTCAGAACGCGCCCGACTGGAATCCCGATGCCGGTCCCGCCGCGGTGATCGGCGCGGGTGGTGCAGCACGGGCGGTGGTTGCCTCGCTTCTGGACAGCGGCGTCAAGGAACTACGGATCACCAACCGAACCCGGATCAGGTCCGAACAGATCAAGGCGGAATTCGGCGCCCGGTTGATCGTCTATGACTGGGCGCAGGCCGGCAACATGCTGGACGGGGCGACCACCGTGGTCAATGCCACATCCCTGGGGATGGAAGGCAAGCAGCCCCTGCGCGTGCCGCTGGACGCCTTGTCCCCCGATGCGCTTGTGACGGATCTGGTCTATACCCCCTTGATGACGCCCTTCCTGTCCGAGGCGCAGTCCCGGGGATGCCGGGTGGTGGATGGGTTGGGAATGCTGCTGCACCAGGCGGCGCCGGGCTTTGAACGCTGGTTCGGCCGCCGCCCCGAGGTGGACGAGGAAACACGCAGGGTCGTGCTGGAATGACCTTCCGGCTGGGCCTGACCGGCAGCATCGGCATGGGCAAGTCCACCACGGCGCAGATGTTTCGCGACCTGGGCCATCCCGTCTGGGACGCCGATCAGGCGGTTCACCGACTTTACGCGCCCGGCGGCGCGGCGGTGGCTCCGGTGGGCGAAGTCTTCCCGGCCGCCTTGCGGGACGGCGGCATCGACCGTGAGGCGTTGAAAGCGGCGATTGCCGGCGATCCCGCCGCCCTGGATCGGCTGTCGGCCATCGTCCATCCCATCGTCGCTGCCGACCGCGAAGTCTATATCGCCCGTCATCCCGATGCCCTTCTGGTCGTCCTGGATATTCCGCTGCTTTACGAAAACGGATATGAAACCCAGATGGACGGGGTGGCGGTCGTGTCGGCCGACGCGAAAACCCAGCGGCGGCGCGTCTTGGCGCGGCCGGGCATGACGGCGGATCTGCTGGCCCTGATCCTGTCGCGCCAGATGCCCGATGCCCAGAAAAGGGCGCGGGCGGACTGGATCATCCCGACGGACAGCATGGATGCCGCCCGCCAAGCCGTCGAAGACATCGTGAAGGAGATCAAGGCCCGTGCGTGAGATCGTGATGGACACCGAAACCACCGGCTTCGATGCGGACAAGGACGACCGCATCGTCGAGATCGGCGGGATCGAGCTGGTGAACCACCTGCCGACCGGGCGGACCTTTCACGTCTATATCAACCCAGAACGCCCGATGCCCAAGGACGCCTTCGAGGTGCATGGCCTGGGCGACGATTTCCTGCGCGACAAGCCGAAATTTGCCGAGATTGCCGGGGACTTCATCGACTTCATCGGCGACGATGCCCGGCTGGTGATCCACAACGCCAGCTTCGACATGAAATTCCTGAATGCCGAGCTGCGCCGCCTGGGCCGCCCTGCCCTGCCCTGGTCGCGTGCCCTGGACACCCTGGCGCTTGCGCGAGAGAAATTCCCCGGCGCGCCCGCATCGCTGGATGCGCTGTGCCGCCGCTTCGGCATCGACAATTCCAGCCGCCAGCGTCACGGGGCGCTGCTGGACAGCGAACTTCTGGCCGAGGTGTATCTGGAACTGATCGGCGGCAGGCAGCCCGATCTGGTGCTGGACCAGCCCGGGCGGTCCGGCGGTCCCGTGGCCGGTTCTCCGGACAGCGGTCCCCGTGCCCCGCGCCCGGCGCCCCTGCCGCCCCGCCTGACGCCGGCGGAAGCAGCGGCCCATGCCGAATTTGTCGCACGTCTGGGTGAAAGCGCAATCTGGGCGCGCTATCGCGGTTGACAGAGTCCACCGCCGGTGACGCCATGATCCGGGGCGGACCAGAGGGGCGAAGGTGCCGATGCTGACCATGCTGCGCGAGATCTGGGCCTTCATGGCGGCGGTCCTGGAACGCATGGACAAGATCCACATGGGCCTGATCGCGGCGGGCGTGGCCTTCTATGCCATGTTCGCGGTCTTTCCGGGTCTTGCCGCCATCATCGCCCTGTGGAGCCTGTGGTTCGATCCGGCCGTCATCAACACCTATCTGGACGTGGCGCATGAATTCCTGCCCGAAGGCGCGGCGGATCTGATCGACGCCCAGATCCTGTCGCTGACCGCGGCCGGCAAGACATCCGTGGGCTGGGCATCCTTCGTGTCCTTCCTGGTGGCCACCATTGCCGCCCGCGCGGGGGTCGAGGCCGTCGTGGGGGGCCTCAACGCCGCCTATGGCGTGCGGTCCCATTCGACCGTCTTCAGCTTCATGCTGGCCTATGCGCTGACGCTGGCGATTGTGGGGATTTCCCTGGCGGGGCTTGCCACCATCGTGCTGGTGCCGATCCTTCTGAATTTCCAGGTCTTCGAACAGGTTCGCGGCTGGCTGGTCGCGGGCCTGCCCTGGGGGGCGATGTTCATGCTGGTGATCCTGGGAATCGGGATCCTGTACCGCTATGGCCCGAACGTGAAGACGCCGCGCACCCCGATCTTTACCTGGGGTGCGGTTTTCGCGGCCTTTCTGTGGGCGGCGGCATCGGTGGCCTTCTCGGCCTATCTCAGCAGCTTCAACAGCTATAACCGCATCTACGGATCCATCGGCACGGTGGTGGCGCTGCTGATGTGGTTCTATCTGGCGGGATTTTCCGTCCTGCTGGGCGCCCTGATCAATGTCGAAATCGCGCGCCGCCGCCGCGTCCGCGCCGCGCGCGAGGCCCGCGCCTCCCTGGTGGCGGATGTGAAAAAGGCGGCGGAATGACCCGCCGCCCCAAGTTGCGCGGACGCCGGCTCAGGCCGCGTCCAGTCCTTCGGTGGATGAGAAGAACATCGCCTGGCTGACGGCGGACCGGACCTGTTCCTCGGTATAGGGCTTGGAAATCAGGAAGGCGGGTTCGGGCCGTTCGCCGGTCAGCAGGCGTTCGGGGAAGGCGGTGATGAAGATCACCGGAATATCGCCTAGATCGCGCAGCAGTTCGTTCACCGCGTCGATGCCGGACGATCCGTCGGCCAGCTGGATATCGGCCAGGATCAGGTCGGGGCGGTTCTGGCCCGCCAGTTCGATGGCCGCCGTGTGGGTGCGGGCCACGCCCGTCACGTCATGGCCCATGGCCTGGACAATGCCCTTGAGGTCCATGGCGATGATCATCTCGTCCTCGATCACCATGACCTTGCCGCGCAGCGACGCGCTCATCTCGGACAGGGCGATCTGGACCAGTTCCTCGGCCTCGGCCTGGTCGATCTGCATGACGCGGGCGATCTGGTCCGGGCGCAGTTCCTCGATCGTGCGCAGCAGCAGCGCTTCGCGCGAATTGGCGGTCAGGCCGCGCAGATGGTCCTGCGCACGCGATTCGCGTGCGGTGCGCTCGCCCTCGTCGATGGGCTGGCCCGAACTTTGCCAGATCGCGTGGAAGGTGCGGAACAGCCCGATGCGGATATCGTCTTCCCCATCCAGAACGGAACGGTCGGACAGAATGGCTTCCAGCGTGGCTGCGGCATAATTGTCACCGGCACGCTGGCTTCCGGTCAGTGCACGCGCATAGCGCCGCAGATAGGGCAGCTCGCGCCCGATGGACTGGGCAAGATCGGCAGACGACATATTTCAAATCCTCGAATTCGGATATTGCGCGGAACCTATCCTAACCCCTACAGGTTGGATACCGTGCGCACAAGATTTCCGGGACTAACAAAGTAATGACATCGAAGCGAGATGATCGTCGCAAGGCGGCAGTCGAAAAACAGATCGACGAAAATCTTCGTCGCGCGTTTGAGCAGGATGCAACAGAGCAGGTTCCCGACCGCTTTCTTGCCCTTCTTGAACAACTGCGCGAGCAGAAGTGAGTTCCTTGCAAAACGCGACGATACGCGACGGTGGACGGTGACAGAATGAAAACTCCGGCTGCGGGCGACCCGCGCGACCAACTGGTTGACCACTTGCCTGCCCTGCGCGCCTTTGCCCTGTCCTTGACGCGCGAAGGGGCTGCCGCCGACGACCTGGTCCAGGACACGATCGTCAAGGCCTGGACCAACATGGACAAGTTCCAGGCCGGCACCAACCTGCGGGCATGGCTGTTCACCATCCTGCGCAACACCTTCTATTCGGCCCGCCGCAAGACCAAGCGCGAGGTCAGCGACACCGACGGCATCCACGCCGCGCGCCAGGCCACCCGGCCCGACCACGACGGGCGGCTGGCGTTGAAGGATTTCCGGCTGGCCTTCCAGCAACTGCCCGACGAACAGCGCGAAGCGCTGATCCTGGTGGGCGCGTCGGGCTTTTCCTATGAGGAAGCGGCAGACATGACCGGCGTGGCCATCGGCACCGTCAAGTCGCGGGCCAATCGCGGGCGGCGCAAGCTGGCGGAACTGCTGCATATGGAAAGCGGTGAGGATCTGGACATGACCGATCAGGCGACACTGGCCGTGATGGCGTCCAGCCACACCATCGCCCGCTAGGGTGGGCCGGTGCTCCGGCGGATCAGCGACCGGCTGGATTTCACGCGCAAGCTGGGCTTCCGGCTGGGCGCCCTTCTGTCGGTGGCAATCCTTCCGCTGGGCCTGATCTCGCTGATCCAGAACTTCAACCTGGTCCGAGAAGCCGAGCGCGGGGTCGAACTGGCGCTTCTGGGCCGCACATCCTCGGCCGCGGCGGGGGAACGGGCGTTGCTGCAAAGCGCGCTGGGTTCGGCCGATGCGCTTGGCCCGGCGGTGCTGGAATCGCTGGACCGCCCCCAGGTTTGCGCCGATCTGATGCGCAACTTCATCCAGCGCAGCGCGACCTATGTCTTTGCGGGCTTCGTGCCGCTGGATGGGCAAAGCACATGCAATTCTGCTTGGCAGGACGAGCCGGTGGATTTCACCTCCTCCGCGGGATACCAGCTTTTCAAGGAAGAACCAGGCACCCTGGTGACATCCGTCCAAAGCGGGGTCGTCAACAACCGGCCCCTGGTCCTGGTCCTGCAGCCCCTGTATCGCGACAGCCAGATGCTGGGCTATATCAGCCTGTCGCTGACCACCGAATTGCTGCGGTCCACCCATAACATCACCTTCGGGACCGAAGGCGCACGCATCGTGACCTTCAACCATCGCGGGCAGATCCTGACATCGGATACCGATGCGCAGACCTCGACCCAGGACATCCTGCCCCAGAACGTCGATCTGCTCAGCCTGCTGTCGCGGACGGAAACCAATTTCAAGGCGCGTGCCGGAAACGGGCAGATGCGCATGTTCACCGTGGTTCCCGCCGTTCCCGGCCTTGTCTATGCCCTGGGCAGCTGGTCGCCCAAGACGGCCAATGTCGGGATGTTCCAGTTGTCCCGACTGGGCGCGGTGACGATCCCCATGGCCTTGTGGCTGGTGTCGCTGGCCGTGGCCTATTTCGCGGTCTTCCGCATGGTGCTGCGCCATATCACCGTGCTGCGCGGCCAGATGCGCCGTTTCGCGATCGGCAACCGCAGCGAACCGCCCCCCGTCCTGACCGATGCGCCCACCGAAATCTGCGATGTCAGCCAGACCTTCCACAACATGGCCCGCATCCTGATCCGGGACGAGGAACAGATGGAGGAAGCGGTCGCCGAAAAGACCGTCCTGCTGAAAGAGGTCCATCACCGGGTCAAGAACAACCTGCAACTGATCGCGTCCATCATCAACATGCAAAGCCGGGTGATCGACGACCCCGACGCCAAGCGGGTGCTGCGTTCGGTCCAGGACCGGGTGGCCGCGCTGGCGACGATCTATCGCAACCTGTATCAGGCCGAACATCTTGACGCGGTCGAGGCGGGGCGGCTGATCTGCGACATCGTCAACCAGATGGTCAACGCCTCGGTCGGGCCGGGCAGCACCCTGCATGTGGAAACCCATATCGAGACGCTTGTCCTGCTGCCCGACCAGGCGGTGCCCCTGTCGCTGCTGGCGACCGAGGCCTTTACCAATGCCCTGAAATACGCAGGCGCGGCACCGGATGTGGGGACACCCTGGGTCAGGATCAGCCTGACGACGCCCCGACCGGGGCTGGGCGTGCTGGAGATCGCCAATTCCGTCAATGAGACCGACAAGTCAGGCAGCACCGGCCTGGGCAGCCAGCTGATCGAGGCTTTCACGACCCAGCTGGAAGGCCAGGTGACGTCGGGGATGCAGGACGGCAGCTTTGTCCTGCGGCTGGAATTCGATGTCCAGACCGGCAATGTCACGCCTGAGGGGCGCAACGTGGTGCTGACCTCGGCCGCGCGGGCCGGGGCGCAGCACTGAACGCTTGCACGGGAAGGGCGGAATACTATCTTGTCAGGCATGGATGCGCAGGACAGCTTCGATCTGACCACCGGCAGGGGATTGATGGCCTGTCCCCGCTGCGATGCCCTGCATGTCGAGGAAGAACTGGATCCCGGCGAAACGGCCACCTGCATCCGCTGCGGCGGCGTGCTGGCCAAGCCGCGCGGCGGGGCCTTCACGCAATTGATCGCCCTGTCCTTCACCACGGTCGTCCTGATGATGGGGGCGATCTTCTTTCCGTTTCTGGAAATCTCGCGCATGGGGTTCGGCAACGCCACCTCGCTTTTCGGGGTGGGGATGGCATTCGCGGATGGGGTGCTGCTGCCCCTGGTGCTGGCGGTGATGATGATGATCGTGGGCTTGCCGGTGCTGCGGGCCTTTCTGCTGGTCTATACGCTGACGCCCCTGGCGCAGGGCCGCGCGCCTTATCGCCACGCGGCGCGAGCCTTTCGCTGGTCCGAACTGCTGCGCCCCTGGTCCATGGCCGAGATCTTCGTGATCGGCACGGCGGTCGCCTTGGTCAAGGTGGCGGGGCTTGCGACCGTCCATCTTGGTCCCGCCTTCTGGGCCTTTTGCGCGCTGATCCTGGTCAACCTCGCCTCGCGCGGGTTCATGTGCCAGACGACCATCTGGGACGCGATCGAGGATGCGGGCCTGCATACCGACGGCCGCGAGATGGTCCAGGGCCGCGTTTCGTGACCCCGGACAACGCCCCGATCCTGACCGCGCATCGTGCAGGCCTGCTGGGCTGCCGGTCCTGCGGGCGCGTCTGGCCCGAAGGCCAGGAAACCTGCGACCGCTGCGGCGCCGATCTGGTGCCGCCCGATCGGCGCGGCCTGCAGAAGGTCTGGGCCTGGTGGGCGGCCGGGCTGATCATGTATGTCCCGGCCAACCTGTTCCCGATGATGCGCACCCAGACCTTTGCCGGCCTGCAGGGCAGTTCCGAGGCGACGATCCTGGAAGGCGTGGTCGAACTGATGCATTACGGCAATTACGACATCGCCATCATCGTCTTTGTCGCCTCGGTGATCGTGCCGATGGCCAAGTTCCTGGCGATCGCCTGGCTGGCCAGGGTTGCCGGTCGCCCCGCGACGGTGGAACAGGCCCATACCCGGCTGAAGATCTATGAGGTGGTCGAATTCATCGGCCGCTGGTCGATGATCGACGTCTTCGTGGTGGCGATCCTGTCGGCGCTTGTGCAGCTGGGCTTCGTGGCCTCGATCCATCCCGGACCCGCCGCGGTGTCCTTTGCGCTGTCTGTTGCCTTCACCATGCTTTCCGCGCAAAGCTTTGATCCAAGACTGATCTGGCGCGGCTTGCCGTTGCGAAGCCGGACAGGCACCGAGGGGCAGGACTGACACCGACATGACCGACACGCCGCCGCCCGTCAGACCGGCAAGCCCGGTGCGCAAGACTGCCGCGCGCGCCGCCCAGGCCGGGATCAACGTCATCTGGCTTGTGCCCATCGTCGCCCTGATCGTGACGCTGGGGATCGCCTGGAACGCCTATTCCACCCGTGGCGCGGTGATCGAGGTCGAGTTTGCCGATGCGACCGGCGTGACGCCTGGCGAAACCGCCCTGCGCTTCCGCGAGATCACCGTGGGGCAGGTCGAATCCGTCAGCTTCACCCCGGATCTGGCGCGCGTGGTGGTGAAGATCCGCGTGGACAAGGACGTGGCGCCCTTCATCGATTCCGAGGCATCCTTCTGGATCGTCCGTCCGCAGGTGACGGCCCAGGGGGTGACGCGCCTGGACACGGTTCTGACCGGCGCCTTCATCGAAGGCTATTGGGACGCCAATGTCAGCGGCGAACAGACCCGCTTCACAGGCCAGGACCGCGCGCCCCTGATCCGCGAGGACACGCCCGGCACGATGGTCACGCTGGCCATGGAGAATGCCGACGGCATCAGCGAAGGCGCGCCGGTTCTGTACCGCGGCGTCCAGGTCGGCCGGATGGAGAATATCCGCCTTGCCGGAACGGAAGACCAGGTCATCGCCGACGCCTTCATCGAGGCGCCGCACGACAAGCGGCTGACGACCTCGACCGTGTTCTGGGACACCTCGGGCTTTTCGCTGTCGCTGGGCGCGTCGGGGGTGTCCTTCAACGTGAATTCGCTCTCCTCGGTCCTGCAGGGGGGGGTGGCCTTCGACACCCTGATCAGCGGCGGACGGCCCGTGGAGGCAGGCCATGTCTATGCCCTGCAACCGGACGAGGATACGGCCCGGAACGACATCCTGGCCAGCGACAGCGGCGAGCCGCTGCGCCTTGCCATGCTGATCGACGATTCGCTGCAAGGGCTGGCCAAGGGGGCGGATGTGCAGTTCCAGGGCCTGCGCGTGGGCCAGGTCACGGATCTGGCGGTGACGCAGGATGAACCGCGCGGGGAAATCCGCCAGGTGGTGACAATGGCGATTTCCCCGGCGCGGCTGGGATTGCCCCAGGACGCCACGCCCGAGAATGCGCTTGCCTTCCTGGAGCAGGCCGTGTCCCAGGGCCTTCGCGCGCGCGTGGCCAGTGCCGGGTTCCTGGGCACGTCGCTGATGGTCGAACTGGTCGAAATTCCCGGCGCCGAACCGGCCAGCATCAACACAGACGCCCAGCCCAATCCCATCATTCCGTCCGTCCCCGGCGATCTGGACGACTTCAGCGCCAATGCACAGAGCTTCCTGTCCCGCATCGGCAACCTGCCGCTGGAAGATGTGCTAAGGTCGGCGACCGACATGATGAACAGCATCACCGCCATCGCCAGTTCGGAAGATACCCGCGCCATTCCCGAAAGCCTGCGCGAGACCCTGGACCAGACCCGCAGCGCGGCCACCGACATCGGCGGCATGGCCCGCGACCTGCGCGACAGCGGCACGGCCGAGAACATCGCCCGCCTGGTCGATGAAGCCGCCGCCGCCGCCGAGGCCGTCAAGCTTGCGGCCGCCGACGTGCCGGACATGGTGGACCAGATCGACGCCGCCGCCACCGCGGTCGAGGAATTCGAATTCGCCGAGATCAGCGCCCAGGCCGAAGGGATCCTGGCCGACCTGCGCGCCATGCTGGGCAGCGAGGACGCCGAACAACTGCCGCGCAACCTGTCCAACACGCTCGAGGCCGCGTCGGGCCTGCTCAACGACCTGCGCGACGGCGACGCGGCGGGCAGCCTGAGCAACGCGCTCAACAGCGCCAGCACGGCGGCGGACGAGATCGCCACCTCAGTCCAGCGGTTGCCGCAATTGATCCAGCGGTTGGAGGCGACGGCGGCGCGGGCGGATTCGGTGCTGGCCTCCTATGGTGAACGGTCGGCCTTCAACACCGAGGCCGTCAACATGCTGCGCGAACTGCGCCGCGCGACCGAGGCCTTCGGGTCGCTGGCCCGCCTGATCGAACGCAACCCCCGCGCCTTCATTCTGGGACGATGACATGACCCTGCGCCTGCCCGTGACCCTTGCCTGCCTTGGCCTTCTGGGGCTGTCGGCCTGTTCCGACCCGGAAAAGACCGCGCGTTTCATCATCGACCCGCCGGCGACCGGCGAACAGGTTCCCAACCGGCTGGGCAGCGCGGAACTGAAGGATGTGTCCCTGCCGGAATACGCATCCGGGCAAGAGGTCGCCTTCCAGACCGAAGACGGCGCGGTGCGGTCCAGCCCCGACAACCTGTGGGCCGACAATCCGCAGCGCGCCTTTACCCTGTCGCTGGCGCGGGCGATTTCGGACGCATCGGGCGCGACCGTGATCGGGGAACCCTGGCCCCTGGCCGAACCCCCGCAGCGCGTGCTGGAGGTGCGGGTGGAACGGGCGCTGGCGCAGGCCAATGGCGTTTATCGCCTGTCGGGCCGTTACTTCGTGGCGGATGAAGGCAGCGGGGCTGCGAACCACGCCCGCAGTTTCGACATCGCCGTGCCCCTGGGAGGCACCGGACCGGGGGCCTCGGCCGCGGCGGCATCCTCGGCCATCGCGATCCTGGCCCGGCAGATCGCCACGCTGTCGGGTCCGGGGCGCACCATCGCCACCACCGCGCCCGCCGATCCCTTTGCGCTGGATCCGCTGTTCTGAGCCAAATTTGGCGGATGGACCAAAAACCATCCGCCAAACCACCCGCGAGGGAAACAGGGAACCGTCAAACAGAGGAACTTCGAGGGTTGTCCCGATCCCGGTAATCGCCGGGACGGGTGGCTGGGTCGTCGTGCAGGTTCGCCCGGCCCATGACGCGGACGATGACCGGCAGGACGAAGTGATCGAAACATCCTCGATCGGGGGCGAAGGCACCGGGACGACCGACGCCTCCGCAATCCTCGCAATCCTCGATGCTGCCCCAGCAATTTGGACAGGCACCCAGGGCGCAGGCCAGCATCTCGACATGATCGACAAGAAGCTGGTTTTCCTGCTCGAGCCGGCGAAACGCGGCCCAGGTGGGACGGTCTGGTTCAGCGAGAGGAGCACCGAACCCTGACCGTCCCTGCATCTCCGCCAACAGGGTTTCGGGCGACTGGGCCGGCATATTCTGCACACCCCCCGGTCCATTGCCCAAAAGCTGAAGCGCGGCGATGACATTGTTGAAATTCGGAATTGTGTCACCCGGCATGTCCGTTTTTCCCTCCTGCTGCTGCCAAGCGAGGCGTCACCCCGTGCGACCGATGAACGGTATCAATGGAATCACTATCCATGGGGGGCGTGAAACGGGCGTGAATCGGTCAGGAAAAATCGCCCGGAAAGCGTGAAATATGCTTGGGACGTCTAGAATTCCGGAAATCGCGTGGGAAAATCCAGCATGGGCGTCGGGGCAGGGCGCGCGGACTGGTTTTCGGCCAGTTGGCGGATCGCCGCGCGGCTGCCCGGCCGCCGACCGTCCGACAGTTGCCCGGCCAGCCATCGGGCCAGCTGCGGGGCAGACATCGACGTGCCCGAGGACAGTTCGAAACTGCCGCTGTCGCGCCCGCGCAGGATCATGCCGGGGCTGTTGATCGCCCGATCGACGGGCACCAGGCAGTCGCCCGGCTGGCCGTTATCCAGAAGCGCGGCATAACCCGCGGTGGTCCCTTCGCGTCGATAGATCGCCCCGCCTCGCAGCGGACGTTCGCCCGTGGCATAGGCGTTGACCGTATCCGTGCGGATCACCGACGGATCGCCGCCGTTCTGCGCGTCGGTCAGGATCGGGAAGCCCGACGGTTCTTGGCTGCGATAGGCCGGGTCGTGGAACCAGCTTTGTCGGGCACCCCGGCGGAATCCGCGGATCACCTCGTCGCGCTGCGCCGCCAGGTCATAGACCCCTTCGGGCGAGGCATCCGCGATCCGCACCCGCCATTCGCCCGGGGGGGCGAAAGCCTCGCCCAGGCGTTCGGGGCAGGTGGGGACCGCGATCACGGTGATGCCGTCGCGCCACTGCCCGTCGCGCGTCTGATGCGGGGTGTAATAGGCCCGCGCCAGCGGCCGCCCGTCGGGGCCGGACAGGACCGAATATTGCCAGGGCAGGGTGAATGCGGTGGTGGCGGGGGCCAGCCCCGGCACGGTCAGGGTGATCCGCAGATCGCCGCGCGGAAAATGGGCATGGGGCGGCCCCCAGATTTCGATGGCGTTGATGGTGCCGTCGTCGGCCGGCAGGCGCCAGGCGATGTGCTGGCCCGGTTTCAGCCGGGCGCGCAGACGGTCCTGGCGATGGTTGCCGACAGGCAGCACGAAATGGATCGGACCCAGATCCGGGGCGGAGAAATCCGACACCGCATCCATGAAGCGTTCCAGCGGGGTGGATCCGTCGCGCGGACCGGCGGTCAGGCCCAGGCTGATGTTGATGACGACCGGCAGGCGGACCGATCCCGGCGCCAGGTTTCGCCGCCGTTCGATGAAGCGGCACAAACGCCGGGCGCGGTTGATGATGAACAGGATCCCCGCCAGGATCGGCACCGGCGCCAGGACGCCCATGGAATCCGCCGTGATCCGGGGCGGCAGGCAGACCGCGATCAGCGGATGGTTCCGGGCCCGGGGATCGGCCGGATCGAAGCCCGCAGCCAAGGGCGCCACCGCCGCGCCATGCCCCGACTCGAACGCGCCCGACGGTGTGGCGGGCCGGGTCAGATCGACCGCGCCGGTCATGCGATAGATCGTCTCCTCGCCCGCGATGGCGCCTGATGCGGCGCGGGCCAGCAGGTCCGACAGTTCCGCCCCCCGCCATTCCGCCCCAGTCGGCAGGTCGTCCCCCGGTTGCGGGCGGAATCGGGCATCCTGCAGCCAGACCGAGGCCGTGCGCGACAGGTTGCCCGGCAAGGTGAACCGCTGGTGGACAAAGGGAATGGCGTCGTCGATCACCCCGATGATGCAGCCGGTGCGGGGATCGGGCAGGGCGCCCTCCGACAGATAGGCAAGCGACGGATCGTCCAGATCCCTGTCATCCTCCCCTTCTCGCGGATCGGGGTTGCGGGAATCGTGGGACAGGATGCCCGCCGGATCGTCCAGGAAATCCTGGAAGGACGACAGGATGGCAAAGGCCAGGGCCATCATTCGAAGGTCCGCCTGACCAGATCGCGCAACGCCCGTTCAAGCTGGCCCGGCAGGTCGGCGCCGTCGTCCGGCCCATGGGGTTCGCGGGGCGGCGCGTCGCCCCGTTCGGCCCGCAGGTCATAGTAGTAATGCAGATAGGGCGACAGGCCGGGACGGAACCTGTCATGTGCCGCGCGGGGTTCGGACCATCGGGCGGGGGGCGGATCCTCCTTCAGCTCCATCGGTTGCCCCATTCCTGTTGCGCGCGCTGGCACAGCGATCGCCACAGCGGCGCCGGACGCGGCGCGGTCGCATCGTTCTTGAAGTCCGTCGCGGAATCCTGTCCCGTCACCATCCGGTCCAGGATGGCATAGTGGAAGTCGCGCGGACCCGCGGCCTCGCGGAACTGGCGGCCGTCGAATTCCGCCGATCCCACATCCGTCTTCAGGCCCCGCGCCATCAGGTAACGCCCCAACTGGATGCCCAGCACCGCCCCGGCCGCGCTGTCCGCCGGGAAATGCACCCCTGCGACCGTCCGGTTGATGGCGATCCGGCAGGCCAAGCGATAGATCTGGCTGTCGGCCTTTACCCCTGCGGCCGGATTTTCCAGCAAGGCCAGCATCGTCGCCAGCGTGAAGATTTGGGTCGCATGACCGCTGGGCAGGGCCGGATGGGCAGGTTCGGGGATGATCGGCTGGATGCGGTCGCTGAACTGGTTGGGCCGGGGACAACCAAGCGCCAGCTTGACGCGCATCACCACGGGCGTGACCAGATCCAGCCCGACCTCCAGCATCTCGGCCAAGGCAAGGTTGCGGACGGGGTCGATGGGCAGGATGCTGGCCAAAAAGGGGATCAGGTATTGCTGCTGGACGGTGATTTCCGCCAACCGGTCGCCGCGCAATTCGGCATAGGCCGCCACCAGCGGGGCGGCCTGGCTGAAATCCGCGACATCGGGGCGGGCGATCCGGACCAGGGGCAGGTATTCCAGCGCCGCCCCCGTCTTGCGCCGCGACACGGTCATGGCACGCGCCGTCTTGCCCGGCGGGGCATCGTCTTCGGTCTCGAAGGCCAGATCCTCCAGCAGTTCGGACATCAGGACGGCGTTGCGGTATTCCCGCGCCAGGCGAGGCAAGCGGGCGGCAAGGTCTAGATTGCCCCACTGACCTGGTGAAGGGTTTATCATCTCGGTGCCGACGATCGCATCGCGGGTCCGCATTAGGGCAGCGGTCATCATGGCGACGAAATCGGCGCTGCCCCCAGGATAACCTTGTCCCTGTTGGCCTTGCTGCCCCTGCTGTCCTTGCTGAGTGGACATGGCAAAACCCTCAATGACCAAGTGAATCAAAAACATTGTATCTTTGCCTTGGAGTAGAGCGTAACAACGAGTTTAGATTTCTCATATAGCTTTTTTCACATGCAGCCGCTGACGCTTCGCCTGATGGGGCCCGTCGAGCTGATCGGGCCGGGGAACCTGCACCTCACACCGCGCGGAATGCGCGCGCGCGGGGCCCTTGCGGTTATGGGCAGCGCGACCTCCATGCGGGTGCTGCGCGGGCGATTGCAGGATCTGCTGTTCAGTACGCGCGAACCGGATCATGCCAACGCTAGTCTGCGCCAGATCTTGCGCGAGATCCGTATATGCCTAAGCGATTACCGCGAAGCCCTGGTCAGCGGACCAGGTTGGGTGGGCCTGGATGGCAGCCTTGTCCGACTCGACATGTCCGCCCGGCCCGGCCCCGATGGCCAGATGCCGGATTTCGCGGCCGATCTGGATATTAATGACCCGGAATTCGAGGATTGGTTGCGCGACGCGCGGATGCATGCGGAACAGGCGGTGACGCCCTCGGCCCCCAATCCACCCGTGCTGCCTATCCTGCTGACAGCCGATCCAGTGGCGAGCGATACGGAAACCAGCGTGATTGCCGCAATGGTGACAGGTGAAGCTGCGGGGCGGGTCTGCGATCTGGTGCCGATGGTGGCCATGTCTGATCGGGCTGATCCCGGCCAATCTGCAATCATGCTGTCGGTGATGGCTAACCGCTTGGGCGAGAAGATACACTTGCTGGTCAAACTGAGCCATTGTCCCAGCGGTCGGCTATTCTGGTCGCACAAGTTCGTTCTGGACAGGGGTGACCTGACAGCCACGATGAGTGCATGTACAACGCAGGTCTGCGTGGGCGTCATGCGCGTTCTGGAAGCCCTGCGCACATTGGATGCTGCGCTTGTGGTCTCGCTTGCGGATGTGTTTAGCTACAGCGAAGGGCGGCTGAACCGGGCTGAGAAGTCGCTGGCCAGGATGGGTGACGGTATCAACGCATCCCTGACCATGGCACTGCGAGCCTGGGTGCTGACCACACAAGTCTTCGAACGCTTGGTGCCTGATCCACAAGCCAGCATTCAGGAGGCCCGGGAACTTGCCATAAAGGCGCGCGATGTTGATCCCTACAGCGCGACAGCTTTGGCGGTAGGGTCTGTCGTCGAAGGTTATCTGAAGCATGGTTCAGTCAGCTTCTGGCTGGCGCAGCAGGCAGTGCAAATGGATGCCCGCAATCCTGCGGCGCGATATGCCTATTCCCAAGCACTGACCGACATGGGCCGTCACACGGAAGCCTATCAAGAGGCGCAGGTGGGCCTGGCGGAAGCGTTGCCAGTCCTGAACCCCGCCACATGGCAGATGCGCATGGGCATCGCCCTGACCCGGCTTGGGCGTTATGAGGAAGCCGAACAGCGGTTCGACGCGGTTCAGCAATTCGCGCCGGAAAACCGCCCCTCGCTGCGGTTTCTGGCCGCGTTGCGCTATCACCGCCGGGACGAGGAGGGCGCCCTGTCGGCCCTGCAGGCCCTGCGCCGGGTCGAGCCGGGCTTTACGCTGGAGGCGATGCGCAGCGACAGCTATCCGGTCGCAACGCTTCGGCAGGGCAGGCTGCTGGGGGTCACGCGGTCGGGCCTGATCTAGGTCGCCGGTCCTTCCTCGGCCAGGATCCGTTCCGCTTCCTCGACCATCGGGTTCCAGTCGAAGCGGGCGACGATGATGCCGTGGTCGTTGTATCCCAGCCGCTTCCGCTGGCTTTCGGTCGCGGTCAGGTGGTCGTTCAGCACGCGCATTTCCCGGAACGACCAGGACCGGATCGACGAATGGTCATAAAAGGAATCCGACACCATGATGTGGTCCAGCGACTCCATCTGGTTCTGGAAGATGTAGGTGTAATAGACGTGCCGGAAGGACCGAAGCTGTTGCAGCTTTTCCACCGTGTAAAGCCCGGCATCCGACTTGCTGCCCGCCGTGCTTTTGGCAAAGAAGCGATAGCCCGGGTTGCCCGTCAGCAGTTCCGTCGAAACCGAGGTGGTGGCGTCGTTCAGATCGCCCAGGACCACCACGGGCTTGTCGTTGCGGCGCATCGTGTCGTTCAGGATGGCGCGAAAGGCCCCGGCCTCGACCATGCGGCGGACATGGGACACCACGGTCTGCGCGATGAACTTGTGGCGGCGCAGCACCGGATTGTCGTCGTCGCCCTGCAGCGCGGTCGGCCCCTTGGATTTCAGGTGGGCGACAAAGACGGTGATGTCGGGTGTTCCATCGGCCTTGTTCACCAGCACGCGCAGCAGCGGGCGCGAAAACCTGCGGATGGTGACGCTGACCGATTCCTCGGCGTCGCGGGCTTCGACCAGGTCGATGAAACGGGCGTCGTCCGGCAGGTCCGCGATCCATTCGGGCGGGCCTTGCAGCATCCCCTTGCGGACGGCCAAGGCGACCTGGATGCCCGGCGGATCGGTGGTGCGGGCCACCAGGTCATAGCGGCCGCGCAGCGCGGGGCGGTCGAAAATCTCGGCCAGGGCATCGGCGTGCCAGCATTCCTGGAAGCCGATGATGTCGGCGTCGATGTCGTCCAGGATGCGTTCGGTGAATGCGATCTTGGCGTCGTATTCGGCCTGGGTCCAGCCCGCGTCGTCATAGATCGGCTGGCCGGGCAGGTTGAGGTTCAGCAGGTTGAAGTTGGCGATGCTGACGTCTTTGCGGGCCATCGGGATGCCTGGAAAGCGAAGCGATGTCCAATCCTATCACGGAACCCGGATCAATCCCGCCGCTATCTGGGCATGCAGGCGCGGACCGGCCACGATCATCCCGTCCACCATGGCGCGCGGGCTGTTGAATCGCATGGGCGCGCCGTGGCGGTCGGTCGCCACCGCGCCCGCGCGTTCCGCAATCAGGCTGCCCGCGGCGATGTCCCATTCCCAGACATGGCGCACCGACAGGGCGGCGTCGAAGCGCCCTTCGGCCACCAGGCACAGCCGCCAGGCCAGGGACGGCCGGAATTCGCGGCGGAAGGGCGGTGACTTGCCATCCTTCCAATGCTCTGGCTCGGTCGCGGACTTGTAGGTCAGCACGCGCGCGCCCTGGATCCCCGCCACGCTGGGGCTGATCGGCCGGCCGTTCAGCAGCGCCGGGCCGTCCGCATGGGCGGTGAAGGTCAGGTCCATCGCGGGCAGATGGACCACCGCGGCCACGATCCGGTCCCCTTCGGCAATCGCCAGCGAATGCGCGAAACCCGCCTGGCCGGCGATAAAGGCGCGGGTGCCGTCGATGGGGTCGATGATGAAGCAATGCCGCGCATCCAGGCGGGACGCGTCGGCCTCGCTTTCCTCGGACAGCCAGCCATAGCCGGGGCGCGCCGTGGTCAGCATGTCGCGCAGGGTGTCGTTGACTGCCAGATCCGCCTCGGTCACGGGACCGGCATCGCCGGGCTTGTCCCAGGCCTTCGGCTCGGCCTTCCAGAAGGACAGGGCGATCGGACCCACCTTCCGCGCGGCCTGGGCCAACAGGGCCAGGTCGTCCTCAGGCCCCGGCAACGGTCATCCCCCGGACCAGGATGCTGCCCGCCTCGATCCCCCGCCAGGGAAGGGCGTCATCCGCCGCCTCGATGGTCATCAGCATGTCGCGCAGATTGCCAGCGATGGTGCATTCGTTGACCGGATAGGCGATGCGGCCCCCTTCGACCCAGAAACCGGCAGCACCCCGCGAATAATCCCCCGTCGTGCCGTTGATCGACGCACCCAGCATGGACGTGACGATCAGCCCGGTCCCCATCTGCGCGATCAGATCCTCGGGCGTGGCGGTGCCCGGCGTCAGGATCACGTTGCTGTTCGTGGGCGAGGGGGCGGATGACAGGCCCCGCGCGGCGGATGCCGTGCTGTCCATCCCCAGCTTGCGCGCGGTCGCCAGATCCAGCGTCCAGCCTTGCAGGACGCCGCCCTCCACGATCTTGCGGGCGCGGGTCGGCAAGCCTTCGGCGTCGAAGGGCCGGGACGAGGGATAGCGCGGGCGCAGCGGATCCTCGGTCAGGTCGAAGCCTTCGGGCAGCACCGGCTGGCCCAGATCCTTGCGCAGCCAGCTTGCGCCGCGCGCAACCGCGCTGCCGTTCACCGCCGACAGCAGGTGCCCGATCAGCGACGAGGCGACGCGCCGGTCGTAAAGGATCGGAAAGGCGCCAGTGGGCGGCTTCCTGGACCCCGCGCGGGCCAGCGTGCGTTCGGCGGCCAGGCGGCCGATGTCTTCGGGGGCGGGCAGGTCCTCAGCCCAGACGCGGGATTCGCCGGCATAGTCGCGTTCCATCCCCAGCCCCTCGCCGGTGATGGCGACGGTGGATATCGCATGGGTCGTGCGCCCATAGCCCCCCGAAAACCCGTTCGAGGCCGCAAGCCACAGGAATCGACGGCTGAAGGAGGCATTGGCCGATTCCACCTGGGAAATGCCCGGCATGTCGCGTGCCGCTGCCTCGGCGCGCAGGGCCAGGTCCTGCAGGTGGTCGGGCGTGGGATCCGGCCGGTCGTCGGCGATCTGCAATCCGGCGGCGTCGCGGTGGCGGGCAAGCTGGTTGGGGTCGGCCAGTCCAAGGTTGTCATCGACCGGCGCCTCGCGCGCCATGGCGACGGCGCGTTCGGCCATCTCGGCGATGGTGGCGGGGCTGTGGCTGGATGCGGACACGCTGGCCTGCCGTCCGCCGATCAGGACGCGCAGGCCGATTTCCACGCCCTCTGCCCGGTCGGCATGTTCCAGGGCGCCGCCGCGCATGTCGATGCTGATGGATTGCCCGCTTGCACTCAGCGCGTCGGCCTGGTCGGCGCCCGCCCGCCGCGCCGCATCGACCAGGGATTCGGCCAGCGACTGCAAATCCACGGATGACATCGCGATCCTCCTGTCCTGCGAATGGAAAAGGCCGGGACCATGGCCCCGGCCCCCGGCCCTGGGGCCTGCGTTCACTTGACCTGCTGGCCGTTGGCGAAGATCTGGCCGCCCTCGCGGAACTCGATCTCGGACGTCAGTTGGTCGGGATTGCCCTCGGCTGGCTTGGCGAACATCGCCAGCATCATGCGCATCCCCATCATCTGTTCCTGGGGAACGAAGCCCATGGCGACCAGCTTGTCCATCAAGCCGTTGACGCCTTCGAAACTGCCGTTCAGCTTGCCCACCGGCTCGTTGGGATTGTCGCCGAACTCCAGGCTGCCGGTGATGTCCGCCGTGGCGCCGACGGCATCCAGGGCGACCCGGTTGACGGTCAGGGTCCTGGGCATGAACGGAGCCTCTGGCATGGTGTCGGCCTGGGGCTCTGCGGGGGCGGGATCGAACAGATCCTGGGACACCACCGCATCGCCCGACAGATCGACGGTCAGGCTGGCCGGATCGCGGGGCAGCTGGCTGGTCGGGTCGAACAGGTCCCAGATCGCATCCGCGAAGGTCAGGCCTTCCAGGGCATAGACGAACTTGAAGGGCTGCGCGGCCTCGCCTTGCGACACCGGGATCAGCATTTCCGCGGCGATGCCTTCGACCGCATAGCTGATCGGGAAGGGCAGGGTGCCAAGCGTCATCTCGGCCTTGGCGTCGGCGGTCGCCGCCTTGTAGCCCAGGCCCTGTCCCGACATCTGGAAGGCGATATCGGTCGCCCCGGTGGAAAAGCTGCCCTTGCCGGACTGGTCCTGCCCGTCTTCGTCCTTGCCCGCGACGTCGAAACTGCCTTGCAGGGTGTCATAGGTCAGGGTCGTGTCAAGCTCCAGCCCGGCGGCCAGGGCCTGGGTCATCTGGGTGCCCATGTCAAAGGACCCGCTGGGGGTCTTTCCCGTGCCCTGGCTGGCCAGGTTGGTCAGCGCCACCTGGAAGTTCACGGTGCCGCCGCCCACGCCAGCGTCGTCGGCGGGCATCCGGGCCTCGATCTGCATCGCGGCCTCGGCGGCCTTCATGTCGAAGGTCGTGTCCATGCCTTCCGCCGCCGCCACATTGCGCTGCGATCCGGCAAGGTCGGTCAGGCTTCCGGTGACCGGGATCGTCATGTCCCGACCCGGCTCGGTCGGCAGGGCGAAATCGAATTCCAGCGTGGGATACGTGAATTCGTACAGCATGTCCTCGGGCGTGCCGGACACGACCATTTCATTGCCTGGCAGCCTGATCGTGCCGGTCACGGTCATCTCGACCATCTCGGGCGCGGCCTCGGCGGCCGGGGGATCGGCGGGCGCATCCGCACCCTCCTCGGGGTCGGCTTCGGGCGTTTCCTGGGGGACGGGCGCCATGAAGCGGCTGTCCACCGCCACGTCGCCCTCGATCGTCACGCGGACGCGCGCGTCGCCGGTTTCCTGGAAGGTCATCTTCGGAAGCGTGACCGTGCTGCTGTCACGCTCGCCCGGCATCGAGAAGACGGCATCGGTGACGGTCAGCGTGTTGCCCGCGTCCTCGACGGTGCCAGTGACCTGATATCCGTATTCGGTGCCGTATTCCTGCAGGTTTTCCCAGACCTGGGCGGGGGTGACATCCGCCAGCACGGGCGCGGCGCCAAGGATCAGCGCAAGGGCGGAGGTTGCGGTGAAGCGGAACATGCCAAAGACCTTTCGGAAAACCGGAGCTTGTGGGATTTGTGGCACAGCGGCCCGTCCGCGCCAAGGGAGCAATCGCGTGATCCGTTTCGTGAGCCGGGATGGCCTGGCCATCGTCACCCTCGACCGGCCGGGCAAGGCCAATTCGCTGACGGCAGGGATGCTGGCCGACCTAGTGGCGGCCTTCGATCGGATCGCCGCGGCGGACGATGTCCGCGCCGTCGTTCTGACCGGGGCGGGCAAGGTCTTTTCCGCAGGCGCCGACCTGGACGAGGCGAAGGCCGGGCTTGCGACATCGCCCGAATGGGAACGCCTGTCGGGGCGCATTGGTGCCCTGCCCTGCCTGACGATCGCCGCGTTGAACGGCACGCTGGCGGGCGGGGCCTTCGGCATGGCGCTGGCCTGCGACCTGCGCATCGCCGTGCCCGAGGCACGGTTCTTCTATCCGGTGATGCGGCTTGGCTTTCTGCCCCAGCCCTCCGATCCCCTGCGTCTTGCAGGTCTGGTCGGGCCCGCGCGGGCCAGGATGATCCTGATGGCCGGACAGCGGATCGG
The DNA here is from genome assembly GCF_002901215.1 of Paracoccus sp. SY. Lineage (NCBI taxonomy): Bacteria > Pseudomonadati > Pseudomonadota > Alphaproteobacteria > Rhodobacterales > Paracoccaceae > Paracoccus > Paracoccus sp. SY. The sequence continues at coordinate 173,877 of NZ_NWMQ01000004.1, read as the reverse complement.
CGCGCCCGAGGCGCTGGCCTGGGGGCTGATCGACCGCATCGCGGAACCCGGCTACCTGATGGACGCGGCCCGCGCCCTGGCCGCCGATGCTCTGGGGGCTGCGCCCGGCCATGTCGCGGCGATCAAGGCGATGATCTGACCCAAGGGGGGTGCCGGCTTGCCACGGAACATTGTTCCGGCCTGCCCGTTTCCCCCGCATCGCCTGTCCCAAGGCTGCGCTGCAGCCGCCCATCCTGTCCCTTTTTGCTGGCCGGGGCTTGCGGCCCGTCGTCGTCCGGCGCATCTCAAGGCCAAGTAGAATAAGGAGTTTTCGCCATGCGCAACCTGTTCCTGTCCGCCGTTCTGGCCATGACGACCGCCCTGCCCGCCACGGCCGAGACGATCCGCGTCGGCATGTCGGGGGGCTATTTCCCCTTTACCTTCACCCGCGCCGATGAATTGCAGGGCTTCGAGGTGGACCTGATGAACGCCATCGGCGAGATCACCGGCGACGACATCGAATTCGTCACCATGTCCTTTTCTGGGCTGATCGGCGCGCTGGAATCGGGGCGCATCGACACGGTGGCGAACCAGATCACCATCACCCCCGAGCGCGAGGCGAAGTTCGCCTTTACCCAGCCCTATGTCTATGATGGCGCGCAGGTCGTGGTGAAGGCGGGCAACGAAGACGCCATCACCGGGCCGGACAGCCTGTCGGGCAAGTCGGTGGCCGTGAACCTGGGTTCGAATTTCGAGGAACTGCTGCGTGGCCTGCCCAATGCGGCGGACATCGACATCCGCACCTATGAATCCAACATCGAACAGGACACCGCCCTTGGCCGGGTCGATGCCTTCGTGATGGACCGCGTTTCCTCGGCGCAGGTGATCAAGCAAAGCCCCCTGCCTCTGGCCTTGGCCGGTCAGCCCTTCAGCGAAATCCGCAATGCCCTGCCCTTCCGCAACGACGAGGCCGGGCAGGCGATGCGCGACAGGGTCGATGCCGCGATCACCACGCTGAAGGAAAACGGCACCCTGGCCGAGATCTCGCAGAAATGGCTGGACGCCGATGTCACGAAGCCCCTGGCCGACGCCGCTGAATGAGGCCGCTTGACACCGCCTACATGTGGGACCTGGTGCCGATCATCCTCGGCTATGTCCCGCTGACCCTGGGGATGGCGCTTGTCGCGATGGCGGCGGCGCTGGTCCTGGCGGCTGTCCTGGCGATCGTGCGCGTTCTGCGCGTTCCGGTCGCCGACAGCCTTGTGGCGGTGTTCATCAGCTTCTTTCGCGGCACGCCGTTGTTGGTGCAGCTGTTCCTGTTCTATTACGGACTGCCGCAATTGTTGCCTGCCCTGACCAGCATCGACGGGATCACGGCGGCGGTGATCGGCCTGACGCTGCATTTCTCGGCCTATATGGCCGAAAGCATCCGCGGTGCGATCCTGGGCGTGGACCGCAGCCAGTGGGAGGCCGCGCAGTCGATCGGCATGACCCAGGGCCAGCTTCTGCGCCGCATCGTCCTGCCGCAGGCCTCCCGCGTGGCCGCGCCGACGCTGATGAACTATTTTATCGACCTGATCAAAAGCACGTCCCTGGCCTTTACCCTGGGCGTGACCGAGATGATGGGCGCGGCGCAAAAGGAAGCGGCCGGCAGCTTCCTGTATCTGGAAGCCTTCCTGGTCGTCGCCGTGATCTACTGGATCATGGTCGAGGTCCTGTCGGTGGGGCAACGCTGGATGGAAAGCCATCTGGGAAAGGCGGTGGCGCGATGAAATGCGAGATCGACATTGCCGGCCTGACCAAGCGGTTCGGCACGAACACCGTCCTGGACGGCATCGACCTGTGCCTGAAGCCGGGCGAACGGGTGGCGATCATCGGTCCCTCGGGCACCGGTAAATCGACGCTGCTGCGGTGCCTGAACTGGCTGGATGCCCCCGATGCGGGACGGATCACGCTGGGCGACCTGTCGGTGGACGCGGCCCATGCCACGCGCGCGCAGATCTTGGCGCTGCGGCGGCGGACGGGTTTCGTGTTCCAGAACTATGCCCTGTTCGCCAACAAGACCGCCCGGCAGAACATCACCGAAGGGCTGACGACCGTGCGCGGCTGGTCGCAGGCCAAGGCCGCTGCCCGCGCGGACGAGATCCTGGCCCAGATCGGGCTGGCCGACCGGGGCGACAGCTATCCTTCGGCCATGTCGGGGGGGCAGCAACAGCGCGTGGGGATCGGCCGGGCCATGGCGCTGGATGCCGATCTTCTGCTGTTCGACGAACCCACCAGTGCGCTGGATCCCGAATGGGTGGGCGAGGTGCTGGATCTGATTCGCAGCATCGCCGATGGGCGCCAGACGATGCTGATCGTCACGCACGAGATGCAGTTTGCCCGCGAAATCGCCGACCGGATCGTCTTCATGGACGGCGGGCGGATCGTCGAACAAGGACCACCCGCCCAAATTTTTGGCGATCCCCAGGACGACCGCACCCGCGCCTTTCTGCGCCGGGTCGGCTGAGAGAAGAAAGATCCCCACCCGGCGAGATATTTGGAACGAAAAAACACGACTTATGCTATAGAGTATTAGCAATAATCGTGGAGATCGGTGATGGACGGATTCGCACCCTGCATTGATCATGTCCGTGGACGCCGCCCTGCTGGTCTTGTCCCCGTGGAAGCAGCCTTGTGGCCCGCCCATGCCAGCCAGATCCTGGTCGAACGGCCGGCCTTTTCCCTGCCGCAGTTGCGCCAGGACGAAGGGATCAATCCCGGAAGCCTGGTGATCCCAATCGTCCTGGCGTCCAACCTGGTCGTCTGGATCGGGCTTCTTGCGCTGCTTTTCTAGCCGAGGCCGTCAGCGCAGCCCGGCGGTCTGATAATACACATCCACGTCGCGCGCCGTGTCATAGCCGATGCCTGACGCGATGATGCAGCTTGTGTCGTCCTTGCGCGGCACGACCAAGGTCCAGGTGCCCATCTGGTCGGACGCCCACAGCTCGGTCGCGGCATGGCCGTCGCCGGGCACCGGGGTCTCGTTGAAGTCCTGCTGCAAGGTCTGGTGGATTTCGGCATCCGCGGCGCAATAGGGCTGGTCGCCCACGGCCATGTCGGATACGGGCAGATCCTGCGCCTGTTCCAGCAGGGTCGCGGTGTCGACGCCCGCCATGGCGGGCCAGGCCTGCACGGGCTGGTCCGGGCGCGTTGCGGAAGCGGCAGGCAGGGCCACCAGGGCCGCGACGCTGCCGGCCATCCCGAAGCGGGCGATGCGGATTGCGATGCGGGTCATGGTCAGGGCCTTTCATCCAGTGTTTGCTGGGGAAAAACGTGTGGCCGACGCAATGGGTTCCGATTTTTGGCGCGACGCGGCGTTGCGTCGGCCGCTGAAACCGGCAATTGTCCTGCGTTGTAAAGGGCTAAGGCGACAGGAAGGACGAACCCCGAATGGCGATACTTCTGGGCGATGTTGGGGGCACGAATGCCCGTTTGGCCCTTGCGCGGAACGGCAGCATCGACCGGCAGTCGGTGACCCGCTTCCGCGGCGACGATTATGCCAGCTTCGATGACGTGGTGCGCCAGTTCCTGCAGGAACAGGACCAGCCCCGCATCACCGCCGTCTGCGTCGCCGTGGCGGGTCCGGTCAGCAACGGCCAGGCGCGGCTGACCAACCGGCCTTGGGACTTTTCCGAGGATCGGCTGGCGCGGCTGACCGATGCGGACCAGGTCCGGCTGATCAACGACCTGACGGCGATGGGCTATGCCACGCCCGTCCTGTCGGGCGATGGCCTTGCCACCTTGCGCAGCGCGCCGGCCGGACGGCCCCGCAACGGGCAGTCGCTGGTCGTCAACCTGGGCACCGGCTTCAACGTCTGCGCGGTCCGCAGCCTGCCCGGCGGCGCCATCGCCGCGCTCGAGGCCGAGGAAGGCCATACCAGCCTGCCCGCCAACATCTATCTTCGCCTGCTGGACGCCGTCGGCCCCGAGGCGATGGCGGGCTTCATCTCGACCGAGGAAGCCTTTGCCGGGCGCGGGTTGTCGCGCCTTCATGCCGCGCTGACGGGGACGACGCCGGTGCCGGGGGAACAGATCGACCGGGCGGCCGATGCGGGCGATCCGGTCGCCAATGCGACCTATGACCTGTTCACCGACCTGGTGGGCCTGCTGTGCCGGGAACTGGCGATGCGGTTCATGCCGCTGGAAGGGATGTTCCTGGCGGGCAGCGTCGGGCGCAGCATCTCGGACCGGATGGATCGGTTCGAGGCGTCCTTCCTGGCCGAGCCCTATATGCGCCACATCCCCGAAAATACGCCGATCTTCCTGATCCGCGACGACATGGCCGCCCTGCACGGCTGCCTGGCGGCGCTGGCCTGACGGCAACAGGCGGCGGAAACCCGTGCGCCTGCCCGATTTCCGTCGATGAATCGCTTGGCTTCATCCGGCCGTCCTGTTCATATGGTCCAAAACCAAGAACAGGCAGGGCGCGGGACGATGCGGGCATATCTTCGGGCGGCATTGGTGGCATCCACGGTGATGGCCTTCGGCGGAATGGCCTGGGCGCAATCCGCGTCCTCGCCCTTTTCCGGCCTGTTCGGCGGGCGCACGGACGAAGGCCCGGTCGATCTGCAATTCCGCGTCCAGGGCGCCGACGACCTCGACCGGCCGCTGCGCAACGCCTCGCTGATCTCGGGGGCGCTGTCGGAAGGCCGCACCACCGGCCAGGATGTCCTGGCCGCCGCCCGGGGCGATTACGCCCGCCTTTTGGGCAATCTTTATGACCGGGGATATTATTCGGCCATCATCAACATCACGCTGGACGGGGTCGAGGCGGCCGAGATCGCGCCCCTGGACGCGCCCGACATCGTGCGCCAGGTGGTCGTCAGCATCCAGGCCGGTCCCCGCTTTCGATTTTCCCGCGCCGCCATCGCCCCCTTGGCGCCCCGCACCGACCTGCCCGCCGAATACCGCCAGGGCGAATTCGCGGGCACCGGCACGATCCGGGGCGCGGCCCGCGCGGGTGTGGAGGGCTGGCGCAATGTCGGCCATGCCAAGGCCGAGGTCGCGGACCAGGAGATCACCGCCGACCATGTGAACACCGTCGTGGACAGCCGGATCGGCCTTGCGCCCGGTCCCAGCGTCACCTTCGGCCAGTTGAACATGCGCGGCTATGACCGCCTGGATCCGCGGCGGTTGCGCAAGATCGCAGGCCTGCCCGAAGGCGCGCGCTTCGATCCCGACGAAGTCGAGGATGTCCGCAAGCGCCTGCGCCGGTCAGGCGTCTTTTCCGCCATCACCCTGGAAGAGGCGGAAACCCTGAACCCCGACGGCAGCATGGACATCAACCTGACCGTGGTGGAACAGAAACCCCGCCGCATCGGCGCGGGCTTCGAGATTTCATCCACCGACGGGGCCATGGTCTCGGCCTACTGGATGCACCGCAACCTGCTGGGCGGCGGCGAGCGCCTGCGGATCGAGGGCGAGGTCAAGGACATCGGATCCGATACCAGCGGCAAGGACGAACAGATCACCCTGCGCATCGACCGCCCGGCGACGATCACGCCCGACACGATCGCCTATGTCCTGACCAGCCTGGCGCGGATGCGAGAGGAGGATTACGACGAGGACACCGGCATCATCGGCCTGGGCTTCAACCAGATCTTCAGCGACCGCTTCACCTTCGACACGGCCGTCCAGTACCAGTTCTCGCGCGTTTACGACGACCTGGGCGAGACGGACTTCAAGGTCCTGGCCCTGCCCACCAGCGTCATGTGGGACGCGCGCGACAATGAAAACAACGCCAAGCGCGGCTATTACCTGCAAGGCGACGCCACGCCCTTCAAGGGCTTCGACGGCACCGACAGCGGCATCCGCCTGCTGGGCGAGGGTCGCGCCTTCTATTCCCTGGGGCCCGAGGACCGCTTCACGCTTGCGGGCCGCGCGCGTCTGGGCAGCGTCCTGGGCAGCGACATCCAGAACACGCCGCGCAACTATCTGTTCTTCTCGGGCGGGGGCGGCACCGTGCGGGGCCAGCCCTATCAGTCCTTGGGCGTCGAGGAGATCACCGGCCCCAACGGTCCCATCAAGACCGGCGGCATGAGCGTGGCGAACCTGTCGGCCGAGGTCCGCTGGCAGGTCCGCGAACGCATCGGCGTCGTGGCCTTCGCCGATTACGGCGAGGTCTGGGCGGAAGATGGCTGGAACGGCGGCAGCGAATGGCACTCGGGGGCGGGGATCGGCGTTAGGTACAACACGCCCATCGGGCCGCTGCGTTTCGACGTGGCCGGACCGACCGGAGGGGACACCGGAGAGGGCGTGCAACTCTATCTTGGACTGGGGCAGGCTTTCTGATGCGCACACTCTGGCTGATCGTCTTCGCGATCCTTTTCCCGCTGTCGGTGATGGCGCAAAGCGCAGCCGAGATTTCCCAGCAGGAAAGCGACGACCGGGGTTTCCTGACCCGGCTTCTGGAACGCAACCTGTCGGGCGCGGGCCGCGCGGTGGTGATCGACGGCTTCCAGGGTGCCCTGTCGTCCCGCGCGACCTTTGACCGGATCAGCATCGCCGATGCGGATGGCGTCTGGCTGACGCTGAACGACGGCGCGATCCAGTGGAACCGGTCCGCCCTGCTGCGCGGCCGGATCGAGATCGCCGAACTGTCGGCCCGAGAGATCCTGCTGCCTCGCCTGCCCCAGGGCGAACAGCAGGACGGGACCGTCACCGCCGAGGCGCGGGAATTCGAATTCGCCCTGCCCGAACTGCCCGTGGCCATCAACATCGAGCAGATCCGCGCCGAGCGCGTGGACCTGGGCGAACCCGTGATCGGGATCGCCGCCGCGATTTCCGTGCAGGGCGGCCTGAGCCTGGAAGGCGGCGAAGGCCAGGCCAAGCTGGCCATCCAGCGGCTGGACGGCCCGCGCGGCAATTTCAACCTGGACGCCGCCTTTTCGAACCAGACCCAGATCCTGCGCGTCGATCTGACCCTGGACGAGGCCGAGGACGGGCTGCTGGTCAACCTGATCGACCTTTACGACAAGCCCTCGGTCGTGGCGGAAATCAGCGGCGAAGGCCAGATCCGCGACTTTGGCGTGGACATCAGGCTGGCGACCGACGGTCTGCCGCGCGTCACGGGCCGGGTCAGCGCATCGGGCGCCCCGGATCAGGCCGGCAATCCCGGCACGAACTTCGCCCTGCAACTGGGCGGCGACGTGGCGTCCCTGCTGGCCCCCGAAAACCGCAGCTTCTTCGGCAACCAGGTCCAGCTTCGTGCCGAAGGCTGGCGGGGCGAGGACGGGCGGCTGCAAATCCCCACCCTGAACCTTGTGACCGAGGCGCTGTCGCTGGACGGATCGCTGGCCGTGAACGCCCAAGGGGCGCCGCAGAATGCCGAATTGCTGATCGCGCTGGGTTCCGACGCGGGCGCGGAACAGGTTCCGGTCGCCCTGCCCTTCGCCGGGGACAATTCGACCGTGGAATCGGGGCGGCTGGAACTGCGCTATGACGCGGCCGAGGGCCAGGGCTGGACCCTGGACGGGCGCGTGGGCGCGCTTGATCTGGGCGATGTAAGCCTGGGCGAATTGCAGCTGAACGGGTCGGGCGCGGTGGTGCTGGATCAGGGCAGCCTTGGATCCCTGAACGGGGGCATCCGCTTTGCCTCGCGGCAGATGGTCTTTGCCGATGCGGGCCTGGCCCAGGCCATCGGTCCGGAGATCACCGGTAGCACCCGTTTCGACTTCACCCCCGGCAACGTGGTGGAATTCACCGACCTGACCGTCAGTGGTCCCGATTACGGCCTGGACGGGCTGGTCCTGCTGTCGGGGCTGCAAAGCGGCTTCGTGCTGTCGGTCGATGCCGATGCGCGATACGAGGATCTGGCCCGCATCTCGACCCTTGCCGGGCGGGGCGTGCAGGGCAGGGCGGATGCCAGCCTGCGCGGCTATTACCGGTTCCTGAACCGCAGCTTCGACATCGACGCCAGCGTGACCGGCACCGACATTGCGGTGGACCAGCCGCAACTGGACCGGCTGCTGGAAGGTCGGTCCACCATCGCGCTGGATGCGCGGCGCGATGAAACCGGGATCGAGATCGAGGAGCTGTCGATCAACGCCCAGCGGCTGACGGCCCAGGCGCAAGGGTATGTGAACAGCCTGTCCAGCGACGTGACCGCGACCATATCCATGCCCTCCCTGCAGGACGCCGATCCGAACTTCTCGGGCGCCTTGCAGGCCGATGCGAAGCTGTCGGGCGCGTCCGGGTCGCGCCAAATGACCGTCAGCGGCGAGGCCGAGGACCTGCGCATCGGCATCGAGGCGCTGGACAACGCGCTTGAAGGCCAGACCACGCTGACCGTCCTGGCCGCCGAAAAGCCCCAGGGCTTCGAGGTCGAGGTGTTCCGCCTTGCCAACCCGCAGATCCGTGCCGAAGGACGGGGCAGTTTCGCCCAAGGCGCGCTGGATGCCACGGTCGATCTGGCCGTGCCGGATCTGTCGGCCATCCGCGACGGCTGGACGGGCGGCTTCGATGCCACCGCGCGGCTGACCGAGCAGGAGGGCACGCGCTTCATCGACCTGACGGGATCGGGGCAGAACCTGTCCTTCGGCGTCCAGAACGCGGATGCCGCCCTGACCGGCACGACCCGCCTGCGCGTCCAGGCCGAGGAGCGCGAGGGAACCGTCACCCTGCGCGATGTGGAACTGGTCAACGACCAGCTTAACGCGACCGCCCAAGGCACCTATGGCCCCGGCGTGACGGACATTTCCGCCGATGTCGCCGTGGCATCGCTGGCGCCCTTCGGCCCCGGCTGGCGCGGCGCGCTGGATCTGACCGGCAGCTTCCGCGAGGCGGGCGACGGCATCCGGCGGCTGGAGGTGTCGGGCACCGGACGCGACCTGTCTTTTGGGCAGGCCCAGGTGGACGGCGCGCTGGCGGGGGAAACACGGCTGGCGGTCACCGGCACCGAACGAAACGGCATCTTCACCATCGAACAGGCCCGGATCGACAACCCGCGCCTGAACGCCACCGCAACCGGCACGGTCGGGGGCGACCAGACCGACGTGTCGGCCCAGGTCAACGCGCAGGATCTGCGCTTTCTGGGCAATGGCATCAGCGGCGCGCTGAACGCGGATGGCCAGTTGGTCCAGCAGGGCGGGGTCCGGCGCATCACCGCGACCGGGACCGGCAGCGGCCTGTCCCTGGGCCAGCCCCGGCTTGATCCGCTGCTGCGGGGCGAGACAAGCTTTGACGTCGCGGCCACCCAGTCGCAGGCGGGCCTGTCCTTCCAGCGGCTGGACGTGCAGAATCCCCAGTTGCGGATCCAGGCCCAGGGCGACACCGCCAGCGGCATGACCATCGACGCGCGGCTGGCCGATCTGGGCCTGTTGCAGGCCGAGTTCCCGGGGGCCGTCCAGGTCAACGGCACCATTCGCGAAGACGGCGCCAATTTCGTGACGGATCTGTCCGCCACCGCGCCGGGCAATACGCAGATACAGGTGTCGGGCAGCGTGGCGCGCGACTTTTCGGTCATGGCGCTGTCGATCGACGGGACCAGCAACGCATCCATCGCCAACAGTTTCATCCGCACCCGCAGCATCGAAGGGCCCTTGTCCTTCGATCTGTCGGTCAACGGCCCGCCGTCCCTGCAATCCGTCAGCGGCCAGGTGCGGCTGGCGAACGGGCAGGTCGCCGATCCGGGCGTCGGCATCCGTCTGGAAGGCGTGAATGCCACCGCCAACCTCGCCGGGGGACGGATAAACCTGGATGCCTCGGCCGCCGTGTCCGCAGGCGGGCGCGTCACCGTGACCGGACCCATCGACCTGGGCGGCGGCACGCTGGATCTGGCGATCCTGCTGGATCAGGTGGTCGCGCGCGATCCGAACCTGTACGAGACCATCATCAGCGGCAATCTGCGGATGTCGGGACGCAATGCCGATGGCCCGCTGATTTCCGGCACCGTCAACCTGGGCGAGACCGAGATCCGCATCCCCTCGACCGGACTTGGCGGAGCCAAGGCGATTCCCGACATCAACCACGTCGGCGACACCCGCCCCGTTCGGTCCACCCGCGCCAAGGCAGGGCTGGAACCCTATCCCAGCGAAGCCTCGCGCGAGGCGGGGCTGGCCGGGCCGCCCTCGGTCCCGCCATCCGCGCCGCCTCGGCTGGATCTGGTGATCAATGCGCCCAACCAGGTCTTCGTGCGCGGGCGGGGGGTCGATGCCGAACTGGGCGGGTCGCTGCAGGTGCAGGGCACCACGCGCAACGCGATCCCCATCGGCTTCCTGGAACTGATCCGGGGGCGGGTCGATCTGCTGGGCCGCCGGTTCGAATTGTCCGAAGGCCTTGTCGAACTGCAGGGCAGCCTGATCCCCGTGATCCGCCTGGTCGCCCAGACCGAACGCGACGGCATCACCACCCGCATCATCATCGACGGAGAGGTGCGCGACCCCGAGATCACCTTCGAGTCCTCGCCCGAACTGCCCGAGGAGGAGGTTCTGTCCCAACTGCTGTTCGGGCAGGGGCTGGACAATATCAGCCCCCTGCAGGCCGCCCAGCTTGCCAATGCCATCGCCGTCCTGGCGGGCCGCGGGGGCGAGGGGATCATCGGCAACCTGCGCAACCAGGTGGGCCTGGACGATCTGGACCTGGCCACCGACGACGACGGGAATGTGCAGGTGCGGGCAGGCAAATACCTGTCCGAGAGCCTTTATACCGATGTCGCGGTGGGGGCGGACGGCAAGAGCACCCTGAACCTGAACCTGGACGTGACCGATTCGCTGACGGCGCGGGGATCGGTGGGAACCGAAGGCGACAGCACCCTGGGGATCTATTTCGAACGGGATTACTGACAGCCGAGTTGACCTTCCGACAGGCCGGCATGACACCCCCGAGAGACGACAGGCCGCCCATGCCGTGCAGCGGGGCGGCCTGGTCCCTTCCCGGCAACCCTGTTCCAGCACCAGCCCTTCACGGCTTCCGAAGGCGATCTGCCGGTCCGGGCTGGATTTCGCGTCCATCATCGCCAAGCCCGTCAATGGATGCGGCGTGCCTGGCAAGGCGTTGCAGGACACCTGCCTGTCCTGCCCGGATCGGCAACATCTCGCCTTTTAGGGATTTGCCTGCGGCCTTTTCGCACCCCGCACGTTATAGTTGTGCCTGGTAAAGACCATCACCCAAGGCGCGATCATGTCCTATGCCAACGCGAACGAACGCTATTTCGCCAGCCTGATCAACCAGTCCCGCAAGGCCGAGGGGCTGGCGCCGCTTGTCCTGGAAAAGCGGTTGAACGATTCGGCCCAGGCGCACAGCCGCTGGATGCTGGAAACGGATGTGTTTTCCCATAAGGGGCAGGGCGGGTCTTCGTCGCGGCAGCGCATCGAAAAGGCCGGTTTCGATCTGGCGGGACAATGGATGACCGCCGAAAACATCGCCTATGTCAGCATCCAGGGCGCCAGCGACCTTCAGGATGAAATCCGCGAATTGCACCGCAACCTGCTGGATAGCCCCGGCCATTACGCCAACATCATGGGCAAGGCGGCCTATGTCGGGATCGGGCTGGAGGTGGGGACCATCGCCGTCGGCGGCCGCAATTATCAGGTGCTGATGGCGACCCAGAACTTTGCCGATACGGATGGACAGGTCCGGCTGGATGGCGGCACCTTCCTGCGCGTGGCCCCGCCCACGGCAAGCAGCGCGGTGCAATCGCGTGCCGACTGGCTGGATGCCTTCAATGGCAAGGTTTTCACGACCTCCGCCATGGGCACCGCGATGAACGACGATTATCGTCTGACCGCCTTGAACGATACCGTTCAGGCGGGCGCAGGCAACGACTGGGTCGCGGGGGGGGCCGGGAACGACCGGCTGCATGGCCAAAAGGGGGCGGACCGGCTGATCGGCGGGGCCGGGGCGGATGTGCTGAACGGCGGTCTTGGCAACGACACGCTTCAAGGCGGCACCGAAAACGACCAGCTTGCGGGCGAGGACGGCAACGACCTGCTGTTCGGCGATGCGGGCCAGGACAAGCTGTGGGGCGGGTTCGGTGCCGACCGCTTGTTCGGCGGCGACGGGGCGGACCTCCTGTCGGGTCAGGCGGGCAACGACTGGCTGCACGGGGGCGCGCAGAACGACACAATGGCAGGTGGCGACGGGAACGACACGCTGACGGGCGGGGCGGGCAACGACCTGCTGAACGGCGGCGCGGGCATCGACAGCTTCGTCTTCGTGAAGGGCGGCGGCGCCGACACCATCCAGGATTTCCAGCAAGGCGTGGACCGCCTGCTGATCGCCAAGGCCCTGTTGGACCAGGATCCGGCGGTCTTCATGCGCGACCACATGACGAAGACCGCCACCGGGGTGATCGTGGACCTGGGCGGCGGAGATCGCATCGTCCTGGCCGGAGCCCACCTGACCGTTGCAGGAGTGGCCGACGACATCTTCGCCTACTGACGGCCTTTGGGAACGGCAAAGGTCATCCTTCCCGTCGCGCCGACAACGGGCGCGGCGCCCTGCCGCCTGAACATGGTTGCCGCGTCGTCAATCACGCGCCAGGATCGCCCCAGCCATCATCATGCGAGGGCGCGGTGCGCGCTGCGCGAAGAAGCCGAGCTTGCCGGACGTAACGACCCTCCGCGCCGAACTGGCTGGCCCATTGCGACTTGGCGCGAGAGATGGGCGCATGGACCGGTGAACCGCGCCAGGACCGTGCTGATGCCCGCGACCTGATCCCGGAACCCCTGATCCGCGCCGCCTTGATCGAGGATCTGAGCGGCCGTGACGACATCACCACCCTTACGGTGATCGCCCCGGGCACCGTCACAAGCGCCGCGATGCGCGCACGACGGCGGCAAGGCATCGGGAAAGCATCCATCTTGGCCTTTCGCCTGATCCGTCAGGTCCAGGCGCGGTCCCCCTTCCCCCAGCGACGCCTTGGCCCGGATATCGGCGCCGCCGCCGCGATCCTGTTGGCCGAAACGCGGGGCACATCAGCCCGCATCACCTGCACGCGCAAGACCTCCCCGGCCTGCGGCTGGTCAAGAAACAGGCGGTGCTGCATGGCGGCGGCTTCAGCCACCGCGTCTGGTTGTCGGATGCGATCCGGCCATGGACAACCACATCGCGGCGAGCGGCGGTATCAGCGCCTTCCTGCAAGTGGTCGAGGCCCGCGCATTGGACATGGATCCGGGCCTGGATGCTGATCGGCAAAGGGCCTGCCGCTGTCAGCGGAACGAAAATGCCCGCCGGACAAAAACGGCGGGCATACTGGTTACATTATTGCGGCACGGCAATCTACTACGGGCAATTAACGTCTGTTAACAAAGAAAGGTTCCCGGCGTTTTTGCAGATTTTTCCAGGTGATTGCTTCTCCTGCGTCCCGGGAAGGGCAGGAAGATATCGCGTGGCTGGTCGAAATTGCCCCATGGCAAGGAACGCGGCTGGCGCAGCTTTTCGGGCTGTTCCGTGGTCTTGCAAGCCGCCGGGAACGACGAAGATGGCCGAACCGGATCACCTGTCGCCGTGTGCCCTGCGTCCGGGGGAATACGCGGATCCTTGTCCGATGGGGAATCCTGAAGGCCGATGACCCGCAGGCCATCGGCATCCGGTAAGGCGGGCGATCAGCCTTGCGACAGGATCGCCTCGACCACGCGATCGGCGGCTTCCTCGGCCGTCAGGGCCACGGTATTGACCACCAGTTCGGCCTGTTCGGGCGCCTCGTAGGGGCTGTCGATGCCAGTGAAGTTCTTCAGCTGTCCCGACCGCGCCTTCTTGTAAAGGCCCTTCACGTCGCGTGCCTCGGCCACTTCCAGGGGGGTGTCGACATAAACCTCGATGAACTCGCCGGCGGCCATCATGTCCCGGACCATCCGCCGTTCCGCCCGGAAGGGCGAGATGAAGGCGGTCAGCACGATCAGGCCCGCATCGGTCATCAGCTTCGCGACCTCGCCCACGCGGCGGACGTTTTCCACGCGGTCGGCATCGGTGAAGCCCAGGTCGCGGTTCAGCCCGTGTCGGACGTTGTCGCCGTCCAGCAGGAAGGTGTGCTTGCCCATCGCGTGCAGCTTGCGTTCGACGATGTTGGCGATTGTCGATTTGCCCGACCCCGACAGCCCGGTGAACCAGACAACGCGCGCGCGCTGGTTCTTCTGCGCGGCATGGGCCTCGCGGTTGATGTCGGTCGATTGCCAGTGGATGTTCTGCGACCGGCGCAGCGCGAAATGCAGCATCCCGGCGGCGATGGTGGCGTTCGTCATCCGGTCGATCAGGATGAAGCCGCCCAGGTCGGAGTTGTCCGCATAGGATTCGAAGGGAACGGGCCGGTCGGTCGAGATGTTGACCACGCCGATGGCATTCAGGCCCAGCGTCTTGCTGGCCAGATGTTCCATCGTGTTGACGTTCACCTCGTATTTCGGCTCGGTGATGGTGGCGCTGACGGTCTGGGTTCCGATTTTCAGCAGATAGGGCCGGCCGGGCAGCATCTCGGCCTCTGACATCCAGACCAGGGTGGCCTCGAACTGGTCGGCGACCTCGCAAGGGGCGTCGGCGCGCACGATCACGTCGCCGCGCGAACAGTCGATCTCGTCCGCGAAGGTCAGGGTGACGGACTGGCCGGCGACCGCCTGGGGCAGGTCGCCGTCAAAGGTCACGATGGACTTCACGGTCGTGGTCTTGCCCGAGGGCAGCACCCGGATCGGATCGCCGGGATGGACGGCGCCCGCGCTGATCTGGCCCGCAAAGCCGCGGAAATCCAAGTGCGGGCGGTTCACCCATTGCACCGCCATGCGGAAGGGAGCGTCCTGCATCCGCGTGTCGCTGACCGGCGCTTCTTCCAGATGGCCCAGCAGGGTCGGACCCTGGTACCAGGGCATCTCGGGGCTTTTGGTGACGATGTTGTCGCCCTTCAGCCCGGAAATCGGGATGGGCAGGAAGCTGTCCATGCCGATCTGCTTGGCGAAATGCGAATAGTCGCTGACGATCTCGTAGAACCGTTCGGCCGAGTAATCGACCAGGTCCATCTTGTTGACGGCCAGCACCACGTTGCGGATGCCCAGCAGGTTCACCAGATAGCTGTGCCGCCGCGTCTGCGTGAGCACGCCCTGGCGCGCGTCGATCAGGATCACCGCCAGATCGGCGGTAGAGGCACCCGTGACCATGTTGCGCGTGTATTGTTCATGGCCCGGCGTGTCGGCCACGATGAACTTGCGCTTGTCGGTCGCGAAGAAGCGATAGGCCACGTCGATGGTGATGCCCTGTTCGCGTTCGGCGGCCAGGCCATCGACCAGCAGGGCAAAGTCGATTTCCCCGCCCTGGGTGCCCGACACCTTGCTGTCGGCTTCCAGGGACGCAAGCTGATCCTCGAAGATCATCTTGCTGTCATAGAGCAGCCGGCCGATCAGCGTCGATTTGCCGTCATCGACCGACCCGCAGGTGATGAAGCGCAGCATGGTCTTGTGCTGGTGGCGCAGCAGATAGGCGTCGATGTCCTCGGCGATCAGGGCATCCGTGACGTAAACGGGATCTTGGGCGGTCATCTCAGAAATACCCTTCCTGCTTCTTCTTCTCCATGGAGGCGGCCTGGTCCTTGTCGATGGCGCGGCCCTGGCGTTCCGACGTGGTGGTCAGCAGCATCTCCTGGATCACCTCGGGCAGGGTGCGGGCGTTGGATTCCACGGCGCCGGTCAGGGGATAGCAGCCCAGCGTGCGGAAGCGGACCGACCGCATCTGCGGCTGTTCGCCGTCGCGCAAGGGGAAGCGGTGGTCGTCCACCATCAGCAGCAGGCCGTCGCGTTCCACCACCGGGCGCGGCTCGCTGAAATACAGCGGCACGATCTCGATGTTTTCCAGGTGGATATACTGCCAGATGTCCAGCTCGGTCCAGTTCGACAGCGGGAAGACCCGGATCGATTCGTCCTTGGCCTTGCGGGTGTTATACAGCTTCCACAGCTCCGGCCGCTGGTTCTTCGGATCCCAGCGGTGGTTGGCGGACCGGAAGGAAAAGATGCGTTCCTTGGCGCGGGACTTTTCCTCGTCGCGGCGGGCGCCGCCGAAGGCCACGTCGAAATTGTACTGGGTCAGCGCTTGCTTCAGCCCCTCGGTCTTCCACATGTCGGTGTGCAGGGGGCCGTGGTCGAAGGGGTTGATGCCCTGGGCCTTCGCCTCGGGGTTCTGGTGGACGATCAGGTCCATGCCCGCGTCCTTGGCGGCCCGGTCGCGCAATTCGTACATCGCCCGGAATTTCCAGGTCGTGTCCACATGCAGCAGCGGGAAGGGCGGCGGCGCAGGATAGAAGGCCTTGCGGGCCAGATGCAGCATGCAGGCCGAATCCTTGCCCACCGAATACAGCATCACCGGGTTTTCGGCATTGGCCACGACCTCTCGTAGGATGTGGATGCTTTCGGCTTCCAGCCGCTGCAAATGCGTCAGGGTCGCCGGAGTGATCGTGGTTTCGGCAAGGCTGTTCATGGGCATCGACTCTCGTTTCGTGATGCGGGCATTGTCGCTTGGGACGGCACGCTATCCTTCAGCAATGGACAAGTTGCAAGTTTGGAATACAGAAAAACCCAAGTTTCCCGAGGTTCCGGTCTTGGCTGGAACACTATTCCGCCCCGGTCGCCAAAGCCAGACCATCGACCACGGCGGTGAATGCCTCGGAACGGTGCAGACATGCCCCGGGCATCATCCGCGCTGCCAGATTCGTGACCAAGTTCATCAGGCTCGACCCGCCCACCAGGACGATGTCGCCGATATCGCCGGCAGCAACACCCGCCCGCGCCAGCGTTTCCGCGACGGCCTGTTCCAGATCCGCGCCATGGTCCTGCAAGGCCCGGTCAAGCGAGGCCCGGCTGATCGGCGCGGCCAGGCGCGGCTGGACGAAGCCCATGCCGATCCGGGTGTCTTCGCCCCGGTTGGCGGCGATCTTGCCGCGTTCGACGGCGAATG
Source organism: Paracoccus sp. SY (assembly GCF_002901215.1). Classification (NCBI taxonomy): domain Bacteria; kingdom Pseudomonadati; phylum Pseudomonadota; class Alphaproteobacteria; order Rhodobacterales; family Paracoccaceae; genus Paracoccus; species Paracoccus sp. SY. The sequence continues at coordinate 156,990 of NZ_NWMQ01000004.1, read as the reverse complement.
CCAGATCGTGGCCCAACTCGTCCGTCAGGACCGTGACCAGCCTTTCCAGCCGTTCCGGTTCCACCGCAAGCCGCGCCATCTGGACGGCCAGCCTGCGGTTTTCGGGCGTATAGACGAAGGGGATATGCGCCCAGGCCGCCAGATCGGCATAGATCGCATTGGGCACGGGCAGAAGGCCCGGCCCCATCTCGCGGCGCAACTGGGTCCCGTGGCCCAGAAGCGGCATAGCATGGGACAGCGAGACCGCCCCGTCGAAATCCGTCCCGCCCAGGCGGATGCCGTGGCTGCCGAGGATCCGCACCCCGCCCCCTTCGGTCCGATAGACCGAGAAATCCGAGGTGCCGCCGCCGATGTCCACGATCAGCCCGGTCCGACCCCTGGCACCCATGCCGTGGCAGGCCAGGGCCGCGGCCTCGGGTTCGGGCATGAAGCGAATGTGATCAAAGCCCGCCGCGCGGTAACAATCGCGAAGATCGGCCTCGGCCTGGGCGTCGCGGGCCGGATCGGCGTGGAAACGCACCGGGCGGCCCGACAGGACGCGGGTCTGCGGCTGGCCGGTCGCGGCCTCGGCCCGCTGGCGCAGTTCGGTCAGAAAGGCCGTGATCACATCCGCAAGCGTCCGGCGGCGTCCGGCGATCAGCCGCGATTCCCCCAGCAGGGACGTGCCCAGCACGCTTTTCAGCGCACGCATGTAGCGTCCGTCCTGCCCGTCGGTCAGCGCCCGATGCGCGGCATCGCCGATCCGCATCGCGCCGCCGCCCGCCGGAAAGAAGACCGCCGTGGGCAGCGTGTCCGATCCCGTCTCGACCGGCAGGCGGCGCACCGTCCCGCGATCCAGGATCGCCACAGCCGTGTTCGAGGTTCCGAAGTCGATGGCAAGGGTCATGGCCAGCCTTGGTTGAAAGGGCCTTGATTGAAAGGGCAGGGGGCTATCGCAAACGGCCCGGCGCGGCAAGCGGGGTGCAAATCCCGAAAGACGGGTTGACGCGGCGATCAACAATGCAACAGTCATGGGGCAAGGCGGCAATCCCCGGAAGGCAGGCGCGACGGAATGATCGACCCACAGCAGGCAACGCCACGGCCCCAGGCGCCGGTGCCCGAGGATCCGGCCACGCTGCCCTTTCCGCTGATCAGCGACATATCGGCCGCCCGCTGGCTTCTGGTCTTCATCATCGCGGCGGCGGCCTATTTCTTTCACGGCTTCCTGGTGCCGGTGCTGGCCGCCACCATCATCACCTTTGCAAGCTGGCCCCTGTCGCGCAGCGTCCAGCGGGGGCTGGGGATCGACCGGACCACCACGGCCGCGCTGTTCGTGCTGGTGATCGTGCTGTTTCTGGTCGTGCCGATCACGATGGCGCTGCTTTACGCGTTCCGCGAATTGCAGCAGTGGATCTATTGGGTGTTCGAGGTCAATGCCAATGGCGCACCAGCGCCGCTGTGGATGGTGGACCTGCCACGGATCGGCGACTGGATCGACGAACAATGGGCGCGCCATATCGGTCGGCCCGGCGCCATCGCCGAACTGGTGCAGCTGACCAGCGGCGAGACCATCGCCTCGATCTATCGCAGCATCCTGGCCGCCGGGAACGTGGCCTTCCACCTGGCGCTGAACCTGCTGTTCATGCTGATCGCGCTGTTCATTTTCTATCGCGACGGCGACAAGATCGCGGGCCAGATCGACGTCATCGGCGCGCGCATCCTGCCCCGCCGCTGGGAACGGCTGTCGCGCGTGGTGCCGCTGACGATCAGCGCCACGGTGACCGGCATGACCCTGATCGCCATGGGCGAGGGGGTGGTCCTGGGCATCGCCTATTGGATCGCGGGCGTGCCGTCCCCGGTCACGCTGGGGGTCATCACGGGGTTCATGGCGCTGATCCCCGGCGGGGCGCCGCTGTCCTTCACGCTGGTGTCGATCTATCTGGTGGCCAGCGGATCGCCCCTGGCGGGGGTGCTGCTGTTCGTCTGGGGTTCGGTCGAACTGTTCATCGTGGACAAGACCATCCGCCCTGTGCTGGTGGGCGGGCCGGTCAAGATGCCGTTCCTGCCGACGTTCTTCGGGCTGGTGGGGGGCGTCAAGACCATGGGCATCGTCGGCCTGTTCGTGGGCCCCGTGCTGATGGCCCTGCTGGTCGCGATCTGGCGCGAATGGCTGCGCGAAATCAGGGACCATCCGCAAGGGTCTTGATCACCGGCTTTCGGTGAATATTATCCGGGTCCATCATGGCGTGTGCTGCGTGCGCCCAGGGACGTCCCCTGAATACGGAGACTGGTGTAACCGTTTCTGACAAAGGGGGCTGTGCATGGCAGGCCGCATTCAAAACACGATCCGCAAGTTTCTGGACAATGGCACGGCCGGGGGGCTGCTGCTGATCGCGGCGGCGGTGCTGGCGCTGATCGTCGCCAATTCGCCCCTGGCCGATGCCTATTTCAGCGCGCTGCACGCCTATGTCGGGCCGCTGTCGGTCGCGCATTGGATCAACGACGCGCTGATGGCGCTGTTCTTCCTGATGGTGGGGCTGGAAATCAAGCGAGAGATGGTGGACGGCCACCTGTCGTCCTGGCCCCGGCGGATCCTGCCCGGGGTCGCGGCGGCAGCGGGGATGGCGGTCCCTGCGCTTGTCTATCTGTTCTTCACGGCGGGCACCGGGGCCACGCATGGCTGGGCGATCCCGTCGGCCACTGACATCGCCTTCGCGCTGGGGGTGATCTCGCTTCTGGGATCGCGGGTGCCGACCTCGCTCAAGGTGTTCCTGGCGGCGCTTGCGATCATCGACGACCTGGGCGCGGTGGTGATCATTGGGCTGTTCTATACCACCGGCCTGTCGCCTGCCGATCTGGCGATCGCGGCGCTGATCGTGCTGGCCCTGGTGGGGCTGAACCAGTCCGGCGTGATGCGGCTGTGGCCCTATCTGCTGCTGGGGGCGGTGCTGTGGTTCTTCGTCTGGCGGTCGGGCATCCATGCCACCATCGCGGGCGTGCTGCTGGCCCTGACGATCCCGCTGAAGCGCACCCCCGCCACGCCCGAGGCGCTGCCTTCGGAAAGCCCGCTGCACAGGATGGAACAGGCGCTGATGGTGCCTGTGTCCTTTGTCATCATCCCGATCTTCGGCTTTGCCAATGCGGGCGTCAGCTTTGCGGGCGTGGGCGCCGATGCGCTGCTGGCGCCCGTGACGATGGGCGTCGCCGCCGGGCTTGCGCTGGGCAAGGTGGTGGGCATCTTCGGCGCGGTGGCGATCCTGGTGCGTCTGGACTGGGCCAACCTGCCCGCCGGGGCAAGCTGGTTGCAGATGCTGGGCACGTCGCTGCTGTGCGGGATCGGCTTCACCATGAGCCTGTTCATCTCGCTTCTGGCCTTCTCGGAGCCGTTGCTGCAGGACGAAGCCAAGATCGGCATCCTGGCAGGGTCGCTGATCTCGGGCATCCTGGGCTATACGGTGCTGCGCCTCGCCAAGCGGGAAGCGCCGCGCCGGATGCAGGCTGTCCGCTAAACAGGCCAGACCGTCAGGATCAGCGGTACCCCGGTCAGCACGACCAGGACCGACAAGGGAAGCCCCAGCCGGGGATAGTCGCTGAAACGGTATCCCCCCGGACCCATCACCAGCGTGTTGCACTGGTGCCCGATGGGCGTCAGGAAATCGCAGCCCGCGCCGACCGCCACGGCCATCAGGAACGCTTCCGGGGCATATCCCAAGGTGCCCGCGAAGGTCACGGCGATGGGCGCCATCACCAGCACGGTCGCGGCATTGTTCAGGAAGGGCGTCACCGCCATGGCCGCGACCATGATCAGCGCGACCGCCCCCCAGACCGGCAGGCCGGTCGCCACGTCCGACAGCCAGGCGCCGATCAGGTCGGTGCCGCCGGTCGTCTGCAAGGCGCTGCTGACGGGGATCAGCGCCCCCAGCATGATCAGCAGCGGCCATTCCACCGCATCATAGGCGCCTTCGGGGCTGATCGCGCCCGACAGGATCATCAGCACCGCCGCGCCGAAAAAGGCGATGGCGACGGGCAGGATCCCCGTGGCGGTCAGGCCCATCGCCGTCCCCAGGATCAGGATCGGCATCAGTTCCTTGCGCACGCTGCCGATGCGCAGGCTGCGTTCCGCCAGGGGCAGCAGGCCCAGGCTGCGGATGCGTTCGGGCAGCAGTTCGACCGGCCCCTGCAACAGCAGCACGTCGCCCGCCTGAAGACGGGTCTTGGACAGGCGTTCGGTCATGCGGTGGCCCGACCGCGACACGGCCAGCAGGCTGATCCCCTGTTCGTCGAACAGCCGGATGCTGCCCACGCTTTTGCCGACCAGGCTGGAGGTCACGGTCGTCACCGCCTCGATCACGCCGATCTTGCTGGCGGGCAGCTCCAGCCGGGACGCCGTGTCGTGCCGGGTCATGGCCAGTCCCCCCTGGGCCACCGCGCGTTCCAGCCCGTCGGGCTCGCCCCGCAACAGCAGGATGTCGCCTTCCTCGATCACGGTGTCGAACAGCACGACCTTGCGCCGTTCGCCGCCCCGGATCAGGCCGGTCACTGTGATTTCGCCATCCGCCATGCCGATCAGCGCCCCGATGGTGCGGCCCGCCGCCGGGGATTTTTCCGGCACCGCGGCTTCGGTGTTATAGTCGCTGATCTTCACCGCCTCGCCCAGGGATGCGGTCGCGCGGCGATCGGACGGCAGCAGCCGCCAGGCGAACATCAGAAAGGTGACCCCCACCGCCGACAGCCCCAGGCCCACGGGGGCGAAATCGAACATGCGGAAGGGCTGGCCTGTCATTTCCTGCCTGACGCCCGACACGATGATGTTGGGCGAGGTGCCGACAAGGGTGATCAGCCCGCCCAGCAGCGATCCGAAGGACATGGGCATCAGGTAGAGCGACGGGGACTGCCCGGATTTCTTGGCCATCTTCAGCGCGGCAGGCATCATCATCGCAAGCGCCCCGATGTTCTTGACCAGCGACGACAGCAGCGTGACCGTGCCCACCAGCACCAGAAGCTGCACGCCCATCGTCGTCAGCTTGCGCACCAGCCAGCGCAGCACGGCCTCGATAAGGCCGGACCGCGACACGGCGGCGCTGACGACCAGAGCGCTGCCCACGATGATGACGATGTCGTCTGAAAAGCCCGTGAAGGCGTCGTCGGGCGACACGGTTCCCGCCAGAAGCGATGCCAGCAGCGCCAGCATCGCCACCACGTCATAGCGGAGCCTGCCCCATATGAACAACACCATCATCACGCCCACAATGGCAAAGGCAAGCATCTGCTGTATTGTCATGATTGATCCCGTCCGGCGCGCCCTGGAAGGCGGCAGTTCCAGAACCGTCGCACGGGGGAATTGGTTGCCACGAAAGGCGTGGCCTGCAGCAAGATTCTTCCTGCGGGATTTTCCGGCGGATAAAGGCCAGCTTGCGGCCCATGCGGCCCGAGGTCAGCATCCGGGCCGCAGGCCTTGCGATGCGCGCCGCAATCGACCCGCCTAAGGCGACGCCACGCAGGACCAGACCGACGTGGAAAGCTTCGACTGGATGGAGCCGATGGCCGATGTCTTCTGCAACTATCAGCGCCGGAAGTTCAACGTGCCGGCCGAGGAACGGCTGGTGGGCGGCCTGCGGGCGCTTGACGAACGATTTCTTCGTCAACCTTCTGTCGATGGAGACGGTCTGGAGGGCGCAAAACGACGACCGGATGGTCTTTGACGCCGACCGCTTCGACGCGCGGCGGCAGCTTGATCCGCAGTGATCGGGCTGGAAGGCCGGAGGTGACAGCCCGGCTTTCCGTCACGCCATCCGGTGCCGCCCGATGGGCAGCATCATCGGCCGCCCCGAGGTGGGGTCGGGAATGATCCGGCTGTCCAGCCCGAAGACGGCCCGCACGTTTTCGGCAGTCAGCACGGCCTCGGGCGTGCCTTGCGCGTGCAGCCTGCCGCCCGCCATGGCGACCAGATGATCGGCATAGCGCCCGGCCAGGTTCAGGTCGTGCAGCACCATCACCACCGTCGTGCCGCGCCGGTGGTTCAAGTCGGTCAGCAGGTCCAACACCTCGACCTGGTGGCTGATGTCCAGGAAGGTCGTGGGTTCGTCCAGCAGCAGCAGGTCCGTCTGCTGCGCCAGCGCCATGGCGATCCAGACCCGCTGGCGCTGCCCGCCCGACAGCTCGTCCACCGCGCGTTCGGCCAGATCGACGGTCTTCGTGGCCTCCAGCGCGGCGGCGACGGCGGCATCGTCGGCGGGCGACCAGCGGGACAGGATGCCGTGATGGGGGTGGCGGCCCCGGCTGACCAGATCGGCCACGGTGATGCCTTCCGGCGCGGTGGGGGATTGCGGCAGAAGGCCCATGACCTGCGCGACCCGCCGGGGCGGCATCTTGTGGATCGCCTTGCCGTCCAGAAGCACCTGGCCTGCGCGCGGGGTCAACAGCCGCGACATGGACCGCAGCAGGGTGGATTTCCCGCAGGCATTGGCGCCGACGATGGCGGTGATCCGGCCCGGCAGCACGTCCAGATCCAGCCCGTGCAGGATCGTGCGGTCGCCGTAGCCTGCGACAAGGCCGTGGACGGAAAGGGAATGACGGCTCACAGCGATCCTCCGGCGCGGTTCACGCGCACGATCAGGTAAATCAGATAGGGCGCGCCCAGGGCGCCGGTGACGACCCCCACCGGAAAGCGCATGGGCAGCAGGAACTGGCCCACGTAATCGCCCGCCAGGACCAGAAGCGCCCCCACAAGCCCGGCCGGGATCAGCACCGATCCGTTCGGTCCCAGGATACGCGCGGCGATGGGCCCGGCCAGAAAGGCCACAAAGGCCACCGGCCCGGTCACGGCGGTGGCCACCGCGATCAGGCCGACAGCGGCCACGATCACCAGCAGGCGCGTCCGGGCCACGTTTGTCCCCAATGCCGCGGCGGTGTCGTCGCCCAGGCGAAGCGATTCCAGGTCGCGGGCGCGGCTGACCAGCAGCCCGCCGAAGACCGCCAGCGACACCAGCAGGGGCAGGGCCTGGGACAGTTGCGCGCCGTTCACGCTGCCGGTCAGCCAGCGCATCGCCTCGATTAGATCCCAGGACGGTGCGCGGGACAGGGTATAGGCGATGAAGCTTTCCAGCATGGCCGAGACGCCGATCCCCACCAGGATCAGGCGCGTTCCCGACACACCGCCCCGATGCGACAGGCCATGGATCATGACGGCCACCCCCAGTGCGGCAAGGACGGCAAGAACCGACAGCATCGGCCCGTCGATGCCCAGAACGACGATCCCGAACACCGCCGCCGCACTGGCGCCGCGGCTGATGCCGATGATGTCGGGGCTGGCCAGCGGATTGCGCAGCATGATCTGGAAGGCCGCGCCCCCCAGCCCGAAGGACAGGCCCGCCAGCACCGACAAGGCGGCGCGCGGCAGGCGCAACTGTCCCACCGTGAAGGACGCGCCCGGCACGTCATGCCCCGCCAGCACCCGCAGCACGTCGCCCGGCGGCACGAAGGACTGGCCCTGCATCAGCGTCAGCGCGAATCCCGCCAGAAGCAGGATCAGCGCGCCGCCGATGACCGCCATGCGGCGACGGGCGCGGCGCAGGCGGCCGGTTCGGATCAGAAGCGTGGCGGTCATAGGTCGCGCACCCGCGCGCGGCGCACGATCCAGATGAAGAAGGGCGCGCCGACAAAGGCGGTGACGATGCCCACGTCCAGTTCGGACGGGCGGGCGATCAGGCGGCCCGCGATGTCGGACGCGATCAGCAGGCAGGCCCCGACCAGGGCCGAGAAGGGCAGCAGCCAGCGGTGGTCCACCCCCACCAGCAGCCGCCCAAGATGCGGCACCATCAGGCCCACGAAGGCGATTGGCCCGCAGACAGCCGTGGTCGCCCCGCAAAGCAGGATCGCCCCCAGCGAGGCCAGGCCGCGCGCGACGGCCACCCGTTCGCCCAGGCCCGCCGCCATGTCGTCCCCCAGGGCCAGCAGGTTCAGCTTGCGCGCCGATATCAGGCAAAGGGCGAAGCCCGCCGCCAGGAAGGGCAGCACATGGGCCATGCGCGCGAAGGTCGCGCCGCCCACCCCGCCGATCTGCCAGGCGTGCAGCCCGCCCGCGATGTCGCCCCGCGACAGCATCACCGCCGTGACCAGCGATACGAAGGCGACCGAGGTCGCCATCCCCGCAAGCGCCAGCTTCAGGGGCGTCGGCCCGCCCCGACCCAGCGATCCGATGGCATAGACGAAGACCGCCGTGGCCCCGGCCCCCAGCACCGCCACCCAGATATAGGCTTGGGCCGAGGCGATGCCGAACCATGCCACCCCGACCGCTACGGCCAGCGACGCGCCCAGGTTCACCCCCAGGATGCCGGGATCGGCCAGGGGATTGCGCGTCACGCCTTGCATGACCGTGCCTGCCACACCCAATGCGGCACCCGCCAGGGCCGCCAGGACGGTGCGCGGAATGCGCGCCGCCACCGCCGCCTGGCCGATGCTGTCCACCTGTCCCCGCAGGGCGGCGGCGATGTCCTCAAGCCCCACGGCCCGCGTGCCGATGGCCACCGACAGCGCGCAGAGCACCCCCAGGACAGCAAGCCACGCAACCAGCCACAGGCCCCGGATGCCGCCGGGCTGCCGGGCCGGGCCGGAAATGGCGGGATCGGCGGTCACCGGGATTTCCGCGCGGCCTCGGCCAGCAGGGCGGTATAGTCTTCCAGGACATAGGGCAGCCCCAGCGGCGTGGGGTTCGCGGCATTGCCCATGGGGTCGTTCTTCAGCATGACGACGGCTTCGTGCGCGACGGCGGGCATATGCGCCATCAGCGGGTCGGCCCGCATCGCCGCCATCAGATCCGCCCCACCATAGGTGACAAGAATGTCCACGTCGTCAAAGGCGTCGATCCGTTCCGCGCTGACCGATCCGAAGAACTGCCCCGGCTGCGTCGCCTCGACGACGCTGGCGGGCATGGCAAGGCCCAGATCCTGGAAGAACTTCACCCGCGTGTCATGGGCGGAATAGAAGTTCACGACCGACAGGTTGGTGCTGTCCAGATGCGTCACGAACATCGCCGTCTTGCCGTCCAGTTCAGGATGGCGGGCGACCGCCTCGGCGATGGCCGCTTCCATCCCGGCGATCAGGGCCTCGCCCTCGGCCGCCATGCCCATGCCCGTGCTGTTCATGCGGATCATCTGCCGCCATTCGGTCGTCCAGGCCCCGTCGGGATAGGCCACAACCGGCGCGATCTGGGACAGCGTGTCATAGTCGGCCTGCGTGAGGCCCGAATAGGCGGCCAGGATCACGTCGGGCCGGGTTGCCGCGACCGCCTCGAAGTCGATGCCGTCGCCTTCGTCGAACAGGACGGGGGGTTCGGAACCCAGTTCGCCCAGCCTTCCGGCCACCCAGGGCAGCAGGCCGTCGCCATCGTCATCGCCGTAATTCGCCGCAGCCATGCCCACCGGGACCACGCCAAGCGCCAGCGGAACCTCGTGGTTGCCGGACGCGACCGTCGCCACGCGCTGCGGCTTGGCAGAGATCACGGTCGTTCCGAAGGCATGGGGGATGCTGACGGGGAAATCCTGACCCAGGGCCATGCCTGCGCCGCATGTCCAGGCCAGAAGGACGGCGAACGAACGATGTTGGATCGGCATGGGATCTCCTTCGGCGGTGGGTGCGGATTGCCTGCGACCGGCCTGTGCCGTCAAGCCGCAGCGGCCACCATGCGGCGGTTTCCCATGCTTTCTGACAAAAACCGTAGGAATATACAAGACAAGGGCGGAAGGCTCCATTAAGAGGCGCCGCAACGTGATCCTGCGGTTGCCGCGGCCCGCCGCCGTGGGGCTGCCGCATGGGCGCCCTTCCTGCCAGCCACCGGGATGCCCGGACGCCAGCAGCAACAACAATGACAATGCGGAACCTTGACCATCATGGCACATGACCTTTCATCCGGCGCCTGCCGGACCCTGACGGCCCTTCTGCTGGGCTGCACGGCGCTGATCGCATCCCCGGCCCTGGCGCAGGACACCGGAACCGGCGAAGCCCCGTACCGCCTGTCGCCGATCCTGATCAATGCGGACGCCCAGGCCGATGACGACGCGAATTCCATCGTCGCCCAGGAGCTGTGGACCGGCGGCAAGGTCGCGACCAGCATCCTGGACACGCCCGCATCGGTGTCCGTCGTCACCGAAAAGGAAGTCCGCGACCGCGACGCAGACACGCTGGAGGAGGTGCTGAGCTATTCCGCCGGCATCCATACCGATTACTACGGCACCGACGACCGCAACGACTATGTCCTGATCCGCGGCTTCCAGGCCACCACCTATCGCGACGGCCTGACCCTGGGATCCATGCGCAGCGTGCGCGAGGAACCCTATGCCTTCGAGAGGACCGAGGTGATCCGGGGCGGCAACTCGACCCTGTTCGGGACGTCCGATCCGGGCGGCACGATCAACTTCGTCACCAAGCAGCCCCGCTTCGAACGGTTCGGCGAGGTTTACGGATCCCTCGGATCGCCCCGCAACGCCGAATACGGGTTCGACGCGGGCGATGTGCTGGACGCGGAAGGGACGCTCGCCTATCGGCTGACCGGCAAGGTCCAGGACGGCGAACGCGATTACGACCATTCCCGCAACGATTCGCGCTTCCTGATGGGCGGGTTGTCCTGGCAGCCCGGCGCCGCCACCACGCTGAGCGTGATCGCCGACTATCTCAAGCGCGAGAACACCCCGAACAGCGGCGGCTATCCGCTGGACCGCGAATACGACCGCAGCGATTTCTTCGGCGAGCCGGACTTCAACTATCAGAACGTCGAGCGCGCCAGCATTACCGGCCTTTTGGAACATGACTTCGAAAACGGCCTGAACCTGCGCGCGAACCTGCGCTACAGCGACCTGAAAAGCGACTTCGGCTATGTGTATCTGTCCGACACCGCCGACCGGACAGGCACGGTGGTGAACCGCTTCTATTTCGGCGGCGACAACACCGCCGAGGAGCTGATCGGCAACGTCATCCTGCAATATGACCGCAGCTTCGACCACTTCGACAGCAGCACCGTGGCCGGGGTGGAATTCCGCGACGCTTCCACCACAAGCGCGCCGTTCTTCGGGACCTATACCCCCATCGACATCGCCAACCCGGTCTATTCGGGGGCGCCGGGCGAACTGGCCGCGCCCTATGAGTTGCGCGACAACGAATACAGCACCCACTCGCTGTTCGTGCAGCAGAACCTGTCCTTCGATGATCGCATCATCGCGACACTGGGTCTGCGCCACGACCAGTTGGATATCGAGGAAACGCTGAACGGCGTGCGGTCCGGAGACGATTTTGCGGAAACCTCGGTCCGTGGCGCGCTGACCTGGAAGATCAACAGCGAGATCTCGACCTATGTCAGCTATGTCGAATCCGTGGCGCCTCCGACCATCGGCGTGGAGCCGGAACGGGGCGAACAGGTCGAACTGGGCGCGAAATACCAGCCTGCCGGAACGAACGCGCTGATCTCGGCTTCGATCTATGATCTGCGCAAGAACAACGTCACCGTGGCCGTGGTCCAGCCCGGCGGGAACATCACCCGCGAACTGGTGGGCGAACAGCGCGTGCGCGGGTTCGACCTGGAAGGCAAGGCGGAACTGGCCGGCAATGTCGATGTGATCGCGTCCTATTCCTATATGGAATCCGAGGTGCTGCGGTCGGGTCCGATCCGGGGCGTGGATGTGGAAGGAAACGAGTTCAGCGACGTGCCGAACCACATGGCGTCGCTGTGGGTGAACTATACCCTGCCGGGCACCCAGACGCGCGGCGACATGACCTTCGGTCTGGGGGCGCGCTATGTCGGGTCGTATTACTTCGCGATCTCGAACGATACGGGCCGGGCCGATCCCTCGATCACGCTGGACGCGGCGTTCAATTACCAGGTGCAGGATAACACCAACCTGGCCGTCAATGTCAGCAACCTGCTGGACGAACAGCATGTCGTGGGACGCGGCACGGCGGATTACTATAACCCCGGCCGGGAAGTCGCGGTGACCCTGCGCCACAGCTTCTAGGGCGTGTCAGCCTGCCAGCCGCATCCGCCGCCGCCAGGCGGCGGGTGTTTCCCCCGCCACCTGCCGGAAGGCACGCGTCAGGTGCGCCTGATCGGAAAAGCCCAGTTGCGCCGCGACATTGGCGACGGTCAGGCTGCTTTCCGCCAGCAGGCGCTGCGCCTGGTCAATCCGCTGGCCCCGTTGCCATTGCAGCGGTGTCTGGCCCGTGGTCTGCTTGAAGACCGCCGCGAACCAGCTTTCCGACAGCCCCACGGCCGCCGCCATGTCAGCCACGGTCATGCGCCGGTCTGGCCGCGCCTTCAGGGCCGCCGCCAGCCTGCGCATCTGCGCGGGCGTCAGCCCGCCCGAGACCGGGGCAGCGACGGCGGCGGGAATGTCCAGAAGCCCCGTCGCGATGCTGCCCACCAGGCTTTCCGCAAAGGCCCCATGGCGGCTGGGCCGCGACACCTCGTCCACCAGAAGCCCGGCCAGCATGGCCAGGGCGGGGGCGTCCTGCACCTCGACCGGGCGGCGCAGGATGGACAAGGCATCCGACGCGCCCAGCGACGGCGACAGGAAGCGCAGCAGGCGGTCGCGATGGATATGCAGGTCCAGATGCGCGAACCGGTGGCTGGCCGTGAAGGCCGACCACAGCGGCTGGCCTGCCGGGACATAGATCGCGCGCAGCATCGGTCGCCCCTGGGCCGGGACCGCGCCGTCGCGGTCCGAGATCATGATATGGGACGACACGTCGTCCAGGAACAGCACGATGCGCGGATCCGGCGACAGGTAATAGCCCTTGGCGCCCGCCTGCCCCTCGGCCTGCCAGAAGACGCCGACCATGCCGTCAAGCGCGCGCCAGCGGACCGGGACGGTCGCCCGGATCCCTTCGGTCCGGCAGGTCATCCTGTGCAGAAAGCTCATGCGGGCGGGCGGTTTCCATATTGTTGACTGAATTGGTTCAGTATAGGAAAAGCCCATCCTTGGAAAGGTCTGCTTCATGTCGCAACTGCGCAGCCACCGCAATTTCGGGACCATCCCCCGCGCATCCGGCGCAGCCGCGGCCGCGCTGAAGGCCCGCGCCGCCGCCTGGGAGGTGCCGCTGGTGGAAACGCCCGAGGCGCTGAGCATGTTCGTCTGGGGCTGCGAATTGCGGCTGGTGCCGGGCGGGGACGACCTGCGCGTCGAACTCAGCGCGCCCGAAAAGCGGCTGATCGGTTCGCTTCAGGACAGCGCCACCGAACTGTTCGCCGAAGCCGGGCTGGAGGTTGCCTGGGACCGCGTGGATACGGGCGCGCTGGCGCCCGGCCTGTCCCTGATGCGCGTGCGGTCGGTGACGCGGCGGTCCCCCGGTTTCATCCGGGTGCGGATCGCCGGGCCGGATGCGGCACGGTTCGGCGTGGGCAGCCTGCATTTCCGCCTGCTGTTGCCACCCAGGGGCCGGGCGGCGGTCTGGCCGCGCATCGGCGCCTCGGGCCGGACCGAATGGCCCGAAGGACCCGATGCGCTGCACCGGCCGGTCTATACGGTGGCGGCCCAGGCCGAGGACTGGGTTGATTTCGACATCTTCCGCCATGCGGGCAGCCCGACCTGCGACTGGGCGCTGTCCGGGCCCGAGGGGGTAGAAGTCGGCATCATCGGCCCCGGCGGCGGCTGGTGCCCCGAGGCGGAGCGCCTGCACCTGTTCGGGGACGAAACCGCACTGCCTGCCATCGCGCGGATGCTGGATCTGGCGCGGTGCGAGGTGACGGCCCATGTCCGCGCCGGTTATCCCGACCTTGGCCCGCTGGCCGCCGACCCGCGCGTGACGCGCTGCGACGACCTGCTGGCGACCCTGGCTTCCGCCGATCCGGGGCAGGGGGACTTTGTCTGGTTCGCGGCCGAGGCCGGGCAGGCCCGCCAGGCCCGCAAGCACCTTCTGGCCCGCGGCATGGCCCGCAAGGCCTTCACCACGGCGGCCTATTGGGGCTAGGCGGCCAATGCGGCATAGATGCCGCCCTTGGCGATCAGGTCGGCATGGCTGCCGATCTCGGCGATCCGGCCCGCCTGCATGACGACGATGCGGTCCGCGTTGCGGATCGTGCCCAGGCGATGCGCGATCACCAGGGTCGTGCGCCCCACCGCAAGCGCATCCAGCGCCGTCTGGATTTCCCGTTCCGTCTGGCTGTCGAGCGCGCTTGTCGCCTCGTCCAGGATCAGGATCGGCGGGTTCTTCAGGAAGGCGCGGGCGATGGCCACGCGCTGCTTCTGCCCGCCCGACAGCATCACCCCGCGTTCGCCGACGATCGTGTCCAACCCGTCGGGCAGGCCTTCGATCATCTGGGTCAGCTGCGCCTGCGCCGCCGCCTGGCGGATGTCGTCATCCGTGGCGCCAAGGCGGCCATAGCCGATGTTCTCGCGCAGGGTGCCGCCGAACAGGAACACGTCCTGGCTGACCAGCCCGATCTGCCTGCGCAGGCTGTTCAGCCGCATGTCGGCAAGCGCCAGCCCGTCCACCGTGATCCTGCCCTGCGTCGGTTCATAGAAGCGGGGCAGCAGCGCCAGCAGCGTGGTCTTGCCCGCGCCCGACGGCCCCACGAAGGCCACGGTTTCGCCTGCGCGGACGGTCAGGTCGATGCCGTCCAGGATGGTGCGGCCTTCCTCATAGGCGAAGCCCACGTTCTCGAAACGGATGTCGCCGCGCAGGGCCGGGGCCTCGATGGCGTCCGGGGCGTCGGCGATCTCGGGGTCGGTCGCCAGCAGTTCCTGATAGCGGCGGAACCCGGCGATGCCGCGCGGATAGGTTTCGATCACGGCGGCGATCTTTTCCAGCGGGCGATAGAAGACGCCGACCAGCAAAAGGAAGCCGACGAAGCCGCCGGTGGTCAGTTCGCCCGACAGGACGAAGCCCGCGCCCACCACCATGACAACCACCTGCACCAGCCGCAGCCCCATGTATTGCAGGGCGTTCGACGCCGCCATCACGCGATAGGCGTCCAGCTTGGCCTGGCGGTACCGGGCGTTGTCGGCGGCGAACAGGTGGTTCTCATGCGCCTCGTTGCCGAAGGCCTGGACCACGCGGACGCCGCCCAGGGCTTCCTCCAGGCGGACGTTGAAGTCGCCCACACGGGAATAGATGTCGCGCCAGGTCTGCGTCATGCGACCGCCATAGACGATCACGATGGCCAGCATCGCCGGCACGATCAGCGCCACGATCACCGCAAGCTGCGGGTTGACCCAGAACATCAGGGCGAAGGCGCCCACGAAGGTCATGATCGCGATGAAGGCGTCCTCGGGGCCGTGATGGGCGACTTCGCCGATTTCTTCCAGGTCGCGGGTCACGCGCGCGACCAGCTTGCCGGTCCGCGCCCGGTCGTACCACCGCCATGACAGCCGCGTCAGGTGATCGAAGGCGCGGGCCCGCATTTCGGTCTCGATGTTGATGCCCAGCTTGTGGCCCCAATAGATCACCACGGTCAGCAGGCCCGCGTTGACCGCATAAAGCACCAGCAATCCGACGGCGGCTGCGACCGTCAGCGTCCAGTCGCCCTGCGGCAGCAGGTGGTCGATGAAGGCCGTGACGGCCAGCGGGAAGGCCAGTTCCAGCAGGCCCGACAGCACCGCGCAGCCGAAATCCAGCCAGAACAGCCCCATGAAGGGACGGTAATAGGAAAAGAACTGGCGCAGCATCGGTCGTTTCCTTCAGGCGGGAATGGCAACCGGGCTGCCATCCGGGCGTGTCAGCACCTGCATGGGCAGGCCATAGATATCTTGCAGCGCGTCAGGCCGCATCAGGTCGGCGGGGCCGCCCTGCAAGGCCAGGCCCCCGGCCTTCAGCGCGACGACATGGTCGCAGAACCGGGCGGCCATGTTGACCTCGTGCAGGACGATCACGGCGCTGCGGTTCGCCTCATGGCACATGCGGCGGACAAGCGCCAGAACCTCGACCTGGTGGGCGATGTCCAGCGCGCTGATCGGCTCGTCCAGAAGCAGGGTTCTCGCCTGCTGGGCGACCATCATGGCCAGCCAGGCGCGCTGGCGTTCGCCGCCCGACAGGGTATCGACCAGGCGGTCGGCAAAGGGGGTCACGCCGCATTCGGACATGGCGCGGGCGACGGCGGCGTGGTCATCGGGACCGAACCGGCCAAGCGCGCCGTGCCAAGGATAGCGGCCAAGGGCCACAAGCTCGCGCACGGTCATGCCCTCGGCGGCAGGGGGGTGCTGCGGCAGAAAGGCCAGGCGGCGGGCGTAATCGCGCGCGCGCCAGTCGGCCAGGGCCCTGCCTTCGAAGGCGACACGGCCGCCGCTGGCCGTCATCTGCCGGGCCAGCACCTTCAGCAGCGTGGATTTGCCCGATCCGTTATGGCCGATCAGCGCGATCATCCGGCCCGGCGGCAGGTCCAGCGTCAACCCGTGCAGCAAGCGGCGGCCGGGGACATCGACGCTCAGGTCGGTGATGGAAAAAAGGCTCATCGCTGCGGTCTCATCATCAGCCAGATCAGCCAGGGCGCGCCGATCAGGGACGCGAACAGCCCCAGCGGCAGTTCATAGGGAAAGCCCGCCATCCGCGCCCCGAAATCGGCGGCCAGCATCAGCCCCGCCCCGATCAGCGCGGCACCCGTGACGTGATCGCCGGGCCGGGCAAGGCCCAAACGGCGGGCCATGTGCGGGGCCATCAGGCCCACGAAGGACAAGGGGCCGACCAGCACGGTCGCCGCGCCCGTGGCCATCCCGGCCAATGCGATCAGCACCATCCGCGCCGGTCGCAGCGGCAGGCCGAGCCCGCCTGCGACGCCGGGGCCAAGCGGCAGCACCGCCAGCCAGCGCCGCGCGGCAAGCGCCCCGGTCCACAGCACCGCCGCTACCGCCGCCAGCGCCAGCGCACCGGACATGGTGACGACCGAGGAGGATCCCGACAGCCAGGCAAGGATCTGGAAGGACCGCGCATCGCCCACGGCCATCGCCACCGACAGAAGCGCCGAGGCCAGGGCCGACACCGCAATCCCCGCCAGCAGCACCCTTTCGGCGGGCATGTCGCGGCGGCTGACGAAGGCCGCAATCAGGACCAAGGCCAGCGCCCCCCCGGCCATTGTGCCCCCCGTCAGCGCGGCAGCCGTAGGCGCCGCCACCAGATAGACCACGCCCGCATAGCCCATGGCCGCGCCGCCCGAAACGCCCAGCACCTCGGGCGAGGCCAGCGGGTTCGCCGTCAACCGTTGCAGGATCGCGCCCGCGATCGCCAGGGCCGCCCCGGCGGATGCCGCCGCGATCAGGCGCGGCAGGCGCATGGGCAGAAAGGCCGCGAAGCTTTGGGCGTCCAGCACCGCCCATCCGCCCGGCACCCGGCCGATCCAGACCAGCACAAGGGCGGCAACGACCAACGACACCGCCAGCCCGATCAGCAGCGGCGCGGGTCGTTCGCGGCGCGGCGCGGGGCCTTCGGCGCGTTCGGTTCCGGGCGGGGTCGATCCGCGCAGGCGCGGCAACAGCCAGATCAGCAGCGGCCCGCCGATCAGGCCGGTCAGCGCGCCGGTCGGAAACATCTCGCCCACCTGGCCTGCCACCAGCAGCACCAGCCCGTCGCAAACCGACAGGATCAGCGCGCCCACCAGCGACGACAGGGCCAGCAGGCGCGGGATCGACACAGCGCCCATGGATCGCGCCAAGGCGGGCGCGGCCAGGCCCACGAAGGCGACCAGCCCCAGTTCGGCGGACACGGCGGCGGCCAGGATCACCGCCACGCCGACGGCCAGAAGGCGCACCGCGGCCACGTTCAGGCCCAGGCCCTGCGCGCCCTCGGTGCCCAGCGACAGCACGCGCAGGGGACGCGCCAGCAGGGCCGCCGCTGCGGCGCCGAAGGCCAGCACCGCCGCCAGCGCCCGCACCCCCGACCAGTCCTGCTGGACCAGCGAACCGCCGTTCCAGATCACCAGCGACAGCAGGTATTCGCCCTGCGCCAGCGTCATGGCCGTGGCCACCGCGCTGGCGGTCATGCCGACCAGCATCCCCGCGATCACCATCGTCACCGGCGCAAAGGCCCGCCGCGCGCCGATCAGCAGGACCAGCCCGGCCGCCAGTCCCGCACCCGCCAGGGCCACCGGCCAGCGTCCTTCCTGCAACAGGCCAGGGGCCATGATCGTGGCCGTCACCAGCGCCAGTTGCGCCCCGGCCGAGATTCCCAGCGTGGTGGGGTCGGCCACGGGGTTGCGCAGGACGACCTGCAGCATCGCGCCCGACAGGCCCAGGGCCGCGCCCGCCAGCAGGGCGACGATCCCGCGCGGCATCAGCCCGAAACCCAGCAGGATCTGCGGAATGTCCATCCGTGCCGGATCCAGCGGCCAGGCGGGCCATTGCGCCAAGGGCAGCAGATGCAGCGCCGCCCACAGCCACAGGGCCGATGCCAGCAGGGCAAGGGGCAGCAACCGCGCGGTCATGCGATGGCCTTTGGCCCTGTCTCGAAGGCCTGCGCCAGCAGCGTGGCAAAGCGCAGCGCGGCAGGAACGGCGCCGAAGGCGTTGACATCAGACAACAGATGGGTCCGCCCCTGGGCCACCGGGGGCAGGGCGCGCCACAGGATGCTGCGCGACAGGGCGCGGTCGGCCGCAGGGGGCAGGGTGCCGATATTGACCAGCCGGGCATCGGGCATGTCTGCCAGACGCTCCAGCGGAACGGGGGCAAGGAAGCTGAAGGCGGTATCGCCGGCCCAGGCATTGCGCAGGCCCAGCCGGTCCAGGGTGCTGCCGAACAGGCTGTCGAAACCGAAGACCCGCATGTGACGCCCGTCACCGATATTGACCAGGGCCACCGGCCTGTCGCGGAAGGGCGCCAGCCGCGCGGCAAGGCTGTCCAGGGTGGCCTCGGTTTCTGCCCTGGCACGCGCGCCCGCGGCCGGATCGCCGATGGCATCGGCCAAGGCCGTTAGGGCGGCAAGGGCCTTGGGCAGGGGCGGTTCGCCAGGCACGAAGAAGGGCAGGGACAGGACCGGGGCGACCTGGCGCAGCCGATCCTCGTAATGGGTGTAAAAGGGCGAGGACAGGATCAGGTCCGGCCGCACCAGCTGCAGCAGCTCGAAGTTCGGGGCGCCGCGCAGGCCCAAGTCGGTGACATCGGGGGGAATCGCGGGCGTGATCACATCGGCGCGGAAGCGGACCAGTTCGGCGGCGGCGACGGGCATGTGGCCGATGGCCGTTGCCGTTTCCAGCATCGCCCAGTCGATGGCTGCCAGACGTGGCGCGGATGGGGCCGCCCGCAAAGGCAAGCCCGCCGCCAGGAATGCCCCGGCGGCGGTCAGGATCGCACGACGCGAGGGCATGATGCCCCCGCCCGTCACCATGTGTACTTGACCGTCGCCGACAGGGTGCGGCCTTCGCCGAAGAAACAGCCGAAATTGGAACAGCTTGCGACATAGGCCTTGTCGGTCAGGTTCGAGACGTTCAGCGCAGCCTCGACATTGCCGCGGGTATAGCTGGCGCCCAGATCCACCAGGGTCTGGCTGTCCAGTTCCAGGGCATTGGCCTCGTCCCCGAAGCGTTCGCCCACATGGCGGATGCCGCCGCCCGCGCGGATGCCGTTGCCGAAATCGCGCATCACCCACAGGCTGGCAAGGTGCTTGGGGGCGTTGGGCAGGGCATTGCCCTCGTTGTCGCCTTCAAGCTGTTCGGTGTCGTTATAGGCATAGCTGGCTTGCACGTCCCAGCCCTCGGCAACCGTGGCGATGGCCGACAGTTCCAGCCCGCGTGACCTGGCCTCGCCGATCTGGCGAAGGCCGCTGCGGATTTCGCCGCCGATCTGCTCGGACACCGGGCGGGTCAGGTTGGTCTGGCGCAGGTCGTAGATGGCGGCGGTTAACAGCCCGTCAAAGGCGGCGGGGCTGTATTTCAGACCGACCTCCCACTGCTTGCCTTCGGTCGGTTGCAGGGCCGCGCCCTCGATATCGGTGCCCGGCAGCGGCTCGAACGAGGTCGAATAGCTGGCATAGGGCAGAAGCCCGTTGGCGAAGGCATAGCCAAGGCCCAGCCGTCCCGTCACCTGGCTGTCGTCAAAGCTCGAATCCGACCCGTAGGACAGGCCGTCCTGTTCCGCCCGGTCATAGCGGATGCCTGCCGATCCGCGCCAGTTGCCTAGAGACACCTCATCCTGGGCGTAAAGGCCCATCTGCTTGAAGGTGATGTCGCGCCCGCCTGCGAAACCGTCCAGCGTCACGGCATCGGGATTGTACACCGGGTTCGACGGATCCAGCGGCGCCGCCGTGCCGAAGATGGTGAAGTCTTCCGAATCGTATTTCTGCACGTCCAGCCCAAGCAGCACCTGATGGGTGGCCGCGCCCGTCACGATCTCGCCCGACAGGCGGGTGTCGGCGCTGATGGTCCGGCTGTCCTCGCTCTGGCGGATGGTGGTGCGGTCGAAGGTGCCGTCCGCGTTCAACGGACAGAAGAAGGCGCAGGAGGTCGCGTCGTAGTTCCAGTCAAAGTCCTCGTAGCGCACTCCCTGTGACAGGGTCCAGCCATTCGCCAGTTCGTGGCTGACCTCGACCCCTAGGGTGAACAGCCTGCGATCGCTGTCGTCGAAGTCCGGCTCGCCTGCGTTGAGGTCGCGCAGGTCGTCCAGGTCGCCCGATTGCGCCAGCGCATAGGGCACGCCCACCGGCGTGATGGGCGAGTCCTTGGTATAGGACGACAGGAAGTCGATGGTCGTCGCCTCGTCCGGGGTCCAGCGGACCGCACCCGCCAGATAGCCGCGCTTGTTGTCCAGGTCATCGACCTGAGTGCGGATGTCGCGGCCCGTCCCGGTCAGGCGCCATGACAGATCCGCGTTAGGGGCGCGGTTCACGTCGAAGAACAGCTGCTTGCCTTCGTCGCTGTCGAGGCCCAGCCCGATTTCGCCGAAATCGGTGGACTGGGCGCGCTTCTGGACCTGGTTGATGATCCCCGCAGGCGAGCCGGACCCATAAAGCGAGGACGAAGGCCCGCGCAGAACCTCGACCTGCTGCATCCCGTAGGTTTCGTAATCGACGGCGCCGAACAGGCGGCCCTGGCGCAAGCCGTTCACATACTGCGCGCGTTCCCCGGGAAAGCCCCGCAGGGTCGGGTTGTTGAAGCGCGGGTCGTTGCCGAAGGGCTGGCCCAGAACGCCGGTGGAATAGTTCAGCGCCTCGCCCAGGTTCTCGGAACCTTGCTCGGTGATCTGCTCCTCGGTCACGACGCTGATGGATTGCTGCGCCTCGCTGATCGGCAGCGCGGATTTGGTGGCCTGCGCGCCATTGGCGAAATAGCCCGCGACGTCATCCACGGTCAGCGTAATGTCGCCCAGCACAAAGACCGAATCGTCGGCAGGTGCGGCGGCATCCTGCGCCAAGGCGGGACAGGCCAGGGCAAGCGCGCTGACGCTTGCCAGGAAAAGGGATCGGGACAGACCGGACATGGGGAACCTGCTGGAAGCCGCTGGGCGATTGTTGGACGGGCCAGCATTCACCCGATCCTGCGCTTCGCGTCAAGGATTCCCGACAGAAATTCTATACCATTATCCCGGTTGCAACATGTCCATGCCTTCCAAGGCCCGGGGCCGCGGCCCGCCGGTGGCCCAGTCCAGCAGTTCGGCGGTGTGGACGACCGGCACGCCCGTGCCCGACCCGATCTGCATCATGCAGCCGATGTTCCCGGCGCTGATGACCTGGGGCCTGGTGGCCTCCAATGTGGCGACCTTGCGGGCCTTCAACTCGGCGCTGATGGCGGGCTGCATCAGGTTATAGGTGCCGGCCGATCCGCAGCAGATATGGCTGTCCTTCGGTTCCAGCACGGTGAAACCGGCATCCGCCAGCAATTCCTTGGGCGTGGCCTTGATCTGCTGTCCGTGCTGCAGCGAACAGGCAGCGTGATAGCCGACCCGCAAGGGCGCGGCATGGGTCGCGTCCGACAGGCCCAGGTCGGCCATGACCTCGGTGATGTCGCGGGCCAGACCGGCCACGCGCGCCGCGTCGGCTTCCAGCGGATCGCCCGCGAACATGTGGCCGTAATCCTTGACTGTGGTCCCGCAGCCCGAGGTATTGATGACCACTGCGTCCAGGCCGTCGCCGTTCACCTCGGCCATGACCGCGCGGATGTTGGCCGCGGCCATGGCATGGCTTTCGTCCGTGCGGCCCATGTGATGGGTCAGCGCGCCGCAGCAGCCGAGGCCCTTGGGGATCACCACCTCGCAGCCATGGCGGCGCAGCAGGCGGATGGTGGCGTCGTTGATGTCGGTGTTCAGCGCCCGCTGCGCGCAGCCCACCAGCAGCGCCACCCGCTTGCGGCGGGCGCCTTGGGCCGCGAAGACCTGCGGGCGGTCGTTCAGACTGGGCGGCGGGATGTCGCGGGGGGCCATGTCCAGCATCGCCCGCAGCCGGGGATCGGGCAGCAGCTTGCGGAAGGGGCGGCCCAGTTTCGCGCCACGCAGCGCCAGCCGGAAGCGGTCGGGATAGGGCAGGATCTTGGCCAGCATCCAGCGCAGCAGCCGGTCGGGCAGGGGGCGGCGATAGTTCGCCTCGATATATTCCCGCGCGTGATCGACCAGGTGCATGTAATGCACGCCCGACGGGCAGGTGGTCATGCAGGACAGGCAGGACAGGCAGCGGTCGATATGCTGGACGGTCTTGGCATCGGGCACGCGGCTGTTTTCCAGCATGTCCTTGATCAGATAGATCCGCCCGCGCGGGCTGTCCAATTCGTCCCCCAGCACCTTGTAGGTGGGGCAGGTCGCCGTGCAGAAACCGCAATGGACGCAGGTGCGCAGGATCTCGTTCGACCGCGCGGTCAGTGGATCGGCCAGTTGCTGGGCGGTAAAGGTCGTTTGCATCTTAAGCGTCCATCAGGCCGGGGTTGAGGATGCCCGCCGGGTCGAAGCTGCGGCGCAGCCCGTCCTGAAGCCGCGCGACGGCAGGGGGCAGCGGCGGGAAAGCCGGGCCCTCCGCGCCCTCGCGGCGGACCAGCGTGGCATGGGGGGCAAGGGCACGCGGGTTGCCGGGGCCATGATACCAGATCAGGCCGCCGCCCCAGTCCAGCGAGCAGTCCCCGCCCATCGTTCGCAGCCCGTCGCAAAGGCCGGGCGCATCACTGGGCTTGCACAGGATCCGCCACAGCGGGCCGCCGCCGGCGAAATGCGCCACGTCGCGGATGGCTTGCCAGGGGGCGTCGTCTGTCACCTCGGGGCGCCACTCGGCCAGAAGCGCCAGCAGACGGTCGCGGCGATAGGCAAGCTGGCCATCCAGCCCCTCGATCCGCAGATAGGCCGTGCCGCCGACATGGGCCGCGCCCGACACCTCATAGGGGGTGGACAAAGCCGTCGTGAAGATGCGCAGGGCGGTGTCCTCGGTCACGTCGGGAAAGGCCAGGGTCGTGCGGGCGGGCAGCAGCGGCAGGGTCTTCAGCACCACCTCGGTCAGGACGGCCAGGGTGCCGTATGATCCGGCCAGCAGCTTGGACAAATCCAGGCCGGTGACGTTCTTCATCACCCGCCCGCCGTTCTTCAGGATGCGTCCGCGACCATCGACAAAACGCACCCCTAGCAGGTGATCGCGGCAGGCCCCGACCAGAAGGCGGCGCGGGCCGCTGGTATTGGCGGCGACGGTGCCGCCCAGGGTGGGCGTGCCGTTGCCCCCCAGGACGGGGCGCATGTCGGGCGGCTCGAAGGCCAGGGCCTGGCCTTCCGCGGCCAGCATGCGTTCGATCTCGGGCAATGGCGTGCCGGGGCGGGCAATCAGCGTCATCTCGCCCGGGGAATAGGTCACGACGCCGGACAGGCGCGACAGCGACAGGGTTTCGCCGGCCGCGCGGTTTTCGACCCGCGTGCCGCCGCCCGTGAGGCGCAGGGGGGTGCGCCGGGCATGGCAATCGGCCAGGACTTCCGCGACTTCGGCCTCGGTCGCGGGGGCAAGATCCAGGGCGACGCTCATTCCGCAGCCCTCGCGCGGTGGGCGGCGCTGGCGTCCAGCGGGAAGACCTTGGCGGGGTTCAGAAGCCAGCCGGGGTCGAAGACATCCTTCACCTGCATCTGGATCGCCAGGTCGTCGGGCGCATACTGGTCCCCCATCAGGTCGCGCTTTTCCACGCCCACGCCATGTTCGCCGGTCAGACAGCCGCCGACCTCGACACAAAGGCGCAGGATGTCGAAGCCGAAGGCCTCGGCCCGGGCGAGGTCGCCGGGCTTGTTGGCGTTGAACAGGATCAGGGGGTGCATGTTGCCGTCGCCTGCATGGAAGACGTTCGCGACCTCCAGCCCGTGCTGGCGCGACAGTTCGCCGATCCGGCGCAGGGTATAGGGCAACTGGCCCACGGGAACGGTGCCGTCCAGGCAGATGTAGTCGCCCAAGCGTCCCATCGCGCCGAAGGCCGACTTGCGGCCCTTCCAGATCGCCAAGGCTTCGTCGGCATTGCGGCTTTCGCGGAACTCGACGGGGTTCAGGGCGTCGGCGATGGCGCGGATGCGGGCGATCTGGTCGTCGATCTCGGCCTTGGACCCCTCGACCTCGACGATCAGGACGGCAGGGCAATCAGGGTATCCTGCCTTGGCGAAGGCCTCGACCGCGCGCAGGCAGGGTTCGTCCATGTATTCGATGGCGACCGGCAGCACGCCGGACCGGATGATGTTGGCCACGCATTCGCCCGCGACCTCGGGGGAATCGAAGCCGATCAGCACGGGCCGCGCGCCTTCCGGGCGGGGCAGGATGCGCAGGGTCGCCTCGGTCACGACGCCAAGCTGGCCTTCGGACCCGCACAGCACGCCCAGCAGGTCCAGGCCCGCGGGGCCAAGTTCCGGCCCGCCCAGTTCCACGACCTCTCCGGTCGTCAGGACCACGGTCGCGCCCAGAAGGTTGTTGGTGGTGACGCCGTATTTCAGGCAATGCGCCCCGCCCGAGTTCATCGCGATATTGCCCGCGATGGTGCAGGCCAGTTGCGAGGACGGGTCGGGCGCATAGAAGAAGCCGTATGGTTCCAGTTCCGCGCTGACCGACAGGTTGGTCACGCCGGTCTGGACGCGGATGAAGCGGTTGTCCGTGTCGATCTCCAGCACCTCGCGCAGGCGCATGGTGCCCAGGATCACGCAATCGGCGGTGGGCAGCGCGCCCCCCGCAAGCGAGGTGCCCGCCCCGCGCGGGACCACCGGCACGCCCATCTGGCCGCAGATGCGCATGGCGGCCGCGACCTCGGCCGTGCTGCGCGGCAGGACCACGGCCAGCGGCGGGCAACGGTATGCCGTCAGCGCGTCGCATTCATAGGCGCGGGTTTCCTGGGGATCGTCGATCACCGCGTCGGGGGGCAGGACGGCGCGCAGGGCGGCGACGATCTGCGGACCGCGGGCGATGACCCCCGCATCGGGTGTCGGCATGGCGATGGACATGGCTTTGCCTCCGTGTTCGGGCCTTGGTAAAATAAATTGACCAAGCCTGTCAATTGCGATGAAATGGGCGCGACACTAGGGTTCTTGCCATGACCGACTTTTCCATCCGCCCCGAACGCGCGGCCGAGGCCGTGGCGCGGCATATCGAAACGCTGATCCTTGAAGGATCGCTGGCCCCCGACGAAGGGCTTCTGCCGGAACGCGATCTTGCGGCGCGGCTGAACGTGTCGCGTCCTACGCTGCGGGACGGGCTGCGGATCCTGCAGGATCGGGGGCTGCTGACGGGCGAAAAGGGACGCGGGTTGCGGGTGGCGGCCTTGGGCCGGGCGGCGATCACCGACCCGCTGATCGCGCTTCTGGCCGACCACCCCGAGGTCGAGGACGATTACCTGGATTTCCGCGACGTGGTCGAAAGCCACGCGGCGGGGCTGGCCGCGCTGCGGGCCACGGAACTGGATCGCGACCGCATCGCCGCCGCCCTTGACGCGATCGAGGCCGCCCATGCCGCCGCCAATCCCGCCGACGAGGCCGAGGCCGACGCCGCCCTGCATCAGGCGATCTATGAGGCGAGCCACAACCTTGTCCTTTTGCAGATCATGCGGGCGCTGTCGGGCAACCTGCGCAGCAACGTGGCGCGGAACCGGGGGCGGATGTTCACCTTGCACCGGATCCGCGACCATCTGCGCGACCAGCACCGCGCCATCGGCCTGGCGATCCTGTCGGGCGATCCCGATGCCGCCCGGAGCGCTGCCCATGCGCATCTGGCCTATGTCCGCAAGGCCGCCCGCGACATCGCCGAATCGCAGGCCCATGACGAAACCGCCCGCCGCCGTCAGTCCGGCGGGGGTTTGGGGCAAAGACGATGAACCCCGTGACCGATCCCGCCGCCTTCCTGCGCGGCCTGTTCGACCGCGCCGTCCAGGCCGCCGATCCCATGCGGATGCTGGCGGCCCATCTGCCGCCCAGGCCGTCCGGCCGGGTCGTGGTCGTCGGCGCGGGCAAGGCCAGCGCGCGCATGGCCGAGGCCGTGGAAGCCGCCTGGGGCCCCTGCGAAGGCCTGGTCATCACCCGCCATGGCCATGCCCGCCCTTGCCAGGGCATCGAGATCGTCGAGGCTTCCCATCCCGTCCCCGATGAGGCGGGCGCGCAGGCCACGCTGCGGATGCTGTCGCTGCTGGACGGCCTGGGGCAGGACGACTTTGTGCTGGCGCTGATCTCGGGCGGGGCCTCGGCATTGCTGTGTGCCCCGGCCCAGGGCCTGACCCTGGCGGAAAAGCAGGCGGTGAATGCCGCGCTGTTGGCTTCGGGGGCGCCGATCGGGGCCATGAACACGGTGCGCAAGCATCTGTCCCGCGTGAAGGGCGGGCAACTGGCCGCCGCCGCATGGCCCGCGCGGATGCTGACGCTGATGATTTCCGACGTGCCGGGCGACGATCCGGGGGTGATCGGATCGGGGCCGACGGTCGGCGATCCGTCCACCCCTGCTGACGCCCGCGCGGTGCTGGATCGCTGGGGCATCCCGCAGTCGCCAAGCCTGGCCCGCGTCCTGGAAGGGGGCAGCGGGGTGGTCCCGCCGGGCGATCCGCGCCTGTCGCGGGTCGAAAACCGCATCATCGCCGCCCCCGCCCAATCGCTGCAAGCCGCCGCCGACCTGGCCCGCGACCTGGGCTGCGCGGTCGAAACCCTGGGCGATTCGCTGGAAGGCGAGGCAAGGGAAGTGGCGGCGGATCATGCCCGTCTGGCCCTGGCGCGACAGGCCGCGCGCCGGCCGGGCGATTCGCCCCTGGTGATCCTGTCGGGGGGTGAACTGACCGTGACCCGCCGGGGCGACGGCCTGGGCGGGCCGAATGCCGAATATTGCCTGGCCTTGGCCCTGGCCCTGGACGGCGCGCCGAATCTTCATGCGCTGGCCTGCGACACCGATGGGGTGGATGGCGCGGCGGACGTCGCGGGGGCGCTGATTTCGCCCCGGACCCTGACGTCGATCCCCCCCGCCCAGGCCAGGCTTGCGCTGGACCGGAACGATGCGCACGGGTTTTTCGCGGCCCTTGGGGCGCAGGTGGTGACCGGGCCCACCTTGACCAATGTGAACGATTTCAGGGTCATGTTGATATTGTGACAAATGCGACGGGCATTGCCGCGCAAGTTTGCTGCACAACTGCGTTTTGAGGGCGGAAATGTCGTCTGGTTGACACTTCGTGCCAGACAAAAGGACTATCAGTCTAAGGGCGCAGTCGTGGTGCGCTGCAAGATTATGGTTGAGTGCGAGTTACGGCTATCCCGTTGCATCATGTTGATGCGGTGCCCCTTGGGGCCGGGATAGCCATTTTTACGTTCCATTCATGGTCCACTTTGGTTTACTGGCACTCAGCCCCGTTGCCGATGGACCTGTCCGCGATGATTGATCCGCACGATTTCGCCCATCTGTTCCAGGCCCCGATCCTGACAGGTCTGACACGGGACCAGAAATACGCGCTGCTGTCGGCCTGCACCTCTCGCCTCGTGAAGGCCTCGACCCCCATCCTGCGCCAGGGCGAGCCGACCACCGGCAGCTATTTCATCGCCTCGGGCCGGGTCGAGGTCTGCTATGTCGACAGTTCGGGCAATCAGGTGATCATCCACATCGCCACCGCGGGCGAGATGCTGGGCGAGGTAGAAGCCCTGTCGGGTCGGCCCTGCGCGGCCGGCTGCGTCACCCTGACAGATACGACGGTGCTGTTCTGTCCCGCCAAGGCGCTTTACACCCATGTTCCGCCGCAGATCCTGATCCCCAACCTGTGCACGCTGCTGCACGACCGGCTGATGCGGGAAAACCGCAACCGCACCGCGGATCATTACTATACCGCCGATCAGCGGATGCGGCTGTATCTGCGCCAGTTGACCGGTGATTCGGACGATGCGGTGCGCATCAGCCAGTCGCAGCTTGGCGTGGTCATCGGCTGTTCGCGCCAGACCGTCAACAAGATGCTGGGCGAATTGCGCGACGCCGGCATCATCGAAATGGGCCGTAGCGCCGTCCGCGTGCTGGACCGGACGCGGCTGGCGGACGGGGCGCCGGCGGTCGAATAATCAGCGCAGGTCGGCGATGACCCGGCCGTCATTGGGCAGGCTGCCCGGCGCCACCACCTCGACCGAGCCTTTCAGGCGGGTGATCTCGGCCAGTTTCTCGGCCAACGCGGCGGCGGCGCTGCTGTCGGGATGTTCGGCCAGCAGGTGCATCCGGTCCTGTTCGCCGCTGCGGCTGATTTCCAGGCGCAGGCGCTCGCAGCCCGGGACCGCGCGGCCGATGGCTGCGATCTGTTCGGGGCGCACGAACATGCCCTTGACCTTGGCCGCCTGGTCGGCGCGGCCCATCCAGCCCTTGATGCGGCGCGCGCCCGTCGCGCCGGGGATGATGGCCGACATGTCGCCCGTGGCGAAGCGCAGCAGGGGATAGTCGGCGTCAAGCCGCGTCACCACGATCTCGCCCACCTCGCCGTCGGGAACGGGATCGCCGGTGCCGGGGCGGACGATTTCCACGATGGCGCCGTCGTTCAGCACCATGCCCGGCCCGCCATCCTCATAGGCCACGATGCCAAGGTCGGCGGTGCCATAGCACTGGCTGACGGCCACGCCGCGCGACGAAAGTTCGGCCCGCAGGCTGTCGGGCAGGGCCGCGCCCGTGACCATGCCCACCTGAAGGCAGGTCCGGTCCACGCCCCCTTCATCCGCCTTGTCCAGGATGATCTTCAGGAAATCCGGCACGCCCACATAGACGCGCGGGCGGTATTGCCGGATCGCCACAAGCTGGTCGGCGGTGTTGCCGGGACCGGCCGGGATGACCGGGCAGCCCAGTGCCTCGGCCCCGGCCTCGAAGATGAAGGCGGCGGGCGTCAGGTGATAGGAGAAGGTGTTGAGGATCACGTCGCCCCCCTGCACCCCGGCGGCGGACAGCGCCGCCGCCGATCCCCACCAGTCCGGCCCGCGCCCTTCCGGGTCGAAGATCGGGCCGGGCGACACGAACAGCCGCCGCAACCCGGATACCGGACCGCCCGTCAGCCCGCCGAAGGGCGCATCCTTGGCCTGCAATTCGACCAGATCCGACTTGCGCAGCACCGGCAGGCGCGCGAGGTCGGCCAGGCTGTCCAGCGGTGTTGCAGGCAGGTCCGCCCAGAAGGCTTGGGTGTCGCGCATCCGCGCCAGTTGCGCGTTCAGGCGGGCAAGCGGCGGCCCCTCGCGCGTGTCGCGGGCGTGGTCAAGATCGACGGTCATGGGCTTTCCTCAGGCCAGCCAGCGCTTGCGCCGGCGATAGTGTTTGACGTTGCGGTAGTCGGTATGTTCCGCCCCGCCCAGATAGAAGTCCTGCACGTCGGGGTTCGACTTCAGCACCTCGGCCGCCCCCGACATCACCACCTGCCCCTGCTCGATCAGATAGGCGCGGGACACGATGTCCAGGGTGGCGGCGGCGTTCTGTTCGACCAGCAGCACCGACAACCCCTCGCGCGCGTTGATTTCCCCGATGATGCCGAAGATTTCCTGCACCAGCAGGGGCGACAGGCCCAGTGACGGCTCGTCCAGCATGATGAGCCTCGGTTCGGTCATCAGCGCCCGGCCGATGGCCAGCATCTGCTGTTCCCCGCCCGACAGATATCCGGCCTTGGACTTGATGCGTTCCTTGAGGCGCGGGAAATAGGCATAGACCTGTTCGCGCAATTCGTTGAAGCGCGCGACGGAACGCCCGCGATAGGCGGCGACCAGGTTTTCGTCCGGGGTCAGGTGGCCGAAGATGCGCCGGCCTTCCAGCACATGCACCAGTCCGCCCGCCACGCGTTCGGGCGCCCCCATGTTCAGGATCGACCGGTCGCCCCAGCGGATTTCGCCCCGCGTGACCAGCCCACGCTCGGGGCCCAAGAGCCCCGAGATGGATTTCAGCGTCGTCGATTTGCCCGCGCCGTTCGATCCCAGCAGGGCGACCATCTCGCCCTCGCCAACCTCAAGCGAGACGCCCTTGATGGCAAGGAAGACCTTGTCATAGATCACCTCGACGTTTTCCAGAACAAGCGCGGGCATGGCGTCAGTGCTCGGCTGCGTATTTGGCGGCCGATTCCTCGATCACCTGGCGGATCAGCTCGGGATAGGCGGCGTGCCATTCGCTGACCGGCACCCATTTCTCGCCGTCCCATTCCGACACCCGGCCTGCGCCGCCGCCCTGGTGGTCCTCGGCGGTATAGGTGACGGGCGGCATCAGCCCTTCGGCGTCAAAGCCCGCGATCTTCTCGAAGCCCGCCTTCAGCGCATCGCCTGTCAAGGGCTGGCCGCCTTCCATGCCCAGGCGCGCGGCCTCGACCGCGACGGCCATGGTGGCGACGCCCAGGTTGTAATAGCTGGTGCCGACATTGGCCTGGTCGCCCGAACCCTTGCCTGCGTCGATGACCTTTTCCTGGATGCGCTGGATGATCGGATGGTCGGTGCCCGAGGCCGTGGCCTCGAAGCGCTTCACGCCCTTCATCTGCGGGCCCACATTGGCCGCGTCGGTTTCGGCCAGCCAGATCACCGAATGGATCTGTTCGGGGCGGATGCCGTTCTGGATGGCGGTGCGGACCGACACGGCCTGACCGCCGCCCGCGCCCCAGATCAGGACGTAATCGGGGCGGTAACGCCGAACCTCTGACCAGGCGGCGGATTGTTCGTTGCCGGGGCTGGCATAGGGGAAGGCCTGGAACTCGAACTTCTCCTGTTCGGACAGGGCCTGAAGGATCGGGCCGGGTTCGCGGCCGAAGGGGCTGTCGATATGGACGATGGCGATCTTCTTGCCTTCCAGCCCGCCGGTTTCCTTCATGTGTTCGATCAGGGCAGCGGCCTGCGCCCAATAGGTCGCGAACATCGGGAAGACATAGGGGAAGACCGTGCCGTCGGAGGCGTCGCCGCGCCCGTGGGCGGGGGTGATGACCACGTTCTTGTCGGCCTGCGCCTGGTCCAGGATCGCGGCGGACACGGGCGTGGACAGGAAGTCGAACAGGACCGCGCCTTCCTCCTTCGCGCGGTTATAGGCCTCGATCCCGCGCTGCGGCTGGTTGCCGGTGTCGCGCACGATGGCGGTGACGGTATTGCCGTCGCCCAGCGTGCCTTCGGCGTTCACAAGGGCCAGGTAATCCTGCTGGCCCTGGTTATACTGGCCGGTCACGAAGGTATAAACCGCCGTGAAATCCTGAAGCAGGCCGAACTTTACGTCCTCGGCGGCCACGGGGGCGGACAGCCCGGCCACCAGGGCCGTCGTCAGCGCCAGCTTGCGCAGAAAGGTCATGTGTTTTCCTCCCATGTTATGCGTTCCCCCTCCCAGGGTCAGCTTCTGGCGTGGCGGAAGGGCCAGACCAGGAAATACTTGCGGATGTTGTCATAGATTTTCGCCAGGCCCAGCGGTTCCAGAAGCAGGAAGCCGATGATCATCGCGCCGTAGATCATCAGGGGCAGGTGCGACAGGAAGTTCTGGCTGACCGGAACCCAGCCGGATGCGGCAAGGCCCGATACCAGGTTGGTCAGGAAGATCGGCGCCAGCAGCACGAAGCCCGCGCCCAGCCAGGATCCGATCACCGATCCCAGGCCCCCCACCAGCACCATGGCGACAAGCTGGATGGACACGTTGAAGCCGAATTGTTCCGGCGTCACCGCGCGATAGAAGCAGAAGGCCAGGATCGCGCCCGTCACGCCGCCCATGAAGGACGAGGTGAAGAAGGCCATCAGCTTGGTCCTGAAGGGATCGACCCCGATCACGGCGGCGGCAAAATCCTTGTCGCGGATCGCCACAAGGGCGCGCCCGAACGAAGTGCGCTTGACGTTCATGAAGAACACCGTCAGCAGCACCGCCCAGCCAAGCGCCAGCCAGTAGCGCGCCGAAAGGCTTTCGATGGGAAAGAACAGGAAGCTGACCGCAGGCGTGCGCAGGGTGGCGTGTGCGCCCCCGGAAATCGCGGGCACGTTCACCACGACCCAATCGACCAGATATTGCATCGCCAGCGTGGCCATCACCAGGTAAAGCCCCTTCACCCGCAGCGCCGCGCCCCCGAAGATCGCGCCGATCACCGCCGAGATCAGCCCCGAGAGCAGCAGCGCCAGTTCGAAGGGCACCCCCGCCCGCACCAGGTGGATCGAGGCATAGGCCCCGATCGCCATCACGGCGGCAAAGCCGAAATGCAGCTGCCCCGCCAGGCCCATCAGCAGCGTCAGCGACAGCGCGGCCGCCGACCAGATCACCCATGGCAGGACATAGCTGCCCAGATACAGCGGCGAGACATAAAGCGGCGCGAGAAGCGCCAGCACCAGAAGCCCGATCACCAGCCAGCGGTCCGTGGGGATCTTCCACAGCTTGCGGTCGGCCTGATAGCTGGTGTGATACGTCCCCGAGAGGCGATAGAACATGGCGTCAGATCCTCTCGATGTCTTCTCGGCCGAAGATGCCGAAGGGGCGGACCATGATGGTCAGCAGGATGATGAGCGAGGTGACGACGTCGCGGGTCGAACCGCCCGCGAAGCTGTCCAGGTATCCGGGGATGACCGTGCCCAGGACGCCCACCAGGATGCCGCCCACCAGGACGCCGGGCACCGAATCGACGCCGCCCAGGATCACCACGGCGACCGCCGGGAACAGCAGCGCGGAGAGCGTCCAGTCCACGCCCTGCGACGATCCCCACAGCGCCCCCGCGACCACGGCGGCGATGCCCGCCAGGCCCCAGGAAATGCCGATGGCGCGTTCCACGGAAATGCCCACGGCCCAGCTGGACACATGGTCGTCCGAGACGGCGCGCAGCTTGGTGCCGGTCCGGGTGCGGAAGAACAGAAGCGAGGCCCCGACCAGCAGCAGCGCGATGATGCCGCCGTAAAGCGAGGTGCGGTTGATGAAGACGTCGCCGATGATGATGGGGGCGAAGTCGATCCCCAGGTCGATGGGCTTGGGCGTCGATCCCAGGATGCCCGGCACCATGCCGCGCAGCAGGATCTCAAGCCCCAGGGTCAGCATCACCACCATGATGACCGGCTGGCCGACCATGCGGCGCAGCAGCAGCCGTTCCACCACAAGGCCGAAGCCGAACATGATCGCGGCCGCAAGCGGGATGGCGATCCAGACATGAAGGCCCCAGGCCATGACCAGCCAGACCGCATAGCCCGCCGTCATCACCAGGGCGCCTTGCGCCAGGTTCGGCACGCCCGCGGATTTATAGATCAGCACGAAGCCCAGGGCGACCAGCGAATACATCAGCCCGGTCAGCGCGCCCGAGATCAGCAGTTCCAGGAAATAAGCCATCACGCGGCCCCCTTCACGTCGGACAGCCGCAGCACCCGGTCCAGCGACCCGGTCTGGCCGTTTTCATAGGTGATCTGCGCCTTGAAGTCGATCTGGTCGTCGCCCCGGTTCAGCGCCTCGATGATCGGGCCGTATCGGTCGTCGATCACGTTGCGCCGCAGCTTGCGGGTCCGCGTGACCTCTCCGTCGTCGGGGTCGAAATCCTTGTGCAGGTTCACGAAGCGGTCGATGGACAGCCCATGCGGCAGATGGGCGTTCACGGCCGCGATCTCGCCCGAGATCAGGTCATAGATGCGACTGGCCTGGGACAGTTCGGCATAGGAGGTATAGGCCACGCCATGTTCCTGCGCCCATTGGCCCACCGCCTGGAAGTCGATGCAGACGATCGCCACCAGCATGTCGCGGCCCTTGCCGATGACGGCGGCGTCCTTGATATAGGGGCTGAATTTCAGTCGGTTTTCCAGATAGGTGGCGATGAAGCGGGTGCCGTCGCGTTTCTCCACCACCTCGGACACGCGGCCAAGGACGACCAACTGCCCGTCGGGTTCGATCTGGCCCGCATCGCCCGTGTGCAGCCAGCCGTCCTGCAGCGCCTCGGCGCTGGCTTTCGGGTTCTGGAAATAGCCGTCGAAGATGTTGTCGCCGCGCAGCAGGATCTCGCCATGCTCGTCGATCTTCATCTCCACGCCCGGGAAGGGGCGCCCGACCGTGGTCAGCGAGATGTCCTCGGGCTTTTGCGCAACCGCCAAGGCGCAGTTTTCCGTCTGACCATAGAACTGGCGCAGGTTCAGGCCGATGGCGCGGAACCACAGGAACACGTCCTCGCCGATGGCCTCTCCGGCGGTATAGGCGCGCTTCACGCGGCCCAGGCCAAGCTGGTCGCGGATCGGGCCATAGATCAGCCATTCGCCCAGGAATCGCGTCAGACCGCCGCCCGCGGGCTTGCCGTCCAGGCGGGCGCGTTCAGCCTCCATCGCGCGGGGCATGAAGTAATCATACAGCCTGCGCTTCAGGCCGGTGGTTTCCGCGATCCCCACCTGCACGCGCGTCAGCATGGCCGACCAGGCGCGGGGCGATGCGAAATACAGCGTGGGCGCCATTTCCCGCAGGTCGTGCAGCGCGGTTTCATTCGCCTCGGGGATGTTGACGGTAAAGCGCAATTCCATCGCCGCGCCGACCGAAAAGATGAAGTCGCCGACCCAGGCCATCGGCAGATAGGCCATATGGACCTCGCCCTGCTGGAAATAGCCGGCGGCGGCGGCATTGCGGACGCCCGACAGGACATGGCCGTGCTTCAGCGGGATGCCCTTGGGCGCGCCGGTGGTGCCCGACGAATGCATCAGCACCACGATGTCATGGATCGTGGACCGGGCGATCAGCGCCTGGGCCAGGCCCGGATCGGCGGCCAGCCGCGCAGCCCCTTCGGCGCGGATCGCGTCGAAGCCCGCCACGCCAGCCGGTTCGCGGCCCGCAAGCCCGCGCGGGTCGTCATAGATGACCAGGTCCAGATGCGTCCAGCGGCCCTTGGCCTCCAGCATCTTGTCCACCTGTTCCTGGTCCTCGGCCACGGCGACGCGGATGTCCTCTCGCTCCATCTGGGCGGCCAGTTCCTCGGTCGGGGCATCGGCATAGGCGGGGGACGGGATCGCCCGCAGGCAGGCCGCGCCCAGCATCGCGAAATACAGGTTCGGGCGGTTGTCGCCGATCACCATGACCACGTCGCCGGGCTTCACGCCGCGCGCTTCAAGCCCCGCCGCGAATTCGACCACGGCCCGCAGGTAGTCGGCCCAGGTATATTCCTGCCAGATGCCGTGGTCGCGTTCGCGCATGGCGACCTGGTTCGGCACCTCGGCCGCGTTCTGCGCCAGGCGCGCCAGGATCGTGTCGTCCTGGCGCCAGTTCGGGTGCAGCGCCTGGGCCTGGGCGATGTTCACCGGATCATGCTGCATGGCGGGGCTTTCCGATATAGGCCTCGACCACGCGGGGATCGGCGATGGCTGCGCGTGCCGGGCCCTGGGCGATTTCCTGGCCGTTGTTCAGGACCAGAACCCGGTCGCAAAGCGCGGTCACGACATCCATGTGATGTTCGATGATCAGGACTGTCAGGCCTAGGGCCTCCTGCGCGTCCAGGATGAAGCGGACCATGTATTCCTTTTCCTCCTGGTTCATGCCGGCCATCGGTTCGTCCAGGACCAGCAGGCGCGGTTCGGCGCAGAGCGCGCGGGCCAGTTCGACCCGCTTCTGCAGGCCCAAGGGGATCACATCGACATGTTCGTCGCGCGCGGGCGCCAGTTGCAGAAGGTCGATCACCTCCTCGACATGGCGGCGGTGGGCCACTTCTTCCTTTTGCGCCCACCAGGGATAGAAGAAGGAGGCCAGCGGATTGGGCTTCATGAAGATGTGCCGGCCCATCAGGATGTTGTCCAGGACCGACATGCCGTGGAACAACGCCACGTTCTGGAAGGTGCGCGCCACGCCCATGGAGGCGATGCGAAACGGCTTCAGCCCGTTGATCTGCTGCCCGTCCAGCGTGATCGTGC
The DNA here is from genome assembly GCF_002901215.1 of Paracoccus sp. SY. Classification (NCBI taxonomy): domain Bacteria; kingdom Pseudomonadati; phylum Pseudomonadota; class Alphaproteobacteria; order Rhodobacterales; family Paracoccaceae; genus Paracoccus; species Paracoccus sp. SY. Next base: position 120,862 of record NZ_NWMQ01000004.1, on the reverse strand, counting down.
CTTCCTGCGGCGGATAGAAGCCGGTGATGGCATTGACCAGCGTGGTCTTGCCGGAACCGTTCGGCCCGACCAGGCCGAAGATTTCCCCCCGGTTCACGGCCACGGATACGTTCTTCAGCGCGACGACGCCGCCGAAACGGCGCACGACATTGTCGCAGACAAGGGTATGATCGCTCATGCGGGCACAAGCCCGTTCAGTCCGCGCATAGCCTGTCCTCCCAAACAGTCTTGCCGGCCGGTTCCTCCTCCGACCGTGGATAAGGAAAGGCTAGCATCGGATGCATTTTTGAGTAAACCGAAAAGAATGGCAAAGTTCTTTCGGGATTTCTGAGATGCACCCGAACCTGGTCGATCACCTGCGCGCCTTCTGCGCCATCGCCGACACGGGCAGCCTGACGGCGGCGGCCAAGGAATTGCGGCGGCCGATCTCCTCGGTCAGCTATTCGCTGGCGCAATTGGAAAGCCAGTGCGGCTTTCCCCTGCTGGGGCGCGGCACCAGCAGGGCGGAGCTGACCGAACGCGGCCGGGTCCTGTTGGCCGAGGCGCGCAGCGTGGTCGAACGCGCCCGCAGCTTCACCACCCACGCCCAGTCGCTGGAAAAGGGCGAGGAAACGCGGCTGCGCGTGCTGGTGGACGTGCTGTTTCCCCGCGCCGACCTGAACCGGGCGCTGCGGGCCTTTGCGGACGACCATCCCCATGCGCGCTTCCAGTTCTTCAATTCATCGCTGGCGACGCTGTGGGACGACCTGCGGGACGGCAATTTCGATTTCGCGCTGACCCTGGCTGCCGCGATCCCCTCGGACATCGCCGCCCGCCACCTGGGGACCGAGACGCTGGGCCCGGTCTGCGCGGCGGGGCACCGGCTGGCCGGGTTGCCGCAGCCCTTGGCGATGCGCGCCTTCGACCGGGAACGGCAGATCTATTACGTCGGATCCCCGCAGATCGACATGGAACGGGTGGGGCGGCTGTTTTCGACGGATGTCTGGACGGTGAACGACGTGGAATCGATCAAGTCGATGGTCACGGCGGGCCTTGGCTGGTGCTTTTCCGCCAGCGGCACCTTTGCCCCCGAGATCGCGCGGGGCGAGGTCGTGCCGCTTGTCTGCGAGGACATGCAGTTCCACCCGGTCCGCACCGTGGTCGTGGCCTGGCCCGCGCATCGCAGGCCAGGCCCCCTGGGGCGGCAGATGGTCCAGACCCTGGCCGACCGGTTCGGCCAGGCAGAGACCGTCAGGCCAGCAAGCCGGTAAAGCGCAGCATCGCCTTCAGGCTGTCGATGGGCTGCGAGGGCTGGAACAGGTGCGGCGACCAGCGGTGCCCGCCGATCTTCGCGTTCCAGTAGGAACCGGCGTCGTGGATTACCAGCCCCGCCAGCGTGTTGGCGACCAGATGGCTGCCCAGGGCGCCAAGGTGGTTTCCGCCGACCAGTTCCGCTTCTCGCAGGACATAGAACCACAGGGGCGTTGCCGCATCGAGGCCGGGTCCGGTCAGGAAATCGCGTCCCTCGGCCACCTGTTCGGGGGTCAGCACCGGGATCGGGCGGTAAAGGCCGGTCGCGTTGATCGCCTCGATCAGGCCCTGGGCCGACGGCATGTTCAGCCGATAACCGCGCCGCAGGTTGCGGCTGGCCAGGCGCTTCATCACGGCCGGACTGGCGGGCTGGTTGATCATGTCGTCCAAGGGCGGCGCCAGATGCGTGTCGATCTTGCGGGCCGACCGCAGCGGGGTTTCGGCATGGACGAAGCGGTCCCATTCGATCACCCAGTTGCCGGGCAGGGATGTCTTGGGATCGGCCGTCAGGGGCGAGGGCATCTTGCCGCTGCCGGTGAACTGGAACAACTGGGTGAAGCTGGCGAATGGCGCAAGCTGCGTCGATCCCGCCACGGCCCGACCGAAGAAGCGGTTGTGGTCATAGCCGCCGCGCACCATCGAATGTCCGAAGCGGAAGCCCGCGACCGAGAATTCCAGCGGCATCGGCATCTTGGCCGGATCGGCGGGCGGATTGTCGGCCAGGAATTCGGCATAAAGCGGCGCGCCGGTGGCCAGAACCTCGTCCACGACGTCACCCGCGCAGATCGCGGGCAGGAAGGCGTTCAGCACCAGCCATTGGTAATGATAGCGGGTCAGGCGGCGGGCTTCCTCGAAGTCGTGGCCCAGATCCACCATCCGGTTGTGCAGGCGCAGGAAGGCCACATGCAGTTGCGCCACCAGCAGGTTTTCGTCGTTGCGCCCGTCGCCGATGATCGCGCGTGTGCGGATCGGGCCGTCGGCATCGACGAAGTTGGCGCGCAGATCCGGGGGCAGGGCGTTCAGTTCCGCCACCGTGATGTCGCCGCGGTCCATCAGAAAGCCCAGCCGCAGCAGGTCGGCGGCAGGATCGGCGGGCAGGGGCGGGCGTCCGTCGCCGGAATCGGCGGTGACGCCCAGGCGCATCTTGTCGGAAAAGGTCGGATGGCGCATCAGCCCGGCCAGCTTGGCCGCAAAGGCCCCTTGGCCCGGGGAATCGCCGTAAAGGCTGTCCAGGGCCAGCGTTCCTTCGCGAAGGTTGTCCAGCTCACCCTCGACCTGGATGCGGTCCATGGGGGCGATGTCGCCTGCGATTTCCGACAGGCCCGCGACCTCCCGGTCGGTGTTGGCGGTGATGTCGTGGTCGATGAACTGTCCGAAATAGGTGAAGATCGGCGCGACCGAGCCGTCGCCGGGCCCCGTCGTTTCCGTCGCCATGCTGTCGGCAAGCTGGTCAAGCGCCGCAAGCGTGGCAGGACCTTCCGGCAGGCCGGGCGCGTCGCGGAACAGATATCGGAAAGCCCCCGGCGCGGTGGACATGGCCCGCAGGCTCCCCGCCTCGGGGGCGGGGGCGGTCGCGCCGTCCACCACGGCGGACAACGGCTTGAGGTCCAGACGTTCCATTTGGGCGGCGGGATTTTCCAGGACCGCCATTCCCCTGGTGAGGGCGGCATCAATGGCGGGCTGAGGGACGGCGGTATCCTGGACGATCCGCGTTCCGTGGCTGAGAGAAAACAGCATCTTGAACTCCAGGCAATCGTGATCACACCGACGCAAAAGGGTTTTGCGCCGAACAAGGAATGGCCGCAGGGCTGCGGTTTTTCGGGATATTTCGGGCCTTCCTGTTTTCAGCCCAAATAAATGATTCCCATTTGAATGAATATCATTAACTAAAATGATAATCCACAATTAATATAAAACAATATATCAGGCATCAGCCTGATATATTATCCATTGTTGTTCAGATAATTCAAATGGTTCTATTTCGCCGCCGCTTCGCGCCGCAGCGCGGGCAGGCCCACGCCGGTGGCATCGAAGCCCCCATCCACGGCCAATGTCTGCCCGCTGATGAAGCTGGCCTTGTCCGAACACAGGAAGACGATGGCCTCGGCGATCTCGCGCGCTTCGCCGTATCGGTTCAACGGGATCGCGTCGTAATAGGCGGCGATGATTTCGGGCGCGTGGACGGCCATGGCCAGCTTGGTCCTGACCGGGCCGGGGGCCACGCAGTTGACGCGGATGCCCTGTTCGCCCAGTTCGGCCGCGAATTGCTTGGTCAGGTGGATCACCGCGGCCTTGGACGTGCCATAGGCCACCCGCAGCGTCGATGCCCGCAGCCCGGAAATCGAGGCGATGTTGACGATGGCGCCGTTGGTTTTCGCCAGTTCCGGCACGGCGGCCTGGGTGCACAGGAACACGCCGTCCAGGTTGACCGACATCACTTCGCGCCATTCCTCGAAGCTGGTCATGTCCGCGCGCGAAAACAGCGCCACGCCTGCGTTGTTGACCAGGGCATCGACGCGACCGAACCGGGCGACCGTCTGGCGGATCATGCCGTCCACCGCCTGCGGGTTCGACACGTCCGCCTCGACGGCCAGGACGTTTTCCATCCCGTCGCAGACCCGGTGCAGTTCCTCGGTGTCGCGGTCCACCACGGCGACGCGCCAGCCTTGTTCCAGGAAAATCTCGGTCGCGGCCAGGCCGATGCCCCGGCACCCCCCGGTCACGATTGCCACCTTGGCGTCCTGCGTCATGTGTCGGTCCTTTCAACGATCAGTTCCAGCGTCACGCCGACCGGATTTCCCCCGCGTTCCAGCGTGCCGCGCATGATGGTGCCACGGATGTCCACGACCTCGATCGGGACGGTGGCGCGGCCCTGGGCCAGGGTGGCCCCGTCCAGCCTCAATTCGGTGGCATGGCAGTCCATGCGGCTGCCATCCGTGAAGCAGATATGGTCGATGCTGCCCACGCCGTGCAGCCGGGCATCCGCGATGCCGTGGCGGGCGCAAAGGGCTTCGATGGCCGTGACCACATCCTCTCCGGGCCCGATCCGGGCCAGCAGGCCGGTGCCGCTGCCGCCGCCCTGCGGGGTGAACAGGGTGAAGGCGGTTTCCGCATCCGGCAGCGCCTCGAACCAGGCATCCGGGGCGCCGATGCCGGTGACGCGCGCATCCGCCGCCAGCACCGTATCCAGCGGCAGCAGGTGGCCCATCGTCCCGCCCCAGGTGCCGTGGCAATGCAGGAAGGGCGCGCCGTCCTTCCAGCCGACCGTGGCCGTGGCCCGTTCGATGGTCACGGGGCCGTCGGGGGCATGGGTGTCGGAATACCAGGCCGCATGGACCCCGTCGGTCGAAGGCGCGGGCAGCACGAAGCGCATCGGGTCGCAAAGGGCGCCGTCCAGCCAGACCGCGCCGCCCTTGCAGCCCGCATCAGCAAACAGCCGCGCCACAGCCGTCATCACCGTCCGCCCCGCTGGCAGCACCCCTGAAATCCGCCGCAGCGACGCGGGCACCGCCACCGCGCGTTCCGCAGCGCGCGGGCCGGGATGGATCATCCGCTGCTTCATGCGATCATGCCGCGGGCTTCCAGTTCCTCGCGGATCATCTTCTTGGTGATCTTGCCATAGGCCGATTTCGGCAGGCTGTCCCAGAACAGGAACCGCTTGGGCATCTTGTAGCGCGACAGCTTGCCGTCCAGGAAGGCGGCCAGATCCTCCTCGGCCACGGGGGTGTTCGCCACGCAGACCGCCCAGCCGATTTCCCCCCACAGCGGGTCGGGGACGCCCAGCACCGCGACCTCGTTGATGGCGGGATGGGTAAGGATCTTTTCCTCGATCTCTCGCGGATAGACGTTGGACCCGCCCGAGATGAACATGTCCGACTGCCGCCCGGTGATATAGACGAAGCCTTCTTCGTCCATGTGGCCCAGATCGCCCGTGCGGAACCAGCCGTCGCGGAAGGATTTCGCATTGGCCTCGGGGTTGTTGTAATAGCCCGCAAAGACGGCGGGGCCGATGCAGCAGATCTCGCCGGTCTCGCCCGGCGCGACCTCGTGGCCATTGTCGTCCTGGATCTGGATCTCGATCCCGGTGCGGGCATGGCCGCAGGTGCCGATGCGGGCCGTGGGACCGTCCTCGGCCTGGTGCAGGTGGGCGGGCAGGACGGTGATGTTGCCCGTGACCTCGCCCAGGCCGAAATACTGGACCAGCACCGGACCCAGTGTGCGCAGGGCCTTCTGCTGGTCCACCCGATACATCGGCGCCCCCGCATAGATGACATAGCGCAGCGAGGACGTGTCGGCCGCGGCGGTCGAGGGATGTTCGACCAGCAGCTTCAGGATCGTCGGCACGGTGAACATGGTGGACACGCGCCATTCGCGCACCAGATCCCAGACCTGCGCCACGTCGAAGCGTTCCGTGGGCAGCAGGACGGTCTTCACCCCCCGCGCCACCTGGGTCAGCTGATGCACCCCCGCCCCATGCGACAAGGGCGCCACCACCAGCGAGGCGTCATCCGCCGTCAGCCCCGGCATCAGGTCGGCCAGGTGGTTCGTGACCACGAAGGCCATCTGCCCATGGGTCAGGACGGAGGCCTTGGGCCGTCCCGTGGTGCCGGATGTGAAGAAGAACCAGCAGGGATCGTCGCGGTCCACCGGGGCCACCTGGGGGCGTCGGCCCATGTGGTCGGCGGTGATCGCCGTCACGTCCGGCCCGAAATCCGCCGCGCCAAAGGCCAGGGTCGTGACGCCGCAGGCCGCCGCGTGATCCGGGAAGCCCGCGTTGCAGAACATCAGCGACGCGCCGGATGCCTGGGTCAGATAGGCGACCTCATCCGGCGTCTGGCGGAAGTTGGCGGGCACCCAGACGCCGCCCGCGCGCCAGACGGCGAACATGGCCTGCATCATCTCGGTGCAGTTCTGCGACTGACACATCACCCGGTCGCCCTTTTGCAGGCCAAAGCGGGTTTGCAGCGCATGGGCCAGGGCGTCGGTGCGGGCGTTCCATTCCGCCCAGGTCCAGCGGGCATCGCCCATGACCAGGGCCACCCCGTCGGGATCGCGCCGGGCGGCCTGGGCCAGGAAGGTGGCAAGGTTCATCACGCGGGTGGACACAGGGGCCAGCCCGCCAGCGGGATCGGTCATTTCTCTCGTTCCAGGATCGAGCAGTAATTGGCGACGGCCGTGCCGCCCATGTTGAAGACCCCGGCCAGTTCGGCGCCGGGCACCTGCATGGCGCCCGCGTCCCCGGTCAGTTGCATTGCCGCCATCACATGCTGGGACACGCCCGTCGCGCCGATGGGATGGCCGCGCGATTTCAGCCCGCCCGAGGGGTTCACGGGCAGGGTGCCGTCCATGCGGGTCGTGCCTTCGCGGATGACGCGCCAGCCCTGGCCGCGCGGGGCAAGGCCCATGGCCTCGTATTCGATCATCTCGGCGGTGGTGAAGCAGTCGTGGGTTTCCACCAGCGACAGGTCGGTGATCGCCAGTCCCGCCTGGTCCAGGGCCTTGCCCCAGACGCGATGGGCGCCCGCGAATTCGGTCGGGTCGCGGCGCGACAGGGCCAGCATGTCGCCCACCTGCGCGCGGGCGCGGAAGCGGATGGCGCGGGTTAGGGTTTCCGCGATCTCGGGCGCGGCCAGGACGATGGCCGCCGCCCCGTCCGACACCAGCGAGCAGTCCGTGCGCCGCAGCGGCCCCGCGACCAGCGGGTTCTTGTCCGAGGGCGTGTTGCAGAAGGCCAGATCGAAGGCCTTCTGCATGTGCGCGTATGGGTTGCGGGTGCCGTTGTCGTGGTTCTTGGCGGCGATCATGGCCAGTTCCTCGGACCGGTCGCCGTTTCGCTGGAAATAGCTGTCGGTGATCCGCCCGAAGACGCCCGCGAAGCCGCCGGGCGTGTCGCCCTCCTCGGCCACGAAGCTGGCCGACAGCAGCACGCCGCCCACATCGGCGATGGGAATGGCGGTCATCTTCTCGGCCCCGATCACCAGGGCCACCTTGCCGCGCCCGGACGCGATGAAGTCGGCGGCGGCATAAAGCGCGGCCGATCCGGTGGCGCAGGCGTTTTCCGTGCGCATGAAGGGCACGCCCGCCAGTTCCGGGCTGCCCATGGCGACCAATGCGCCCTGGAAGTCCTGGCGCTGGAAGCCGTTGTTATAGACGCCGGTGAAGATGCCATCCACGGCATCGGGCGCGATGCCCGCGTGTTCCAAGGCGGGCAGGGCCACCTCGGTCATCAGGGCCATGGTGTCGGGCGCCTCGGCCTTGCCGAATTTGGTATGCGCCCAGCCGACGATCAGGGGATCGGTCATGCGGTAGTCCTTTCAAGTTCGGCAAGGCGGGCGGCGATGGCCCTGGCCTCGCGGTGCAGCGCGGCGGCAAGCTCGGCCTGCCGCGCCGGGGTCATGCGGTTCTCGATGGCGGCGATGGAGAGTGCCCCCGCAGGCCGCCCGTCGGACCAGAGTATCGCAACCCCCAGGCCCCAGGAACCCGCCACGATGCGGCCGGGGTTCAGGGCATGGCCCTGGGCGCGGGCATGGGCCAGATCCTCCTGCAGGCCGGCCATCCACTCGCCCACCAAGGGCGCCACGCGGTCCAGCAGCGCCTCGGCCTCGGCTTCGGGCAGGGCGGCAAGGATCGCCAAGGCGCCCGCGCCGACGCCCGCGGGCTTACGGTCGCCCCGCATCAGCGCATGGGTCCGTACCGGGAAATCGCCCTCGATCCGTTCCAGGCACAGGGTATGGTCGTCCTGCGGCACCGTCAGCAGCAGCGTGTCGCCGGTCTCGGCCGCCAGACGGACCATGCTGTCGCGGGCATGGTGCAGGATGCCGTGGCGTTCGGTCGCGAATCCCGCCAGCAGATAGGTTTCCGGCCCCAGGTGGTATCGGCGCGTCAAGCGGTCCTGTTCGACCATCCGCGCCGCACCCAGGGCCAGCAGCAGCCGCCGCACCGTAGGCCGCGCCAGGCCCGAGGCGGCGGCAAGCTGCGCCAGCCCCATGCCCTGCGCGCCGCCCCGCCCCACCAGCGACAGCAGCGACAGCGCACGCGCCACCGCCTGCGTGCCGCCGGTATCCAGGGGGGCGGCGCCGTCCTTCATCAGGCCAGCGTCCTGCCGATGGCGGCTTCCAGGATGGCCCAGGCCTCGTCGCCATAGGTGGTCTTCCATTCCTGATAGAAGCCCGCCTCGCGCAGCTTGTCCTCGAAGGCCTTGGGATCGACGTCGTTGAAGACGAAGCCCTGGGCTTCCAGGTCGGTCTTCAGCGTGGCGTTCATCTGGGCGATGTCCTCGCGCTGTTTCACGGCGGCGGCGTTGAAGTTGTCGGCCACGGCCTGCTGCACGTCCTCGGGCAGGGCGTTCCAGGCGCGGCGGTTGCCCAGCATCCAGAAGCCGTCCCACATGTGGTTGGTCATGGAACAGTATTTCTGCACCTCCCACAATTTCGCGACTTTCATGATCGCCAGCGGGTTTTCCTGCCCGTCCACGATGCCGGTCTGCAGCGCAGTATAGACCTCGGCGAAGTTGATGGAGGCAGGGGCCGATCCGAAGGCCGTGAACAGCGAGGTCCAGAGCGGCGACACGGGCACGCGGATCTTGAAGCCTTCCAGGTCGGCGGGCGTCGTGATGGGCTTGGTGGAGGACGTGATCTGGCGGAAGCCGTTGTCCCAGATCTTTTCCATCACCACCAGGCCCGCGCCCTCGATCTGGCCGCGCGCATAGGCGCCCAACTCGCCGTCCATGGCCTTCCAGACGGTATCGTAGTCCGGGAAGGCGAAGCCCACGCCGTTGATCGAGGCGTTGGGGACCAGCGTGGACAGGATCACCGGCGACAGCTGGAAGAACTCCACCCCGCCTGACCGCAGCTGGCCCAGCACGTCGGTATCCGCGCCCAACTGGTTCGACGGGAAGATCTGCAGGTCGAAGCGGCCGGACGTGGCTTCCAGGATCGCCTTCTGCGCCTCGGCCAGGCGGACGTTGCTGGGATGGTCCAACGGCTGGTTGTTGGCCACCTTGTAGCTGAATTCGGCGGCCATGGCCGGGCGGACCCGGATGAACGGCGTGGCAAGCGCGCCTGCGGCGGCGCCCAGCAGGATGGTGCGGCGGGTGATGCTCATGAAACTCCTCCTCCCTGAGGTGTCAGAAACGGTTACAGCAATGCGGTCGAGAACCAGGGCACGGCGGCGATGGCCAGCAGGCCCACCATCAGCGCGGCCAGATAGGGCCAGATCTTCGCCATGACCTGTTCGGCGGGGACATTGGCGATCTTGCAAGCGATGTAGAAGCCGATGCCGATGGGCGGGGCCATCAGCCCGATGTTCATGGCCGTGACGATGACCATGGCGTAGTGGATGTCGTGGATGCCCAGGCCGCGGGCGATGGGGAACATGATCGGCGCCAGCAGCACGATGGCGGGCAGGCCTTCCAGCACGCAGCCGAGGATCAGGAAGATCGCGATGGATGCCAGCATGAAGACGACCCAGCCGCCCGGCAGGCCGGTGACCAGGGTCATCAGGTCGCGCGCGAAGCCCGATTGCGTCAGCGCCCAGGCCATCGAAGACGCCGCCCCCAGGATCAGCAGGATCGCCCCAGACATGGCGGCGGTTTCCACCAGCATCGTGCCGGTGCGGCGCAGGGGGATGCCGCCATAGAGCACCGCGCCGATGATGAAGGCATAAAGCGTGGCGATGGTGGATACTTCGGTCGCGGTGGCGACGCCGCCGCCCACCAGGCTGCGGATCATGAAGGGCAGCACCAGGGCGGGCGCGGCGATCAGGGCTGTCTTGCCGATCACGGACAGGGGCGCGCGGCGCACGCCCTCCATCCGCTCGGCCCGCGCCTTCCAGCGGGCCAGCACGGCCAGCACGATCAGCAGCACCATGGCGATGGCGAAGCCGCTGGTGAACAGCCCGGCGATGGAGACGCCCGCGACCGAGCCCAGCACGATCAGCACGATGGACGGCGGCACGGTATCCGCCATCGCCGCCCCCGTCGCCAGCAGGGCGGTCATTTCCGGCGCGGAATGGCCCCGGCGGCGCATCTCGGGGAACAGGGCGGGGGCGACGGTCGCCATGTCCGACACCTTGGACCCGGAAATCCCGGACACCAGGAACATGGATCCCAGCAGCACATAGCTCATCCCCGCCTTCACATGGCCGAAGAGCGAGGCGAGAAAACCCACGATGGCCCGGCCCATGCCGGTCGCGTCCAGGATGCAGCCCAGCAGCACGAAGACCGGCACCGACAGCAGGATCAGCGAGGACATGCCTTCGTCGATGCGGCCCATCATCACGAAGACAGGGGCATTGGTGGCGAAGGTCAAATATCCCAGCGTCGCCAGCGCGAAGCAGAAGGCGATGGGCACGCCGATGATCAGAAGAAAGCCCGCGAACAGGCCCAGGAACAGCGGCAGGTTCCAGTTGCCCAAGGACAGGATCGTCGGCTTGGCATACCACAGCAACGCCACCAGCAGCCCCGCCAAAACCAGCGTGCCCAGGATCACGCCCCATTCGCGAGTGCGGATCACCGACAGCACCATCAGGGCGGCCATCAACCCGATCCCCGCAGGCAGGGCGGATGCGCGCCAGGACATGGGCAGTTGCAGCGCGGGCGAGGTGACGAAGGATTCCTCATAGGCGTATTCCAGCGCCACGGGGAACAGCCGGACCAGCAGCACGCAGACCAGCACGCTGCCCGCGACCTCGGCCACGCGGGCCAGGCGTTCGGGCAGCAGCGGCAGGAAGGCGGTCAGGCGCATGTGTTCGTGCCGGTCCACGGCCAGGGCCGCGCCCAGCATCGCCATCCAGATGAAGCTGAGGGACGCGACCTCGTCCCCCCAGATCAAGGGCTTGGCCAGGACATAGCGGAAGAAGACGTTGGCCAGCACGGTGACGATCATCACCACCAAAAGGCCCGCCGCCGCGATTTCCACGGGGCGCATCCACGCCTCGGCGCGCTTCGGCTCGGCCAGTGCCTCGATCCCGCCAAGCGCCAGCTCGGCGTCCTGCACATCCGTGTGGTGCATCCTTTGTCCCCCGTCGGGGCAGCCCGGCCTCCCCGCCGGGTCCGTGTTCACCATGTGGACGCGGATTGCCCTTTGGAAAAGGGGATAGGGCCAAGGCATAGGGTCTGGCAATTGGAAATTCGCATTGTACACGATTTTTCGGCAATCCGCCTAATCGACTGGCGCGAAAATCGTTCCGCAATATGGAATGATGGCCCGGCGGAACCGGAAATTCGGCCTGCAAAGGTTGCCATCCCCGGCTTCGCCCGTCAAACCGGAAGGAACCTCAAGGAGACACAGATGACACAGCGACCCGACATTTCCCCGGCCGAGCCGAAATGGAACCTGGTCGGCCCCGGCCTTGTCGTGGCGGCGACGGGCGTGGGCGCGGCGGATCTGATCGCCACCACCGTGGCGGGCAGCAAATACGGCTATGCGCTGCTGTGGGCGGTGGTCGCGGGCTGCATCATGAAGGTGATCCTGGTCGAGGGGGCGGGCCGCTATAGCCTGGCGACCGGCAACACCATCTTCGAGGGCTGGTCCAGCCTGGGCCGGTGGACGCACTGGTATTTCGGCCCCTATATCGTGATCTGGGGCTTCGTCTATGGCGCGGCCGGGATGGCGGGCACGGGACTGGCGCTTTATTCGCTGCTGCCCTTCGGCAGCGTGGCGGCCTGGGGGATCGTTTCGGGCCTGCTGGGCATGGCGCTGGTCTGGTCCGGCCGCTATGACCTGTTCGAGAAGGTCCTGACGGCCATGGTGATCCTGATGTTCGTCACCATGGTTCTGGCGGCCGCGCTGACCCTGCCCAATCTTGGGGAAATCGCCGCGGGCCTGGTGCCCGTCATCCCCGAGGGCGCGATGATCAACGTGCTGTCGGTGGCGGGCGGCGTCGGCGGCACGATCACGCTGGCGGCTTACGGCTATTGGCTGCGCGAGAAGGGCTGGCACACGCCGCGCTTCATGAAGGTGATGCGGCTGGACAACGGCATCGCCTATCTTGTCACGGGCATCTTCGTGATCGCCACGCTGATCGTCGGGGCCGAGCTGCTGTTTTCCGCCCAGATCGCCATCGGCAGCGGCGATCAGGGGATGGTGGATCTGGCGGGCGTGCTGGCGGATCGCTATGGCGACTGGATGGGCAAGCTGTTCCTGGTGGGCTTCTGGGCGGCGTCCATGTCGTCGCTGGTCGGCGTCTGGAACGGCGTCAGCCTGATGTTCGCGGATTTCTTCGGCCATGTGCAGGGCAAGCCGCATGACCATCCCGACCGGCTGTCGGGCGGGCGCTATTACAAGTTCTATATCTTCTGGCTGACCTTTCCGCCCATGATCATGCTGTTCCTGGGCCAGCCGGTCTATCTGATCCTGGCCTATGGCGTGCTGGGCGCGCTGTTCATGCCCTTCATGTCGGTGACGCTGCTGTGGATCCTGAACACCGCCCGCACGCCCGCCGAATGGCGCAACGGGACGCTGACCAACATCATGATGGGGCTTTGCACGCTGGCCTTCGCCGCGCTGGCGGCGGACCAGCTGCGCGGCGCCCTCATGCGGGTGCTGTAAAAGACCGGCACGGCGCGCGGCACCAACACCGCGCGCCGGTTGCTCAGCCCTCGATCCGGGCCAGGGGGGCGCCGAAGCCCAGCACCTCGCCCGCCTTGGCGGTCTGGCTGATGCGGCCCGCGCGATGGGCCTCGACGCGGGTTTCCATCTTCATCGCCTCCATCACCGCGATCACCTGACCTGCCTCGACCTGGGCGCCGTCCTCGACCTGCCAGGCGGTCAGGGTGCCGGGAACGGGGGCTGTCACGGTGGCATCGTCAGCTTCCGGGGCGGCCTCAGCAGCAGGCGCACCGGGGGCCATCGCCATCAGGTTCGCGGGCACGCCCAGTTCGTGGCGCTTGCCGTCGATCTCGATGGCAAGGCGCAGCAGGGGCGGGCCGCCCGCCGGGGCCACGCGGGCATGGGGGGCCGCGGCCTGGGCCAGCCGGTCGGCGAAGTCGGTCTCGATCCAGCGGGTATGGACGCCGAAGCTGCCATCCTCGGCCCGGAATTCGGGCTGTTCCAGCACCGCCCGATGGAAGGGCAGGACGCTTGCCACGCCTTCGATGCGGAATTCGGCCAGGGCACGGCGGGCGCGGGCGATGGCTTCGGTGCGCGTGCTGCCGGTCACGATCAGCTTGGCCATCATGGAATCGAAGCTGCCGGGCACCGTCGATCCCGCGACCACGCCGCTGTCCAGCCGGATGCCGGGACCGGACGGGGCGGCGAATATGTCGATGGGGCCGGGGGTGGGCAGGAAGCCCCGGCCCACATCCTCGGCATTGATGCGGAATTCGATGGAATGGCCGCGCGGGGCGGGCACCGCGTCGTCGGCCAGCCTTGCGCCCCGCGCGACCGCGATCATGCCGCGCACCAGGTCGATGCCCGTCGTTTCCTCGGTCACCGGGTGTTCGACCTGAAGGCGCGTGTTCACCTCGAGGAAGGATATCGTGCCATTGGCCGACAGCAGGTATTCCACCGTTCCCGCGCCGCTGTATCCCGCATGGGCGCAGATCGCCCGCGCACTGTCGTGGATGCGCTGGCGCTGTTCGTCGGTCAGGAAGGGCGCGGGCGCTTCCTCGACCAGCTTCTGGTTGCGGCGTTGCAGGGAACAGTCGCGGGTGCCGATCACCTTGACGGTGCCGTGGCGGTCCGCCAGCACCTGCGCCTCGATATGGCGGGGGCGGTCCAGGAACTGCTCGATGAAGCATTCGCCGCGACCGAAGGCGGTCAGCGCCTCGCGCGTGGCGGATTGGAACAGCTCCTCGACCTCCTCCAGGCGCCAAGCGACCTTCATGCCGCGCCCGCCGCCGCCGAAGGCCGCCTTGATGGCGATGGGCAGGCCGTGCTGGCGGGCGAAGGCCAGGGCGTCGCCGGGCGTTTCCACCGGACCGGGGGTGCCGGCGACCAGGGGGGCGCCCACGGCCTCGGCGATGCGGCGGGCCTCGATCTTGTCGCCAAGGGCAGTGATGACGGCGGGGTCGGGGCCGATCCAGATCAGGCCCGCGTCCTGCACGGCTTGCGCGAAAGCGGCGTTTTCGGACAGGAAGCCATAGCCCGGATGGATCGCATCGGCGCCCGCGCGTTGCGCAATGGCGATGATCTTGCCGCCGTCCAGATAGGTCTCGGCCGGTGTGTCGCCGCCAAGCGCGAAGGCCTGGTCGGCCATGGCCACGAAGGGCGCATCGCGGTCGGCATCGGCATGGACGGCAACGGTTTCGATGCCCTCGTCCCGGCAGGCGCGGATGATGCGGACGGCGATCTCGCCCCGGTTGGCGATCAGCAGGCGGCGCAGGGGCAGGGTCGGGCCGGTGGCGAAAAGGGTCATGGCTGGACCTTCATGTCGTGAAAGGGTGCGGCGGCGGTGAAGCGGATGCGCGCGCCGGGCGGGATCTGGCCCGCCAGATCCAGCGCGGACGGCAGAAGGGTCGCGATCACCGGATAGCCGCCGGTCAGCGGATGGTCGGCCAGAAACAGCACTGGCTGGCCGGAATGGGGGATCTGGATGGCGCCGGTTTCCGTGCCCTCGGAGGGCAGTTCGCGGGCATCGTCGCGCGTGATGGCATCGCCCTCCAGCCGGATGCCCACGCGCGAGGATTGCGGGGTAACAAGCCAGTCTTGGGACAGGAAATGCTGGATCATGTCGTCCGAGAACCAGTCGGCACGGGGGCCAAGCGTCACGGGCAGTTCCACCACCTCGCCCGGTTTGGGCAGCGGGGGCTGATCCTCCGGCACGGCGATGGCCGTGGCGGGGTTGTTCGCGGCGTAAAGGCGCGCGCCATTGGTCAGCGCCTGGGGTCCGACAAAGGCCAGCGTGTCGGTCGCGGCGGACCCCAGCACCGGGGCCACGTCGAAACCGCCCCGCAGCGCCAGATAGCTGCGCATCCCGGCAGGCGGGGGCGGGATCATGACTTCGTCGCCTGCATCGAGGGCAAAGGCGGCGGGCATCGCCTGCCCTTCCACCATCGCCCGGCCCGCGCCGGTCAGCGCCAAGGTCACCGGTTGGTCCGCCCGCAGCCGCACCGGGCCAAGCGTGATTTCCAGAACCGGCGCACCCGAGGGATTGCCGACCGCGCGGTTCGCCCGCCGCATGGCGCCCATGTCCAGCGCGCCGGATGCCGAGACCCCTTGCCCGCCCTGGCCGGGACGGCCTTCGTCCTGGAAGACGATGGGAAAGGCGGTCTGCACAACAGTCAGCGCGGGCTGGCCCTGCGGTTGGGGGATCGCCGCCGAGGGATGGACTTCGGCCACGCCTTCCACGAAACGCGCCCGAACGCCGGGACGCAGCAGGGCAGGCGGGTCGCGGGACAGATCCCACATCGGCACCCTTGTCGTGCCGATCAACTGCCAGCCACCCGGCGTATCCTGCGGATAGATGCCGCAGAAGCGTGCCGCCAAGGCCACCGATCCCGCCGGAATCCGCGTGCGCGGCGCGGGGCGGCGGGGCAGGTCGAAGCGCGGGTCGTCGCCCGTCATATAGGCGAAACCCGGCGCGAAGCCGCAAAAGGCCACGGCCCAGGTTGCGGCCTGATGGGCGGCGATCACCTCGGCCACGGTCAGGTCCATATGGGCCGCCACATCGGCCAGATCCTGGCCGTCATAGGCCATGGGGATCTCGACCGTTTCGACCTGGGTTTCCCGACGGACTGTCCCTGGCGCGGGCTGGCGCGCCATGATCTGCGCCGCAAGCGCGCCATCGGCGGCAAAGCCGGGGCCCACGCGGATCATCAGCGTGCGGGCGGCCGGGATGATCTCGGCGATACCCTCGACCGGATTGGCGAGCAGCGCGTCGAACAGCGCCAGCGTCGCGTCCAGATCGGCCAGTTCCACCAGCAGCGTGCGCGGGCCGACGGGAAGAAAGCGCATCGTCACAGCTGCCACCGGCTGTCGGGAATGTCGGTGACGAACATGTGGCCGGGCGCATGGGTGATCGCGAAGGGCGGCTTCGAGGCCATGACGGCGGCCTGGGGCGTCACCCCGCAGGCCCAGAAGACCGGCACCTCGCCTTCGCGGATCTTGACCGGGTCGCCGAAATCGGGGCGCGACAGATCGGCGATGCCAAGCGCCTCGGGCGCGCCGATATGGACGGGGGCGCCATGGACCGCCGGGAAGCGGCCGGTGATCATCGCGGCCTCGGCCACACGGTCGGCCGGGATGGGGCGCATCGACACCACCATCTGCCCATGCAGCCGTCCGGCGGGGCGGCAGGCGCGGTCCGTCAGGAACATCGGCACGTTGCAGCCCTGGGCGATGTGGCGCACCTCGATCCCGGCGGCCTGCAAGGGCGTCTCGAAGGTGAAGGAACAGCCGATCAGGAAGGTCACGAGGTCGGGATGTTCGGCCCAAGCGGCGGTCGCATCGGCGACCTCCTCGGCCAGGGCCCCGTCGCGCCAGATCCGGTAAAGCGGGATGTCGGTCCGCAGGTCGGCGCCGGGCGCAAGCGCGGTTTCAAAGCTGCCGGGGTCGGTCACGTCCAGGACCGGGCAGGGCTTGGGATTGCGCTGCGCGAACAGCAGGAAATCCCAAGCCCAGTCGCGCGGCAGCGAGATCATGTTGCATTGGGTGAAGCCCGGCGCCATGCCGGCCGTCGGCGCGACCGTGCCGCGGCAGGCCAGCCGGGCGGCGCGGGCGGTTTCCACGTCCGGGCGCATCAGGCGGTCCCTGCGAAAGGGGCGATGGTCACGCCGCCTGAAACCAGTTCCTCGCGGATGCGGCGGGCCATCTCGACCGCGCCGGCGCTGTCGCCATGCACGCAGATGCTGTCGGCCTTCAGGCGCAGGACCGATCCGTCGACGGCCTCGATCACGCCTTCGGTGGCAAGCCGCAGCATCCGGGCGGCCACGGCATCGGCGTCATGCAGCACCGCGCCCTTTTCCCGGCGCGACACAAGCTGGCCGTCGGGCGTATAGGCGCGGTCGCCGAAAGCCTCGGCCACGGTGGCAAGGCCCGCATCGGCGGCGCGGTCCAGGATCCGCGTGCCGGCAAGGCCCATCAGCACCAGCGAAGGGTCGATTTCCCTGATCGCCGCGATCACGGCATCCGCCTGGCGCGCGTCATTGGCGATGGTGTTGTACAGCGCGCCATGCGGTTTCACATAGGCGACGCGGGTGCCGGCGGCGCGCGCGATCCCCTGCAGGGCGCCGATCTGGTAGATCACATCGGCGGTCAGTTCCGCCGAGGTCACGTCCATGGGCCTGCGCCCGAAGCCTACGCGGTCAGGGTATGACACATGCGCCCCCACCGCCACGCCGCGCGTGGCCGCCCCGTCCACTGTCGCGCGGATGGTCAGCGGATCGCCCGCGTGAAAGCCGCAGGCGATGTTGGCGGAACTGACGATGCCCAGCATGGCGTCGTCGTCGCCCATGGTCCAGGCGCCATAGCCTTCGCCCAGGTCGCTGTTCAGGTCGATGGTGCGCATGTGTTTTCCCCTTTTACAGGCCCAGGAAGGCGAAGATCGGGCCGATGGAGCGATAGCCCATGTACCAGGTCAGCGCGCAGACGATCGCGCTGAGGATCAGCAGCGGCCGGTTGTAATGGTGGCCGCCCATCAGGTCGGACCGCGCAAGGCCCACATAGGTGAAGATCGTCAGGCCGATGGGCAGGATCAAGCCGTTGAAGCCGCCCACGAAGACCAGAAGCGCGGCGGGTGCGGTGCCGATGGTGATGAAGACGGCCAGCGACACGGTGATGAAGATCACGGTGGCGATGTTGCGGCTGCGGTCGGTCATGGCCATGAAGGCCACCAGGAAGCTGACCGAGGTATAGGCCGCCCCGATGACCGAGGTGATGGCCGCCGCCCACAGCACCACGCCGAAGATCCGCATCCCCCAGTCGCCAAGTGCGAAGGCAAAGGCCTGCGCCGCCGGGTTCGCGGCCTGGCTGGACAGATCCAGCGTGACGCCGGAGGCGACCACGCCCAGGATCGCCAGGAACAGCACGAAGCGCATCACGCCGGTGACCGCGATCCCGGTCAGCGAGGCGCGGGTGACGGCGGCCAGGTGCTGTTCGCCGACCAGGCCCTTGTCCAGAAGCCGGTGGGCGCCCGAATAGGTGATGTATCCGCCGACCGTGCCGCCGACGATGGTGGTGATGGTCGGAAAGTCGATCACGTCCGGCAAGATCGTCTGGCGCAGCGCATCGCCCACCGGCGGGTTGGAGGTGACGGCCACGATCAGCGTCATCACGATCATCAGGATGCCCAGGCCGATCAGCGACCGGTCCAGCAGCAGGCCTGCGCGTTTCGACAGGAACACCCCGATCGCCAGCAGCGCCGAGATCGCGCCGCCGATCTTGGGATCAAGGCCGAACATGGCGTTCATGCCCAGGCCCGCGCCCGCGATATTGCCCACGTTGAAGGCCAGCCCGCCCACCATCACCAGCACCGCCAGCAGATAGCCCGCGCCGGGAATGGCGGCATTGGCGGTTTCCGAGGCATTGCGCCGGGTCAGCGCGGTGATGCGCCAGATGTTCAGCTGCACCACGAAGTCGATCAGGATCGAGGCCAGGATCGCGAAGGCGAAGGCCGCGCCCAGCTTGGCGGTGAAGGTCGCGGTCTGGGTGATGAAGCCCGGCCCGATGGCCGAAGTGGCCATCAGGAAGATCGCCGCCAGAAATCCGCCCCGCAGGGTGGCATTGGCGGCCGTGGCAGTGGGGGATGCGCTCATCCGTCATGCTCCTGCTGCAAGGGTGGTTGACGCTTTTCGAATGGTCGAAACGTGGCGGCAGGGCGACAACCTGTCAACGATTATTTGACACAAAGGCAATGATTGTTGAACAACAAGGGGATTGCAGAAGGATCATCTGCTGTTTTGACGGGCGGAAAGACGGGGGCTTGTCTGATCAACGGGCAGTTCTGAAGACCGATTCGCACCTGCCGGCTTGCCTCTGACCGGGGCCAGGGCCATTCTCCGGCGGCAAGACAAGGGCATCACATGGTCATCGAACCTCCGGGCCTGGCCGAGGAAACGGCATCGCGCCTGCGCAACGACATCATCGGCGGCAGCCTGCCGCCGGGGCATCGACTGTCGGAAACCCGGCTGGCGGCCGATCTGGGCGTGTCGCGCAATACCCTGCGCGAGGTGTTCCGGTTGCTGACCCGCGAAGGGCTGTTGCGGCACGAGCCGAACCGGGGGGTCTTCGTGGCCGCGCCCTCGATGGCGACGATCGTGGACATCTACCGCGTCCGCCGGCTGATCGAGGTGCCGGCCCTTGCCCATGCCTGGCCCCGGCACGAGGCGGTGACGCGGATGCAGGCGGCCGTGTCCAAGGCCCGTGCCGCGCGCGAGGAGCAGGACTGGCGCAGCGTCGGCAGCGCCAACATGGAGTTTCACGCGGCCATCGTGGCCCTGACCGACAGCACGAGGCTGCAGGGCTTCTTTGCCCAGGTCATCGCGGAACTGCGGCTGGCCTTCGGGCTGCTGGACAGCCCCGAACGGCTGCACGAACCCTATATCGACCGCAACGGCGAGATCCTGGACCTTCTGGCGGCAGGCCAGCAGGCCAGGGCGGCAGAGGTTCTGGCGGCGTATCTGGACAATTCCGAACGGGTGGTGCTGGAAGCCTTTGCCCGGCTGGGCTGAAGGCTAGCCGGCGGCATTCGCCAGCAGGGGCTGGTCCCCCGCCTGCGAAGGGCTGGCGGCATCGGGAAGGCGGAACCGGACCATCTGCCGGCCAGCCGGCAGCTTCGCCACGGCCCATCCCAGCAACTGCCCCTGCGGCCCAACCATCAGCCCGCTGTCGCGCAGTCCTTCACCGGGCTGGATCAGCCGGGCGGCAAGCGCCTCGACCCCGGGCCCGGCCTCGGCATGGGCGTTCCAGCAGGCCATCGCATCGCCCAGGCTGTCGGCGCCGGGCCACAGGTCGCGATAGGCGCGGTTGGACATGACCACCTGCCCGCCGGGCGCGAAGACCGCCACCGCCTCGCCCAGGTTGTCCAGGATCGAATGGCCCAGCGTCAGTTCGGCCCGGAACTTGCGGGTCAGGGTCATTTCCGAGGTGATGTCCTCGAACAGGAAGGCCACGGCGCCGTCGGGATGGGGGCGGCCGGTGACGCGATAGGTCTGCCCGCCGGGCAGGGACCATTCCTCGACATGGTGTCCGGTGGCAGCCGAGCTT
The DNA here is from genome assembly GCF_002901215.1 of Paracoccus sp. SY. Classification (NCBI taxonomy): domain Bacteria; kingdom Pseudomonadati; phylum Pseudomonadota; class Alphaproteobacteria; order Rhodobacterales; family Paracoccaceae; genus Paracoccus; species Paracoccus sp. SY. Next base: position 100,430 of record NZ_NWMQ01000004.1, on the reverse strand, counting down.
TCCAGATTGCTCATCTGCTGGCGCCAGCTTCGGAAATCCTTGGGTTCGGGCACCATCCGCAATTCGCGCAGCTTGTCCAGAAGGTCGAACAGCGTGGGCCGCGCGGTCAGGAAGCCTGTGGGCAGGTTGGTCAGGTCGATCAGCGCCGGGTTGAACAGTTGCAGATGCCGTTGCCGGTCGAAGATCGCCAGGCCGATGGGCAGGTCGGCGAAGGTCTTGGTCAGGGTCTGGACGAATTCGCGCAAGGACCGTTCGGCCCGCACGGCGGCATCGGCGGGCAGGGCGAACATCATCACCTGGTCGCCGATCTGGTGGCTGTGACAGTCATACCAGAAGACCGCGCCGTTCTGGTTCAGCGATGCGCGGCGCGTCCGCGTTCCGGCGCCCGGGACGGGGCGCGGCGAATCCAGCAGGCGCGGCAGCGGCCAGCCGATGGGTTCGTCGGCCTGCGCCTCGGCCTTGCGAAGATAAGCGGCGTTGGCCCAGGTCACGCGGTCCTCGGCGTCCTGGCGCCAGACCAGCATGGGCGTCTGGTCCAGTGACCGGCGCAGCAGGTCCAGTTCCTCCTCCATCGCCTGCTGGGACATCGAATCGACCACGATGCCCGCATGTTCCGCCTGCGGGTCGGTCAGGGTGATCCGCAGCAGGCCCGAATCGACCTGTTCGGCCAGCAGGCGCAGGGCGGCGCTGCCGGTGCCGGACTGGCCCAGGCATTCGAACCGGCCCGTGCGGTCGATGCGCGACATTCCTTCGATCGCGTCGGGAAAGCGCGGCCCGATCCATTGCAGCAGCCGCGCCCATTCGCCTTCGGGCGCGGAAATGCGGTCCAGCAAGGCCCGGGCCGAGGGTGTGGCGTCCACCAGGACCTGGTTGCGGAACAGCAGCACCATCGGCTTCAGGCTGCCGTCCATGCCCTGCGGCAGGCGCGGCCCGCGTCGTCCGGGACCGCGATCCCACCAGCGGATCAGCCCCACCGCCAGCAGGACCGAGAGGGTGCCCGTCAGGACCGCCAGCAAGACCAGGCCGATACCGTGGAGAGACATCCCAAGCTCCTTCGCGTTTGGACAACCATAGCGGGAGCAGGCTTAACGAACAGTTAAAACCTCAGAAACGGTGCTGGGGATTGGCGCCCAGTGGCGCGCGCGCGTCAGTGGCGATCCGGTCCAGCGGCCAGCGGACGGTCACGACCGCGCCCGGCCCGCCATTGTCAAAGCTCAGCCGCGCGCCCGACCGTTCCAGCAGGGTCTTGGCGATGAACAGCCCCAGTCCCATGCCGTCGTAACCGGCCCGTTGCGCGCCGCCGCGCTTGCTGGTCAGGTAGGGATCGCCGATCCGGGCCAGAAGGGCGGGGGGATAGCCGGGCCCGTCGTCGCGGATCGACACCGTCAGGCAGCTTTCATCGGTTTCCGCCTCGATCACCACGCGGCTGGCCGCGAAATCGACGGCATTCTGGATCAGGTTGCGCAAGGCATGGATGATGGCGGGATCGCGGCGGATATCGGGACCGTCGGCGCGGATTTCGACGGCGGGGCCGCGCCCGGCATGGGGTTCGGCCGCATCCTCCAGCACGGTGCGCAGGGGGGCCATGCGCAGGTGCAGGTCGTCCTTGCCCGCCCGGCCCATGCTGCGCAGGATTTCCGCGCAGCGCACCGCCGAATCGCGCAGGGCCATGGCATCGGCCTGCAATTCGGGGCGGTCGTCCAACTCGTCCGCCAGTTCCGCCGCGATCAGCTTGATGGTGGCCAGGGGGGTGCCCATCTCGTGGGCGGCGGCCGCGACCACGCCTCCCAGATGTTGCAGCCGCTGTTCGCGCGCCAGCGCCATCTGGGTCGCGAACAGCGCGTTCGAGGTGGCCTGCAACTCGGCCGTGACCCGGTGCGCATATCCCGCGAAGAACACCACGCCGATCATCAGCGCCGTCCAGTGCCCCAGCGTCAGGACCGGCGCCAGCACCAACTGCCGCCCTGTGTTGTCGTGCAGCGGCAGCCCGAACAGCGAGACAAGCGAGATCAGGATCATCGTCGCGGCACCCAGGGTCACCGTCTGCCGGGTGTCCAGCGATGTCGCGGCCACCGTCACCGGCGCCAGCACCAGCAGCGCAAAGGGATTGGCCAGCCCCCCGGTCAGGGCCATCAGGGCGGAAATCTGGATCACGTCGAAGGTCAGGTGCACCACCGCCATCCGGGCCGAGGTGCGGCGCATCGGCCCCAGGCCCTGCCACAGGTTCATGGCGATGGCCGCCGCGATCAGCGCCAGGACCGGTATGACCGGAAAGGCGATGCCCATCAGCTTGGCAACGACCACGGCGGCCAGCTGGCCCGCAATGGCGAACCACCGCAACAGGACCAGCGTGCGCAGCCGGATCGGCTCGGCCGGGGTGGCGGGGGAAAGGAAGGGATCGGACATGGCCACCAGGGTGCGACGATGCGGACCTTGATACGCGGGGCGGGATGGGCGATCAATGCGCCGCCTTGCCGCAACGAAGGAGATCGATCATGGCCGACCGCAGGATCCTGCTGATTGGAAGCGTGGCAGCCCTGGCCCTTCTGGGGACGGGCGGCGCCTGGCTGGCGGCGCGCCAGTCCGGCGATCCCCTTGCCGAATGCCAGGGCAGCGCCGTTGCAGGCGGCATGGACAGCTTCGGCACCGATTTCACCCTGACCCGCCAGGACGGGCAGCGCGTCACGGCCGACCAGGTCTTTGACAAGCCCTCCCTGCTTTATTTCGGCTATACCTTCTGCCCGGATGTCTGCCCCATGGACAGCGCCCGCAACGCCGAGGCCGCGACCCTGTTGCAGGAACAGGGCAAGGACGTGCAGACGGTCTTCGTCACCGTCGATCCCAAGCGCGACACGCCCGAGGTGGTGGCCGACTTCACCAGCCTGTTTTCCGACGACATGGTGGGCCTGACCGGATCCGAGGAGGAGATCGCCGCCGTCAACAAGGGCTGGCGAAACTATTACAAGGCCAATGACGAGGAAGATCAGGAATACTATCTGGTCGATCACATGACCAACACCTATCTGGTCATGCCCGGCAACCGGACGGTGGCCTTCTTCGGACGCGACACTCCGCCCGAGGTGATGGCCGAACGGGTCGGATGTTTCGTGGATGCCCTTGGCTGAGAAGTGATTGCCCCCGTTCCATCCTTGCGGCAGTGTTGCTGTTTACCCAAGGTGGGATACGCGCGTCATGGAAGACGATACCCTTTCCCGGATGAATCCCGGACCCGATCCGTCGCTGCTGCTGGTCGATGACGACGAGATCTTCGTGACCCGGCTGGCCCGCGCCATGGAAAAGCGCGGCTTTGCCGCCCGCACCGCCATCAGCGTGGCCGATGCCCTGACCATGATCCGAGAGGCGCCGCCCGCCTATGCCGTGGTCGATCTGCGGCTGGAGGACGGCAACGGCCTTGATGTGGTCGAGGCGCTGCGCGAGCTTCGGGACGATGCCCGCATCATCGTGCTGACCGGCTATGGCGCCATCGCCACCGCCGTCGCCGCCGTGAAGATGGGCGCGACCGATTATCTGGCAAAGCCCGCAGATGCAAATGACGTAACGTCTGCGTTACTGTCCAGCCGGGAATCCCTTCCCCCGCCGTCCGACAATCCGATGTCCGCAGACCGCGTGAGATGGGAACATATTCAGCGCGTTTATGAACAATGCGACCGCAATGTCAGTGAAACCGCGCGACGGCTGCATATGCATCGCCGGACACTTCAGCGAATTCTCGCCAAAAGAGGACCGCGTTAACATATTCGAGCTATCTTGTAATTGGGATCGTCTTGTATCAAATTGCTAATTAGCAATTCAATGTGGATACAAAAGAAATGAACTTCGATCTCGACAAGATGACGCTCAAAGAACTGCGTGATCTTCGGGCAAAATTGGACCGGGCGATTAATTCCTATGAAGACCGGAAACGGCGCGAGGCCTTGGCTGCGATCGAGGAAGCGGCGCGTGAACATGGTTTCAACCTGACCGACCTGACCGGTGCCAAGCCGCGCAAGTCGGGTTCCGTCCCCCCGAAATACGCAAATCCCGAAGATCCGACGATGACCTGGACCGGACGGGGCCGCAAGCCTCGCTGGGTGCAGGAAAACCTGGAAGGCGGCAAGCAGTTGGACGACCTGCTGATCTGACCGCGTTTTTACGGAAAGGCCGTCCCCCGGGGCGGCCTTTTGTCAGGCCGTACCGTCCGGGGAACGCATCAGCATCTGGAAACGGTCCAGAAAGGCCGCGCGTACCTGGGCAGGCGGCCGCAATTCAATATGCAATACAGACAAAATGGCGTTGTTTTGCATGGGAAACAGGCGCCTTGCCTCGGATTCCGTAAATCCCGCGATTTGAACGGCTTCCAGCCGGGCTGAAATCCGGTCCGCGACCTTGATTTTCGACTTGATCGCCGCCGGTAAAACAGCAGGTAGCCCGAAACGAAGATGGATCGCGGCGGTCAGGCGTTCATCCATGCGGCCATATTCGGATCCAAGCGCCGCCTTGACGGGCGAAATCATGTCACCAATCACATATTCCGGCGCATCGTGCAAAAGCGCGGCCAGCCGCCAGCGGATTTCGATGCCGGGATAAAGGCGGGTCAGGATATCTTCCACCAGCAAGGAATGCTCGGCCACGGAATAGGGCCAATCCCCCTGGGTCTGGCCGTTCCACCGGGCCACGAAGGCCAGTCCATGGGCGATATCGGTGATCTCGATGTCCAGCGGCGTCGGATCCAGCAGATCCAGACGCCGGCCCGACAGCATCCGCTGCCAGGCGCGGCGCTGTCGGGCGGCCATGATGTTTCAGGACAGCCGCTGATCCGCGGGTGCGCCCGCCTGCTGGACCTGCGCGCGCCGCGCCAGTTCCTGGCGATACAGCGCCACGAAATCCACCGGATCCATGTTGAAGGGCGGGAAGCCCCCGTCGCGCGTCACGTCAGCGATGATGCGCCGCACGAAGGGAAACAGCATCCGCGGGCATTCGATCATCAGGAAGGCGTGCAACTGTTCCTCTGGAACGCCTTCGATCATGAAGACCCCGCCGTAATCCAGTTCTGCCAGAAACAGGGTCGAATTGTCGGCCTTGTTGGTCGAGGTGACACGAAATTTTGAAATCACCTCGTATTGATGATCGCCCGCGCGCTTGCGGGCATCCAGGCTGACCTGGACGGTGATCTCGGGCTGCACCTCGCCCTGCGGGGCGCCCTTGGTGGCGACGGCATTTTCAAAGGACAGGTCGCGGATATACTGCGCCAGGATTTGCATCCGCACCTGCGGGGCTGCGGGCGCCGTGCCGTTGGGGGTGGTTTCGTCGGCCATGGGTTTTCCCTTGTCGGATCATCGTTTCGCCGGTTCTAGCAGGCGCGGGGCGGTGCCTCAATGGCGTGTCCAGCCGGAATGGCCGCGCCGGGCGGGGTCGTCCCCCAGATCCTCTGGCAGGTCCAGGGGCGGGCGGGCATTGCGCGCGGGGGGCACGTCCTCGACCACGTAATCCGCGTCGATCACCCCGTCGGCATAGGGCGGGCGATAGGTTTCGCGCCGGGGAGTGTTCATCTGCACGGTCCTGACCCCCATCCGGCGCACGGCGCGCCGCATGATCAGGTCGCGCACCGGCGGGATCAGCAGCAGCAGGGCGACGATGTCGGTCAGGAAGCCGGGCACGATCAGCAGCGCGCCCGCCAGGATCTGCATCATGCCATGGGCCAGCGGCCGGGACGGATCGCGCAATTCGGCCAGGCTGCGCTGCGCCTGCATCCAGGCCTGCGTCCCCTGCGAACGGATCACCGCCACGCCCGAGACCGCGGCCAGGACCACCAGCCCCAGCGTGGCCCAGACCCCGATCAGCCCGCCGACCTGGATGAACAGCGCGATCTCAACAATCGGCAGCACGATGAACAGCCACAACAGCCGCATGGGGAATCCCTCCTTGCGGACCAGGGGATAACTGGACTTGCCCCGGTCCAATCCCTACATAATGGCCCAGATCGCAGATACCAGCCAAGTCGGATAAGAGGCCAAATCGCATGAACAACCCGCTGTTGCAGTTGCTTGTCCTGGCCGGGATCGCGATTTTCCTGATCCTGCGGCTGCGCAATGTCCTTGGGACGCGCGACGGCTACGAACCTCCGCAGGTCGAGGCTCCCAGCACCCCCCGTCCGCGCTTCGACGTGATCGAGGGCACGGCCGAGGAGGCCGATCACGACATCCTGGACCATGCCGAGGCCGGCAGCCCGACCGCCCATGCCCTGGCCGCGATGAAGGCGGTCGAGCCGTCCTTCGGCGTGATGGATTTCCTCAACGGTTCGAAATCGGCCTATGAGATGATCCTGATGGCCTTTGAGCGCGGCGACCTGTCCGATGTGCGGCCCTTCCTGTCCGAGCCGGTGGCCGAGGCGTTCCAGTCGGTGATCGACGCCCGCGCCGCCCATGGCCATACGGTCACGGCGCAGTATATCGGCACGCGCGAAACCGCGCTGGCGGGGGCGGAATACGATCCGGCCACAGGCATGGGCATGGTGACGGTCCGCTTCGTGGGCGAACTGATCGCGGCCACCCGCGATGCGGCGGGCAACGTGGTCGAAGGCGATCCCAAGGCCCCGCGCAAGCAGCGCGACACCTGGACCTTTGCCCGGCGCATGGGGCAGGACGATCCGAACTGGCAGCTGGTCGCGACCGGCTGATGGCCCGTCGCCGGGGTCTGACCCCTGAAGACAAGGATTTGTGGGCGCGCGTCGCCCGCAGCGCCGTGCCCCTGCACCCCGAACGGCCCAAGGCCGCCGATCCCGAAATGCGTCCGGCGCCCAAGCCCGTCCCGCTGCGGGCGGCCGTGCCGGAATTCCAGATCGGCCAGATGGTCCCGTCGCGGCCCCTTTCCGTTTCCCATTCCCCCACCCCCGCGCAGCGCCTGTCCCAGCAACCCCTGCGCATGGACCCCAAGACCCACCGCCGCATGGCCCAGGGCAAGCTGGTGCCCGAGGCGCGGCTGGATCTGCATGGACTGACGCTGGCGGCCGCGCATCCCGAACTGATCGGCTTTATCCTGTCCTGCCACGCCCAGGGACGGCGCCTGGTGCTGGTGATCACCGGCAAGGGCAAGGGCGATCACGGTCCCCTGCCCACGCGGTCCGGCGCGCTGCGCCATCAGGTGCCGCACTGGCTGCACATGCCGCCCTTGTCGGGCGTGGTCCAGCAGGTCACGGCGGCGCATTACCGACACGGGGGCGAGGGGGCCTATTACGTCTATCTGCGCCGCAGGGGTTAGAGGGCGCCGCATCGCCCCTAGAAGGCCGGCGACAGCACCACCTGGACCGCCTGTTCCACCCGGCTGACCGCCCCGCCGATCAGGCCCGGCGCGACGCCGCCTTCCTGGGGCAGGATGTTGTCCAGATCCCCTGCACGCCGCAGGATCTGCTGCAAGGTGGGTGAATCGGCCAGGTTGAAATGGCCGATGCCTGTGTCGAACGCGCCGGTATCCACCACGATCACGTCCAGATCCGCCACCGGGCGCGCGTCGGGGATGTTGCCCAGCCGGACCGGCTCGTCCGAGATCAGCGCCGCCAGTTGCAGCGCCCGGTCGCGGGGCGAGGTGAGGATCACGAAAGGCCAGGGCAGCGGCCCGATGGCGCGGACCTGCGACCGGAACAGCCGCAGATCCAGGTCCGGCGAGATCAGGACCACGCCGTCCACCCGGTCGATCAGGTCGCGCCGTCCCGACAGGGCCATCTGGCGCAACCCTTCCATCAGCAACTGGCTGCCCATCGAATGGGCCATCAGCACGATCTTGCCGCGGCCGCGCGTCCGGGCCAGCAGGTCGATCGTCTGCACCAATCCGTCGCGCGAATAAAGCGCGCCATCCCGATCGCCCGAATAGGCATAGGGCTTCATCCGCGAGGGCCAGGAGAAATGCGCGTGGACCCCCGGCAGGCGCAGGTCATGGGCCAGTTGCGCGGTGCGATAGACGCCTTCGGCGAAGCTGTAGTTGTATCCATGCACGAACAGGATGATGTCCCGGTCGTCGGGCGCGCGGCCGGCCAGGTCGGCTTCGATGGCGCGGCGAAAGGCGTCGGCGCCTGCCAGGCGCCCGCCGCCGCTGACCAGAAACTGCGCGGCGGGGTCGCCGTCGGGCCGGGGATAGGCCAGATCTCCGGCGGCCCGTTCGGGGGGAACCGAAACGTCGATGCGCGAGAACCACGGCTGCGGCACATGCTGCCCGTCAGGGGTGCGCTGGGATGCGATCCAGACGGTTTCCAGGATGGGGGGCCGGTATCCTTCGGGCGCCATGACAAGGGTGCCGCGCGGGGCGCAGGCAGCAAGGATCAGTACAAGACACAAAAGAAAACGCCGCAAGCGTCACCTTCAGGGAAACGGTTGCGGCGAACCTGTCAGAGAAACCGGCGCCAGGCCAGTCCCGGCATCAGGCGGGACCGCCGTAATTCGCCTTCGGGCCCATGAAGTACCACAGGATCAACCCGACCACGGGCAGAATCGCGATCAGGGCGATCCACAGGATCTTGGTGCCCATGCTGACATTCGTGTTGATGACGGACGCGATGGCCCAGACATCCAGCACGAAGATGATGATTCCGAAAACGTAACCCATGCCAGTCCCCCTTTCGGTGCCAACCCCCAACCGCGCCGGGCGGTTCCTTACAGGACGTAACGCGACAGATCGGTGGACCGCGCCAGATCGCCCAGATGGCGTTCGACATAGGCCGCATCGACCTCGACCGTCTCGCCGCCCTTGTCGGGGGCGCTGAAGGACAGTTCCTCGAAGACCCGCTCGATCACAGTGTAAAGGCGGCGGGCGCCGATGTTTTCGACCGATGCATTCACCTCGGCCGCGATGCGGGCCAGGGCGGCGATCCCGTCGTCGGCAAAGCCCACGGTCACGCCCTCGGTCGCCATCAGGGCGGTGTATTGGCGCGTCAGGGCATTATCGGTCTCGGTCAGGATGCGGATGAAGTCCTCCTCGGTCAGGGCGCGCAGTTCCACCCGGATCGGCAGGCGGCCCTGCAGTTCCGGCAACAGATCGCTGGGCTTGGCGACATGGAAGGCGCCCGAGGCGATGAACAGGATGTGATCGGTCTTCACCGGGCCGTATTTGGTGGAAACCGTCGTGCCCTCGATCAGGGGCAGCAGGTCGCGCTGCACGCCCTCGCGGCTGACATCGCCGCCGCGTGCATCGGCGCGGGCGCAGACCTTGTCGATCTCGTCGATGAAGACGATGCCGTTCTGCTGCACCGCGTCCAGGGCGGCGGCCTTGACGGCATCGTCCTCCAGCAGCTTGTCGGCTTCTTCCGCGATCAGCAGGTCATAGCTTTCGGCGACCGTCAGCTTGCGCCGCACGCGACGCCCGCCGAAGGCCTTCATCAGCCCCGACAGGTCCATCATCCCGCCCAGGCTGGCGCCCGGCTGGCCCGGAATCTCCATCGCGCCCAGCGGATTTGAATGGTCCTGCACCTCAAGCTCGATCACGGTGTCGTCCAGCTCGCCCCGCTTCAGCTTGTCGCGGAACATCTGGCGGGTGCCGTCGCGGGCGTCCTTGCCGGCCAAAGCCTCGATCACGCGGTCCTCGGCCGACTTGTGGGCGCGGGCCTTGACCGCCTCGCGCATGCGTTCGCGGGTGTCGATCATCGCCGCATCGGTCAGGTCGCGGATGATCTGTTCCACGTCGCGGCCGACATAGCCCACCTCGGTGAACTTGGTCGCCTCGACCTTGATGAAGGGGGCGTTGGCAAGCTTGGCCAGGCGGCGGCTGATCTCGGTCTTGCCGACGCCGGTCGGCCCGATCATCAGGATGTTCTTGGGATACACCTCGTCGCGCAGGTCGTCGCCCAGTTGCTTGCGGCGCCAGCGGTTGCGCAGCGCCACCGCCACGGCGCGCTTGGCGTCCTTCTGGCCGATGATGAAGCGGTCCAGCTCGGACACGATTTCGCGCGGGGTCAGGTCGGTCATGGGTCTGCCTTTCGGTTTGAAGCGGCAGATATAGGCTTGGACACGCAATTTGAAGGGATGCCGCCGACAGACTGTGCTTGATCGGCGGGTCCGCCCGTCGGCATGATGGCGGTCATGACGCCGACGACCCCGCCCGCCCTGTCCTTCAGCCCCGTCACCGCCGCGGATCTTCCCCTGATCGCGGGCTGGATGGACCAGCCCCATTGGCGCGAGTGGTGGAGCAGCGATGTCGAGACCGAACTTGGCTATCTTCGCGACATCGTCGAAGGGCGCGACAGCACCCGGGCCTTCCTGTTCCGTCTGGACGGGCAGCCCACCGGCTATATCCAGGTCTGGCGGATCGCTGACGCGCGGGTGGAGCCCTGGCTGTCCGATGCGCCCTGGGTGATGGACCTGCCCGACGATGCGGTGGGCGTCGATCTGTCCATCGGACCGCCCGATCTTCTGTCGCGGGGCCTGGGGTCGCGTGTCTTGCGGGCCTTCGTGGCGCTGCTGCGGTCGGAAGGGCATGACACCATCATCATAGACCCGGACGAGACGAACCTGCGGGCGATCCGGGCCTATTGGAAGGCCGGGTTTCGCCCCATCGCGGCCCTGGCCGGCCGGACGGGCGACTGTCTTCTGATGCGTCACGAGGAACCCTAGGCGCCATTAGTCCCGGGGAACAATCGGCGGAGCGCCACGTTGCCCCCGGCACCCGAACACCGGAGGACAAGACATGCCTACGCCTGACGAACTGAAAGCCCGCCTGTGGAAGGCCCTTCGCTCTGACATGACCGTGATGCTGGGCCTGGTCGGCGGCGAACATGGCCATACCCGGCCCATGACCTCGCAGATCGAGGAAGGGGACAACGGGCCGCTGTGGTTCTTCACGTCGCGCGACAATGCCCTGGTGGAAAAGCTGGCGGGTGGCGCGCAGGACGCAGCGGCGCATTTCGTGTCCAAGGGCCACGATCTCTGGGCCTCGATCGAAGGGTCGCTGACCGAGGATACCGACCGGGCGGTGGTGGACCGGCTGTGGAACAGCCATGTCGCCGCCTGGTACGAGGAAGGCAAGGACGACCCCAAGCTGGTCCTGCTGCGCTTCGATCCGCAAAAGGCCGAGATCTGGCTGGATGCGTCAAGCATCGTCGCGGGCGCCATGGTGGCGCTTGGCATCAGCGATCCCAAGGAAAGCTACAAGGACAACGTGGCGACTGTGCGGTTGTGACATCCGCCTGAACGGCCCACGCCAGCCCGCAGGGCCAAGACCGCGCTTCGGCGCGGTCTTTTGCCGTTCTGCCGCAGCCTAGCCCGCCAGGGTCTCGACCGTCAGCTTGCCGTTGGTATAGACGCAGATGTCCGCGGCGATCGCCATGGCCCGGCGCGCCACGTCTTCCGCATCCAGATCCGTTTCCATAAGCCCCCGCGCGGCGGCCAGGGCGAAATTTCCGCCCGATCCGATGGCGGCCACGTCATGTTCGGGTTCCAGCACGTCGCCCGCGCCCGTCACGACATACAGGCCCTGCCCGTCGGTGACGATCAGCATGGCTTCCAGGTTGCGCAGGTACTTGTCCATGCGCCAGTCCTTGGCCAGATCGACGCAGGCGCGCTGCAGTTGGCCCGGCGCGGCTTCCAGCTTCTTTTCCAGCCGTTCCAGCAGGGTAAAGGCATCGGCGGTCGATCCGGCAAAGCCCACCACCACGTCGCGCCCGCCCGGCGACAGGCGACGCACCTTGCGGGCCGTGCCCTTCATCACCGTCTGTCCGACGCTGACCTGACCGTCGCCCGCGACCACCACCTTGCCGCCGCGCCGCACCGCCAGGATCGTGGTGCCGTGCCAGCCGGGAAACCTGTCATCCGCCATAAGAAGTTCCTTCCATTTCGGCTTGCAGATATGGGCAGGGCCACCGCCTTGCAACCCATGGCCCCATTGCCCTGCCTGCGACCGCTTCAAGCCATGAAAAAGGGCGGCCGGCCCGCAGGCCGCCGCCCCTTGGCTGTCGGGACGCGATCAGATCGATTCGTCGATCCAGCTTTTCAGCGCGGCCTTGGGGGCGGCGCCCATGCGGTTCGACACGACCTCGCCGCCCTTGAACATGAACAGGGCCGGAATGCCGCGCACGCCAAGGGCTGCGGCCTGTTCCTGGTTCTCGTCGATGTTGACCTTCACGATCTTGACCTTGCCCGCATATTCTTCGGACAATTCCTCCAGCGCGGGGCCGATCTGCTTGCAGGGTCCGCACCATTCCGCCCAGAAATCCACGATCACGGGGGTATCGGACTGCCGGACTTCGGCGTCGAACTGGCTGTCGGTGACGGGCTGGGTGGCCATGGGAAACGCTCCTTCAGGGATGGCGCCGACGGGATGCGGCGAAAACAGTCACCCAACAGCTATGAAGCCATGGCCCCCCGGTCAAGGGCCGGGTCAAGCGCGGCCATCGTCCGGTCCAGCACTGGATCGGGGATCGCCATCAGGCTGCGCGTGGCGGTCCACAGGATCGCCAGCTCGACAGGGCGGTCCGGCCAGATCATCCGCAGCGCCGCGCGATAGGCCCCCATTTGCCGCAAAATGCCTTCGGGCGTGTCCTCGGGGCGATTGGGGACGACCGCGTTCGACTTGTAGTCCACGGCCAGGATCCGCGCATCGGTCACGATCAGCCGGTCGATGCTGCCGTGGACGGTGCCGATGCCCGGCAGGGGCGCGGTCAGTTCCACTTCGGACAAGACCTGCGCGGCAGGGTCGGGGGTCATGATCTCGGCCAGGTCGGGGGCGGTGATGACGCCCGCGGCCTCGGCCAGCAGGTCCGCCAGTTCGGCCGCGTCGGGCAGGCCCCCCTCGGCCCCGGCCAGCAGGGCGCGCGCAACACGCGGCCAGTCGGCAGCGGGATGGTGGGGCAGATGTTCCAGCAGAAGGTGCAGCCGCGTGCCGCGCAGCATGGCGGCATCGGGGTCGGCGCCGGGCGCGGGCGCGCCGATCACCTTGGCCCCGCCCAGGGCGGTGGCGGCGATCGCCAATGGGCGCGGCGGGGCCGGGGGCGCGCGGCGGGCCGCCCATTCGGGGGCCTGCGCGGTCGAGGCCAGCGTCACCTCGGACGCGACCGGCCCCTCGGGCCAGGTGCCGAAGGACAGCCGTTGCGCGCTGCCGATCCCGTCGATCTCGATCGTGCAGCGGTCCAGGGTGCAGCGTTCGACGCCGACCGAGATCATCGAGTGCCAGGACTCCAGCCCCGATCCGCAATCGCCCGCCGCCGCCACGATCAGCCAGCTTTCCGCCCGCGTCATCGCCACATAAAGCAGGCGCCGCCGTTCTTCTTCCTGCCGCTGCTCAAGATCGGCCACGGCCAGGGCCACGGGGTCGGGACGGTCCACGGACAGGCCGCGCCAGGCGGGAATGTCTCCCAGCCGGATCAGGGGCTGGCCCCGGCCCGGCCTGCGCTTGCGCGTTTCGGGCAGGATCACCACCGGGCTTTCCAGGCCCTTGGATCCATGCACGGTCATCACCCGGATCAGCCCGTTCGCGCCGCCCGGCATCTGCCGCTTGATCTGCACGTCATCGCTGCCCAGCCAGACCAGGAAGCCCGTCAGCGACGGCGTTTCCACGCTGTCATAGGCAAGCGCCTGGGACAGAAGCTCGTCGATGCCGTCCTCGGCTTCCGGCCCCAACCGGGCCAGCAGGGCGGCGCGCCCGCCATGCCGGACCAGCAGCCGCGAGATCAGGTCATAGGGGCGCAGCACGTCGGCCTGGGTCAGCAGGTCGTTCAGAACTTCATAGGCTTCGCGGTGCCGCGAATTCCGCAGCCTTTGCCAAAGATGCTCTCGCCCCCGGCCCGCGGCGAGGCGGTAAAGATCATCCTCGGACAGCCCGAACAGGGGCGATTTCAGCACCGCCGCCAGGCACAGGTCGTCTTCGGGGGTCGAGGCGACCGACAGCGTCGCGGTGATGTCGCGCACCGCCAGTTCGGCGGCCAGCTTCAGCCGGTCGGCCCCCGCCACGGGCAGGCCCGCCGCCTTCAGTTCCCGGATCAGGTCGTCGAACAGCCCCGCCCGCCGCTGGACGAGGATCTGGATGTCGCCCGGCCCGATGGCGCGGACCTGGCCCGTCCTGGCATCGGTGATGGGCGTGCCGATGATCGCCTTGACCTCGCGCGCCACGGCGCGGGCCAGTTGGGTGTCTGCCGCGTTTTCCGCCGGGGCATCGACCGGCGTGGTCCAGTCGCCGTGGTCGGGCTTTTCGGGTTCGGGCAGGGGCGGCCAGACATCGACGCGGCCGGGCATCGCCGCGCGAAAGGCGATGTGGCGGGGCGGATCGCCCAGGCCCTGGGCCGCGTCGCCCTGGAACACCGTATCGACCAGAGACAGGATCGCGGGCGAGGACCGGAAGGAATGGGCCAGCCCGCGCTGCTGCATGGGCTGGCGCACGGCCTCGAAATCCTGGCGGAAGCTGTCGCGCACGGATTCGAAGACGGCGATGTCGGCCCCCTGGAAGGAATAGATCGACTGCTTGGGATCGCCCACCACGAACAGCGTGCGGGGCCGGTCATGCGCCCCCTGGCCGCTGGTGAATTCATCCGTCAGCCGCCGGATCACGCGCCATTGTTCGGGGCTGGTGTCCTGCGCCTCATCGACCAGGATGTGGTCGATGCCGCCGTCCAGCCGGTACAGGACCCATTGCGCCATGCTGGATTCGTCCAGCAGGTCGGCGGTGCGGCGGATCAGGTCGTCGAAATCCAGCCAGCCATGGGTGGCCTTCTCGATGGCAAGGCGGCGCGTGAAATCATGCGCGAAGCGGTGCAGGGCCAGCGTCTTTTCCGCCAAGGCCAGGCCCATGGACAGGGACCGGGCATCGGCCACGCGGTTCATCAGCGCCTCGAGATCGGCCATGAAGGCCGCGCAGGGGCCTTCGCGCAGCGCCTTGGTGGGAATCGATCCGATCTTGGGGCCGAAGGGCACGCGCGCGGTCGCGCCGAACAGAAGGCATTTGCACAGAAGATGCAGATCGGGCAGGCCGGGGCTGCGCCAGTTGCAGCGGGCAAGCTGTTCGGCCAGTTTGGCATCCGTCGCCCCGCCGCCCCGCAGGATCGGCACCAGGGCCGTCACCAGATCGCCCTCGTCGCCCAGGAAGGTGCGCGACAGCAAGGTGGCCTGGTCCAGGTCGGGCGGCAGGCCCATCGACCGCCAGATCGGCGCGGCCTGGGGTTCGCGCGGGAAATCCGCCTCGGACAGGCCGGCCAGGAAGGCGTCCAGGTTGTCGCCCGTGACCAGGGCGGTCAGGTCGCGGATCGAGGGCGCGCCTTCGGCCGCCATTCCTTCGACGATATCGGCGCGCAGCGCCCGGGCGGACCGGTCGTCCAGTTCCATGAACCCCATCGGCACGCCCGCCTCCAGCGGAAAGCGGCGCAGAAGCGAGGCGCAGAAGCTGTGGATGGTCTGGACCTTCAGCCCGCCCGGCGTCTCGATGGCGCGGGCGAACAGGCGCCGCGCCTGGGCAAGATCCGGCCCCGGCCCGGAGGTCTCGTCCTCGCCCAGTTCGGCCAGTTCGCGCCGCAGGTCGGGTTCGGGCAGCATGGCCCATTGGCCCAGGCGGCGCAGAAGGCGGTTCTGCATCTCGGTCGCGGCGGCCTTGGTATAGGTCAGGCACAGGATGCGTTCGGGCGCGGTTCCCGCCAGCAGCAGGCGCGCCACCCGGTCGGTCAGCACGCGCGTCTTGCCCGATCCGGCATTGGCCGTCAGCCAGGTGGAGCGGGCGGGATCGGCCGCCGCGATCTGGTTGAGAGAGGCTTCATCCATGCCCATCGCCCACCTTCGTCAGATGCGGCGCGTCGGCCAGCGACCATTCGCCGTATCGCGCCAGATGATCGTAATCGCCCGCATAGCTGGTCTGTTCGGGCGCCCGCATGGAGGCAAATCCGATCCCCCCCGCCAGATAGGCCGCGACCAGGCGCAGGAAGCCGTCCCAGTTCTCGGCTTCAAGCTGGGGGGAATAGTCGCGGGGATGGGTCTCTCCCTCGCCGCCAAGCTGGATATAGCTGATGCCCGCCACATCCACCGGGCCAAGCGAATCGAAGCCGCCCCGCCGGGCCATCGCGGCCTCCAGGATCAGCTGCTTGTCGAAGGCCGCGATCTGCTTGTCCGTGGGCGGCTTGCCGGACTTGTAGTCATAGATCACCACCCGCCCGTCATGCAGAAGGTCGATCCGGTCGGGCCGGGCGGTCAGGGTGAAATCCATCCCCGACAGCGTCACCCGGCCGCGCTTTTCCACCACCACCGGGCGCCCCTGGGACAGCCGGTCCAACTCGTCCGCGACGATCCGGTCGGCGATGCGTTCCATGCGCGCGGCCCAGAAGGCGCGGGCGGCGGGCCAGGGCACGTCGCGTTCCAGCACGGTTTCCGTCAGGCGCAGGAACTGGGCCTTCAGGACGGCATGCGGGGTATCGGGCGCGGGCTTCGCCTCAAGCAGGGCCTGGACGATGGAATGGAGCGTCTGGCCGCGCAGGGACGCGTCCGGTTCGGGGCGCAAGGGCGGCAGCGGGCGCAGGCCAAGGATGCGCTTGGCATAGACGGCATAAGGATCGCGGATCAGCAGCGACACGTCCGTGACCGGCAGTTCCCGGAACGGCAGCGCGGGCGGCACGGGCGAGGGGCGGGGCGCCGGCCTGACCGCGCCCGCGGGATGGGACACGGCGCGGGCGCGCGCCAGCCACAGGTCGCCCCGCGCGCGCATCGCCGCCAGGGCCTGCGGGCCGCGCCGTTCGGGCAGGCCGCCCATCAGGTTCGTCAGCCGGTTCAGCCAGCGCGAGGGGATGGTCTCCGCCTCGGCATCGCGGCGGGCGCGGGTCAGGATCACCTGGGGCAGGCCCATCACCTGCTGGAAGTCGTGGGCCGCCAGACCGATCAGGGTTTCCGGCAGGGGCAGGCCCGCCGCCGACCGCATCTGCCGCGACAGCCAGGGATCGGGCTTCAGCGCCTGCGGCCAGCCGCCCTCGTTCAGGCCGGACAGGATCACCAGGCCGTCGCCCACGATCCGCGCCTCGCGCGGGCCGCGGATATGCAGGTAATGGGCGTCGCCTTCGACGCGCACGGATTGCTGGCCCATCTCGTCCAGCAGCAGGGCGCAGAATTCAATGGCGCTCAGGCTTGGGCCGTGGCCCGCATGTTCGGCCAGATGGTCGATGGTCGCCCGCAGAAGCGGACCCCCCCGGTCGGTCCACAGCCGGGACGCCGCCGCATTCCCGTCCGGGCCCGCAGCCAGCGCATCGGCCAGCGACAGCAGGTCGCGCAGGCGGTCAGGCAGGGGGCGGGGCGCGCGGTCGCGGGCCAGGGGCGTGATGCGGTCCAGCAGATCGGCCAGCCATTCGGCCCAGACCTTGCGCAGCCCGTCGCCCCGGCTGGCCCAGTCGCGCAGGCATTTGCCGTCGGGAAAGGCCGGGCCGTTGTGGCGCAGTTCCAGTTCCAGTTGCCGCGCCAGAAGCCGCGCCTCGTTCACGCCGACCCTGGGGGATGCGGTGATCGTCATCGGATGCTTCAGCAGCACCAGCAGCCGGTCGATGGTCAGGGGCTGGCCGAACAGCGCCGCGACCTGACGCAGGAACAGGCCGGGCGCGGTCAGCGTCAGGGGCTGGCCCGCGCTTTCGTCGGGCCGCAGGTGCCAGCGGTCCAGGGCGGCGTTCACGCGCCGGATCAGGTTGCCGTCCGCCGCGATCAGGGTGGCCGCCTCGTGGCGTTCGGCCGCGTCGCGCAGGATCAGGGCGATCACCTCGGCCTCGGCCCCCGGCTGGTCGGCCTCGATCAGGGTCAGGCCTTCGGTGGGCGCCATCAGGTCGGGCAGGCGCGGGCCTTCGGCGATCCACTGGTCGGTCACGGGCGCGGGCCGCAGCGCCAGCGAGATCAGGCGGTTGCGCTGCGGCACCGGCGGGGTCGTGCCGGTCCATCGCGCCGGGCGGCCCAGGCTGCGGATCAGGGGCGCGAAGCGGGACTGGGGGTGATCCTCGGTCCCCTGGTCCAGGCTGTCCCAGACCGATTGCGGCTGTTCGAAATCGAAGCCGGGCAGCACCACCGCGCCTTCGGGCAGCCTTGCCACGGCCTCCATGAACAGGCGCGTGGCGCCGTGCGATCCGGTCGATCCGGCGACGATCACCGGGCCCGGGGGCAGGTTGATCCCCTGCGCCCAGTCCTGGGCGATAAGTTCCGCCGCAAGCCTTTGGCGCGCCGCCCGGTCCACCGGCGCACCCTCCAGGTGGAACTGCGCGGCGATGCGCAGGAAGGCCAGGGCGTTCTGCCAGTGGCGCGCGTGATCGCCGGTGTCGATGCCTTCCAGCGCGTCAGGCCCCAGCCCCTCGTACTGCATTTCCTGCATCAAGCCGGCCAGCGACCGTGCCAGGCTGGCGATGGAATGACCGGCCGCAAGATCGCGCCGCGCATCCAGAAGCCGGGCCACCAGCCGGGCCAGTTGCAGCCGCCGGACCAGGGGCGCGGCCTCGGCCTGGCCCAGCATCGTGGGCGTTTCCAGGTTCGTGACCGGCAAAAGGCGCGGCAGCAGCAGGGGGCCGCGCTTGTCGAAGGCGCATTTCATCTCGGCCAGGGTGCGCGAGGCATTGGCATAGATGGTGACGCGGGCCATGGCCTCGGGCGGCTGGCCCGCCATGCGGTCCAGAAAGCCTTCCACGAACTCGCGGGCGAAGTCGGTGCCGGGCGGCAGGGCGTAAAGGCCGCGGAGGACGGGTTCAGCCATGCAGCATCCTTTCCGCCAGGGGGATGGCTTCGGGATAGCCCACGTCGCACCAGCCGCCTGCATGGACGATGCCGAAGGCGCGCCCTTCGGCAATCAGCAGATCCCACAGGCGGTTGAGGGAAAACACCCGGTCGGGGATCTCGGCCAACCGATCGGGCCGGATGATCTGCGCCCCGCCATAGACGTAATCGCCCCGGCGGGCGATGCGGCCTTCCGCGTCCCGTGAGAAGTCCCCCGTCCCCTGCCGCGCCGCCGCGCGGTCCAGCGGCACCAGCATCAGCAGCGCGTCCATGTCGTCGCGCCATGCGGCATCCAGCGCGGCCAGCGGGTTCGGCCCCGTCCAGACGACATCGGGGTTCAGCGTCATCACCGGCCCCGCACCCAGCAGCGGCAGCGCATGGCGCAGCCCGCCGCCGGTATCCAGGATCGTGCCCGGTTCGTCGCTGATCGCCACGTCCTGCCCGGCCAGGTGGTCGGCGATCTGGGTGCCCAGGTAATGCGTGTTCACCACGACCGGCCCCGCGCCCGCAGCCCGGCCCAGGTCAAGCGCGCGGTCCAGCAGGGTCCGGCCCGCGACCGGGATCAGCGGCTTTGGCAGGCTGTCGGTCAAGGGGCGCATCCGCGTGCCAAGCCCCGCGGCAAAGATCATCAGCGGGCGCATCGGTCGCGGATCCTTTCGATGACGGCGGCATCGGGCGCAGGCAGGGCGGCGACGGCATCGGCCAAGGGCGCAAGCACGGGATGGGCCAGGTTGCGCCGGACATATCCCCAGACGCGGGGCATGAAATCCAGGTATCGCGGCTTGCCGTCGCGGATGCACAGCCGGGTGAAGATGCCCAGGATCCGCAGGTTCCGCTGCGCCCCCAGCAGGGCATAGGCGGCGCGGAAGCGGGCCTCGTCCATGGCGGTGGCGGCCAGATAGCGCGCGATGCAGGCGGCCTCGACCCCGGGGTCCACGTCGCGGCGCGCGTCCTGCAGCGCGGACACGAGGTCATAGGCCGGATGGCAGGCCACCGCGTCCTGATAGTCGATCAGGCCCAGGGGCGCATCGCCCCGCCAGATCAGGTTTTCCGCATGGAAATCGCGCAGCGACAGGACCGGCGGCACATCGGCGGCAAGATCGGCGTGAAGGCGGGCGATCAGGGGGGCGATCTCCTCTCCGCCATTGGCACCCGCCGCCTGCGGATACCATTCGGCGAACAGCCCGACCTGTTCGGCCAGGGTCGGCCCGTCCAGCGGGGCCACGAAACCGGGCACCGGATGGTGGTGCAGGTCCACCAGCAGGTCGGTGATCCGGTCATAGATCGCGGGCGCCATGGCGGGATCGCGCTCCAGCACGCGGGCCACAAGGTCGTCGCCCAGATCCTCGACCAGCAGCAGTCCCGCCGCCTGGTCCTGCGCCAGGATCGCGGGCGCGCCAAGGCCGTGGCCGCGCAGCCACTCCGTCATCGCCACGAAGGGCGCGCAGGCGCCCGAGGGATCGTCCATCAGCACCGCGCTGCCCTGCGGCCCGACCAGCCGGAAATAGCGCCGGGCCGAGGCATCGCCCGCCAGCGGCAGCACCCGCGCATCCGCCCAACCCGCCCCCGCCACGAAAGCCGCGCGCGCGGCGATGCGGGGGCCATCGGGGGCGATCAGGGCGATGTCGCGCAGATCGGGATCGGCATGGGGGGCAATCGCCAGCGTGATCGCGCTGCCCGGCAGGCGGTCCAGCCGGTCGGGCCATTCGATCAGGCAGATGGCGTCCGCCAGCGCCTCTTCCAGGCCAAGTTCGTCCAGTTCCGAGGGATCGGTCAGGCGATACAGGTCCGCGTGCCAGATTTCCGTCCCCAGCGGGTCGTCATAGGTCTGGACCAGCGTGAAGGTGGGGCTTGGCACGTCCTCGGCCGCATCGCCCTGGCGAGCGCGGATGAAGGCGCGGGCGAAATGGGTCTTGCCGGCGCCCACCGGCCCGTCCAGCAGGATCGTCTGGCCGGGCCGCGCCGTGGCGGCCAGCATCCGCGCCAGGGCGGCGGTCAGGTCTTGGTCTGCGGTCAGGCGCATGGTCATGGCTTCGTTCTAGCGGCTTCGCGGCGCGGGGGGAACCATCCGTGGACGGATGCGGTGGCATGTGGCGCCAAAGCCGCTAGACTGGGATGCAGGAGGATTGCTATGTTCCGCACAGCCCTTGCCCTGATCCTTGCCCTTGCCGGTCCCGCATCGGCCACGCAGGAATACATCCTGCCCACCCTGTTCGACGTGTCGGGGGTCGCGCCCGACGACGTGCTGAACATCCGGGCCGAGCCGAATGCCAGGGCCGCCATCATCGGCACCCTGGCCCCCGATGCCACCCGGATCGAGGTGGTCGAGGAACGCCGCGGCTGGGCGCGGGTCAACACGGGCGAAGGGACCGGCTGGATCTCGGCGCGATACCTGTCCTATCGGGTCGATGTCTGGCAGCCGGGGCAACTGCCGCCCGCCTTTCGCTGCCTGGGGACCGAGCCCTTCTGGGACGCCAAGGTGGAAGGCGACAATCTGGTCCTGCGCAGCCCCGAAAACCAGGGGGGCGACCGTCGCGCGGTCCGGGCGGTGCTGGACACCGGCGTCTTCCGCGATCCGTCGCGCGTGGTCGTGGCGCAGGACATGACGCTGTTCTCGCATCCGCAGATCTGTTCGGACGGCATGTCGGACCGGCTGTTCGGGCTGTCGGCCATGCTGGTGCTGCATGGGGAACAGCCGTCGATGCTGTCGGGATGCTGCACGATCCAGCCCTAGGGCCAGGGTTCGCGCCGCCACTGTCGGTCAGTTCAACCCCAGCACGTCCTGCATGTCGTATTCGCCCGGCCCCTTGTCCTGGCCCCAGATCGCCGCGCGGATGGCGCCGCGCGCGAAGATCGCCCGGTCGGTGGCCAGGTGCCGCAGCACGATCCGTTCGCCCGCGCCCGCGAAGATCACGTCATGTTCGCCCACCACGTCGCCGCCCCGGATTGCGGCAAAGCCGATGCTGCCGGGCGCGCGCGCGCCGGTGATGCCTTCGCGCGCGGGCGTGCGCAGTTCGGCAAGCGTCCTGCCGCGCCCTTCGGCGGCGGCCTCGCCCAGCATCAGCGCAGTGCCCGAGGGCGCATCGACCTTCATGCGGTGATGGGCCTCGACCACCTCGATGTCCCAATCCTCGCCCAGGGCGGCGGCGACCTTGCGGGTCAGACCCGTCAGCAGGTTCACGCCCAGGCTCATGTTGCCTGCGCGGATGATGGGCGCGTGGCGGGCGGCGGCCTTGAGGTAATCCAGATGCGCCTGTTCCAGCCCCGTGGTGCCGATCACATGGACCGCGCGGGCCTGCGCGGTCAGTTCGGCGAATGCCACCGTTGCTGCAGGGGCGGTGAAGTCGATCACCGCCTGCGCCTGCGCGATCACCGCCACCGCGTCGTCGCTGACCGTCACGCCCAGGCCCGCGCCGCCCATGGCTTCCCCCACGTCGCGGCCGATCCAGGGGTGTCCCGCCCGTTCCAGCGCGCCCACCAGCCGCACTTCGGGGTTCTCGGCGATCAGCCGGACCAGCATCTGTCCCATCCGCCCCGAGGCGCCGGTGACCACGATCCCCGGCAGGACGGGGGTGTCGGTGTTCTGCAAGTCGCTCATGGGTGCCTCCGATGTTTTCCCGCCTCTTATCCCGTTGCGGCGCGCCTCGCGACCCCCTACATCGGGACGCATGGCACAGAACCGCTTTTCCCATGGCTCCGGCCCCTCGCAGCGCCAGCTTCGCGTGGGCGAACTGATCCGCCGCACCCTGTCCGACGTGCTGCTGCGCGCCGACGTGCATGACCCGGACCTGAACCGCCATTCGATCACCGTGGGCGAGGTTCGCACCTCGCCCGACCTGAAGGTGGCGACCGCCTATGTGCTGCCCCTGGGCGGCAACGATGCCGAGGAGGCCCTGGCCGCCCTGCGCCGCAACTCGGCCGAGCTACGCCATCTGGTCGCCAAGGCCATGACGCTGAAATACGCGCCGCAACTGCGCTTCCAACTGGACGAGACCTTCGACCGCCTGGACGACACCCGCCGCATGTTCGCCGACGAACGCGTCCGCCGCGATGTCGAGGGCGCGGATGACGATGAGGATTGACCTGCGCCCCCTGGGCGTGGCCCTGGGGATGCTGGTGGCGATGGCCATCCCGGCTGCCGCCGACGGGTGCAGCCGCATGAGCCATGACGGCCAGGGCTATGTCGTCTGCGAGGTTTCGGCCGACCGCGAAGCCGCGCTGCGGTTGTGGCAGGACGATGCGAACGGCCAGCCGCTGCGCAACTTCAACAATGTCCGCGCCACGCTGGGACCGGGCGAAAGCCTGGCCTTTGCCATGAACGCGGGCATGTATCACGCCGATTACCGGCCCGTCGGCATTCTGGTCATCGACGGGGTGGAACTGCAGCCCATCGTGACCGGGGCCAGCCGCGACAATTTCGGAATGCTGCCGAACGGCGTCTTCTGCACGGGCGGGGCGCGTCCCTTCCAGGTGATCGAAAGCCGCGCCTTTGCGCAGGCGCGGCCCGAATGCCGCCTTGCCACGCAATCGGGGCCGATGCTGGTGATCGACGGCGACCTGCACCCGCGCTTCCTGGTCGATTCCGACAGCCGCTATGTCAGGAACGGCGTCGGCGTCTCGCCCGACGGGCAGACGGCCTGGTTCGCGATTTCCGACCGGGCGGTCACCTTCCACGAATTCGGGCGGCTGTTCCGGGACGGGCTGGGGGTGCGGGACGCGCTTTATTTCGACGGCTCGATCAGCCGGCTTTACGCGCCGGGCATGAACCGGGCGGATTTCGGGCGTTCGCTGGGGCCGATCATCGGACTGGTCGAAAGCGCCGGTTGACCTTGCGCGGGCGGCTGGCTATGCCGCCGCCTTCGATTTCAAGGGGGTTGCCGATGGCACGCAAGAAGGGCCGCGACGTCAATGGATGGCTGATCGTGGACAAGCCCGCGGGCGTCACCTCGACCGCCGTCGTCGCCAAGGTGCGCTGGGCGCTGGATGCCAAGAAGGCGGGCCATGCGGGCACGTTGGACCCCGACGCGACGGGCGTGCTGGCCGTGGCCCTGGGCGAGGCCACGAAGACCGTCGCCACCGTCACCGACGCGCTGAAATGCTATGACTTCACGGTCAACTGGGGGGCCGAGACGACGACCGACGATGCCTCGGGCGAGGTCGTGCGGACCTCGGACATCCGCCCGGACCGGGCCGCCATCCAGGCCGCGCTGCCCGCATTCACCGGCGACATCATGCAGGTTCCCCCGGCCTTTTCCGCCGTCAAGGTCGATGGCGAACGTGCCTATGACCTGGCGCGCGAGGGGGAGGAACTGGACTTGGCCGCTCGTCCCCTGTGGGTCGAAAGCCTGACCCTGCTGGACTGCGATGCCGGCACCGCCCGGCTGGAGATGGTCTGCGGCAAGGGGGGCTATGTCCGTTCCATCGCCCGCGACCTGGGCCGCGCGCTGGGCTGCCTAGGCCATGTGGCGCATCTGCGCCGCACCTGGTCCGGGCCCTTCGATGCCAGCGAGGGCGTGCCCTTCGACAAGATCGACCGCGCGGCGCAGGACTGGCTGGATACGCAGCTTCTGCCGCTGGAGGTCGCCCTGGCCGACCTGCCCATGCTGCGCGCCACGCCCGAAGGCGCGGTCCGCATCCGCAACGGCAATCCCGGCCAGGTGACGGGCACGGCGGAATGGGGCGATCTGGTCTGGGTCGCGGATGCCACGGGTCCGGTCTGCATCGGCCGCTATCAGGGCGGCCTGGTGCAGCCGGAACGGGTCTTCAACCTTCAGCCCAGATAGGCGCGCAGCCCCGGCGGCGGATTGTCCAGCAGCGGTCCGGTCGGCACCGGCGGATGCGCCATGCCGCCATCGACCAGGATCGTCCGGGGCGCGAAGCTGCGGGCGTCGTCGGGATCATGCGTGACCATCAGCACCGTGGCATCGGTCTGGTCGGCGATCCGCGCCAGCAGGGCCAGCATGTCCCCCTTCAAGGCGGGTCCAAGCGCGGCGAAGGGTTCGTCCAGCAGCAGCACGGGCCGCGCGCGCAGCAGGACGCGCGCTAGGGCCACGCGGCTTTGCTGGCCGCCCGACAGGTTGGCGGGGCGGCGGGTTTCCATCTCTTCCAGGCCGACCTCGGCCAGCACCTGGGTCACGCGGGCGCGCTGCGGGTCCGACAGGCGCAGGTCCGGGCGCAGGCCAAGGCCCACGTTCTGCGCGACGGTCAGGTGCGGGAACAGGTTCTGGTCCTGGAACAGCATCGACACCGGCCGCCGGCCCGGCGGCAGGGCGGTGATGTCCTGCCCGCCCAGTCGGATGCGCCCCCGATCCGGGGCCAGAAACCCCCCGACCAGCGACAGCAGCGTGGACTTGCCCGACCCGGACGGGCCGATCACCGCCACCCGCGCGCCCTTGGAAACGGTCAGGTCGGCGGACAGGGTGAAGCTGCCGCGCGTGACATGGATGCCGTCGAATTCAAGCAAGGCGACCCCCACGGTCGAAGATCCAGAACAGGCCGAAGCTGATCGCCATCAGCAGCACCGCGCAGGCCGAAGCATCGGCCATGCGATAGGAATTCATCAACTGGAACAGCTGCAGGGGCAGGGTCGGCCGGTCGCTGGCAAACAATGTGATCACACCCAGATCCCCCATCGCCAGCGCCGCCGCCAAGCCGCCTGCAAAGCCCAGCGGCCGGGCCAGCCGGGGCAGGATCAGATAGCGCAGCCGGGCAAGCCCGTGCAGGTCCAGCGAATCGGCCAGCCGCCCATAATCCCGATGCAGCGTCCGCGCGGCGGGAATCAGCGCCCGCAATCCGAAGGGCAGGGCCATCACCGCATTGATCGCCACCGTCACCGGCAGCGCCAGCGTCTGCGGCAGGAACCAGCCGCGCAGCAGGATGAACAGCCCCGTTCCCAGCACCAGGGGCGAGGCGATCAGCGGCAGCATCCCCGCCGTTTCCACCCAGCGCATCCGTCCGCGCGCCAGCGACAGGGCCAGGGTCAGCGACAAGGCCAGCGCCAGCAGGGCCGAGATCAGCGCCATGACCACCGACCGCCCCGCCGCCTTCCAGACCTCGGGCGGCAGGTCGGGGATCTGCGGCAGCCCGCGCAAGGTAACAGCCGCCATAGGCCAGATCAGGAAGCCTGCCGCCCCCGTGATCACAAGCGCGTCGCTGATCCGGTGCCATCCGCCGGGCGCGGCGGGCATGTGGTCCGCATCCAGACCGGCCCCGAAGGCGGCGGGGATGGCGATCCAGCGCGCCAGCGCCATCGCGGCCAAGCAAAGCCCGATCTGGATCAGCCCCAGGCTTGCCGCCCGGCCCAGGTCGAAGTCGAAGCGGAAGGCCTGATAGATCGCCAGTTCCACCGTGGTCGCGCGCGGGCCGCCGCCCAGGGCCAGGGCCACGGTGAAGCTGGTCAGGCAGACCAGGAACACCGCCAGCCAGACGCCCGGCAGCACCGCCCGCAGCATCGGCCGTTCCAGATGCCGCGCCACGTCGCGGGGGCCAAAGCCCAGCGATGCGGCCAGCCGGAAGCGTTCGGCGGGGATCGCCTGCCAGCCTTGCAGGATCAGCCGCACCGACAAGGGCAGGTTGAAGAACACATGCGCCAGGATCACGCCCTGCCAGCCATAGATGCTGACCTCGGGCAGGCCCGCAAGGCGCAGGGCGTCGTTGACCGCGCCGTTGCGGCCAAAGACCGCGACCAGCCCCATGATCGCCACGATCACCGGCAGGATGAAGGGCGCACCCAGCAGCGTGACTAGGGCCGCCCGACCCGGAAAGCGCCGCCGGGCCAAGGCGCGGGCGACGGGCACCGCCAGCAGGGCCGACAGCGTGGCGGACAGCGCGGCCTGCCACAGCGTGAACCGGACCGCGCGCCAGTCCCAGGGGCCAAGCCCGGACAGGCCCTGCGCAACCCAGGCGACCGCCGCCAGCGTCCCCAGGATCAGCAGGGCCAGGCCGCCGGCGGCGATGGCGCCCCCGGCCTCGGCCCGCGTCAGCCCGAGAACGCCCGCAGCCATTCGTCAAGCGCGGGCTGACGCAGCGCCTCGGCCTCGGTCTCGGAATAGAACAGGGTCTTTTCGGGTCGGGGCAGGTCGCGCATGACCTGGGGCCAGTCGTCCTGCGGCAGCTTGGCGGGCAGCGACCAGTTGGCCAGCGGGATGGTGGCCTGGAATTCGGGCGTCAGGATCCAGTCCATGAAGGCTTGCGCCAGTTCCGGCTGGTCGGTGGTGCGGACCTGTGCCGCGACCTCGGCCATTAGGTAATGGCCTTCGGGGAAGATCGCGGCCTTCTTGGTGGCGTCGCCCTCGGCCTCGATATGATAGGCGGGCGAGGTGGTGTAGGACAGGACCATGTCGGCCTCGCCCTCGGTGAACATCCCATAGGATTCCGACCAGCCCTTGGTCACGGTCAGCACCTTGGGGGCAAGCTTGGCCCAGGCGTCAGGCGCCTGGTCGCCATAGACCGACTTCACCCACAAGAGCAGCGCCAGGCCGCTGACCGACGATCGCGGATCCTGGATCACGATCTTCAGGTCGTCGGGCGCCTCCAGCAGTTCGACGAAACTGGCGGGCGGGTTCTGCAGCCGGGTTTCGTCATAGACGAAGGCCGTCTCGCCCCAGTTATAGGGCAGGAAGATGTCGTCGGTCCATTCGACGGGCAGCGACAAGCCGGACGTATCCTGCCCATGCGGCGCGAAAAGGCCGGATGCGCGGGCGCGGGCGGTCACGTCGGTGTTCAGGCCGAAGACGATGTCGGCCTCGGTCCGTTCGCCCTCCATCAGCACGCGGGACAACTCGTCCCCGGTGACGAAGCGCAGGTCGCAGTTGCAGAAGGCCTCGAACCCTTCCTCGATCCTGGGGCCGGGGCCCCATTCGCTGGTGATGGATTCGCCCGCATAGACGGTCAGGACGGGCTTGTCCTGCGCCATGGCCGGGGTCGCCGCCAGCAGAACAAGCATCAGGGGCAGTTTCATCGCTGTCTCCTTTCCATATGGGTCACGAAAGAAAGGACAGCGTCACCTTCCCTCCGCCGGTGTTAGCCGGATCAGGTTCAACGGGTCCGCTTGCGCGTCTCAGCCACATGGCCCCCCGAGGTGGCCTTGAATGTAGGGATTTCGCAGCCCGCCGCAAGCGGCTAGAAACGCCGCCATGACGAAGGACATGACCGATCAGCCCACGCCGATGATGGCGCAATACCTGGCGATCCGCGAGGCGAACCCCGGCGCCCTGCTGTTCTATCGCATGGGCGATTTCTACGAGATGTTCTTCGACGACGCCGTGGCCGCCGCAAGCGCCCTAGACATCGCGCTGACGAAGCGCGGCACCCATGGGGGCGAACCCATCCCGATGTGCGGCGTGCCGGTCCATGCGGCCGAGGGCTATCTGCTGACGCTGATCCGCAAGGGCTTTCGCGTGGCCATCGCCGAGCAGATGGAGGATCCGGCCGAGGCCAGGAAGCGTGGGTCGAAATCGGTCGTCGCCCGCGACGTGGTGCGGCTGGTGACGCCCGGCACCCTGACCGAGGAATCGCTGCTGGAGGCGCGGCGCCACAACTATCTGGCGGCATGGGCGCAGGTGCGGGATGATTGCGCGCTGGCCTGGGTGGATATCTCCACCGGCGCCTTCCAGGTGATGGAATGCCCGCTGCCGCGACTTGCGCCCGAACTGGCGCGCCTTGCGCCCCGCGAATTGTTGGCCTGCGACGGATCGGGCCTGGGCGATCTGGCGGCGGATGCCGGGGCGGCGCTGACCGACCTGCACGCCAGTGCCTTTGACAGCGCGGCGGGGCAGCGGCGGCTTTGCGGGCTTTACGGCGTGGAAACGCTGGACGGCTTCGGGTCGTTCAGCCGCGCGGAACTGTCGGCCATGGGGGCCATCGTCGATTATCTGGACCTGACGCAGAAGGGGAAACTGCCCCTGCTGCGCCCGCCGGTGCGCGAACGCGCGGGCGGGGCGATGGGGATCGACGCGGCCACCCGGCGCAACCTGGAACTGACCCAGGCCCTGTCGGGCGGGCGCGAGGGATCGCTGCTGTCGGCCATCGACCGGACGGTGACGGCGGCGGGCGCGCGGCTGCTGGAACGACGCATCGGCGCCCCATCGCGCGATCTGGCGCTGATCCACGCGCGCCATGACGCGGTGGCGATGCTGGTCGATGATCCCCGCCTGACGGGCGATCTGCGAACGGCGCTGTCGCGCGTGCCCGACATGGACCGGGCGCTGTCGCGGCTGGCGCTGGACCGGGGCGGGCCGCGCGATCTGGCCGCGATCCGGGCGGGACTGGCGCAGGGCGCGGCCATCGCGGCGCGGCTGCCGGTCGATGCGGCGCCGGTGCTGGCGGATGCCGCGCGCGACCTGACCGGCCATGACGCGCTGATCGGCCTGCTGGACGATGCGCTGGTGGCCGAACCCCCGCTGCTGGCCCGCGACGGCGGTTTCGTGGCAGCGGGCTTTGACGCGGATCTGGACCAGACCCGCCGGTTGCGCGACGAAGGCCGGGGCGTGATCGCCGGGATGCAGGCCGATTATGCGGCGCTTGCCGGGGTGCAAAGCCTGAAGATCAAGCACAACAATGTGCTGGGCTATTTCATCGAGACGACCGCCACCCATGCCGAACGCATGATGGCCCCGCCCCTGAACGCGACCTTCATCCACCGCCAGACCACGGCCAACCAGATCCGCTTCACCACCGTCGATCTGTCGGAGCTTGAGACGCGCATCCTCAACGCCCGCGACCGCGCGCTGGAGATCGAGCGGGGCATCTTCAACCGCCTGCGCGCCGCCGTGCTGGACCGGGCCGCAGCCATCGCCCAGGCCGCCCGCGCCCTGGCCGAGATCGACCTGGCCGCCGCTTTCGCCGACATCGCCACGGGCGAAGGCTGGACGCGTCCGCTGGTCGATGACAGCCGCGCCTTTGTCATCGAGGGCGGCCGCCACCCGGTCGTGGAACGCGCCCTGAAGCGCAAGGCGGAAAGCTTTGTCGCCAATGACTGCGCGCTGACCGAAGGCCAGACCCCGGCGATCTGGCTGCTGACCGGCCCGAACATGGCGGGCAAGTCCACCTTCCTGCGCCAGAACGCGCTGATCGCCGTGCTGGCCCAGGCGGGGGCCTTCGTGCCCGCCCGCCGCGCCCATATCGGTCTGGTCAGCCAGTTGTTTTCTCGCGTGGGCGCCGCCGACGACCTGGCGCGGGGCCGGTCCACCTTCATGGTGGAAATGGTCGAGACCGCCGCGATCCTGAACCAGGCCGACGACCGCGCCCTGGTGATCCTGGATGAGATCGGGCGCGGCACCGCGACCTGGGACGGGCTGTCCATCGCCTGGGCGGTGATGGAGCATCTGCACGAGATGAACCGCTGCCGCGCGCTGTTCGCCACCCATTACCACGAGATGACGGCGCTTTCCGCCAAGCTGGACGGCGTGGAAAACGCCACCGTCACTGTCCGCGAATGGGAAGGCGAGGTGATCTTCCTCCACGAGGTCAGGAAAGGCGCCGCCGACCGCAGCTATGGCGTGCAGGTGGCTCGGCTGGCGGGGCTGCCCGCATCCGTGGTCGAACGCGCCCGCGCGGTGCTGGACGCGCTTGAATCGGGGGAACGCGAGGGCGCGGCCCGCCCCGCCGCGCTGATCGACGACCTGCCCCTGTTCCGCGCCGTGCCGCCCGCGCCTGTTGCGCCAAGGGCCAAGGAAAGCCCGCTTGAGGCGCGGATGAAGGACATCCATCCCGACGCCCTGTCCCCGCGCGAGGCGCTGGACCTGATCTATGAACTGAAAGCCCTGAGCAAGGAAACCGCATGAGCTTCAACACCTTTGGCCGCGTGTTCCGGTTCACCACCTGGGGCGAAAGCCATGGGCCCGCGCTTGGCGCCACCGTCGATGGCGTCCCGCCGGGCGTGGCCCTGGACGAGGGGTTCATCCAGCAATTCCTGGACCGCCGCCGTCCCGGCACCTCCAAGCACACCACGCAGCGGCGCGAACCCGACCAGGTCCGCATCCTGTCGGGCGTCTTCGAGGGACGCACCACCGGCACGCCGATCCAGCTGATGATCGAGAACACCGACCAGCGGTCCAAGGATTACGGAGAGATCGCGCAGGCCTTCCGCCCCGGCCATGCCGATATCACCTATCACCTGAAATACGGCCATCGCGACTATCGCGGCGGCGGGCGGTCAAGCGCCCGCGAAACGGCGGCCCGGGTGGCGGCCGGGGGCGTGGCGCAGGCGGTGCTGCGCGACCTTCTGCCCGACCTGCGGATCACCGGATACATGGTGCAGATGGGCGCGCTGCATCTGGATCGCGCGAAATTCGACGCAACGGCCATCGACGACAACCCTTTCTTCCTGCCCGATGCGACGGCCGTGGACCAGTGGTCCGACTACCTCGACACGATCCGCAAGGCGCAGGACAGCGTCGGCGCCGCCATCGAGGTTCTGGTCGAAGGCTGCCCGCCGGGCCTTGGCGCACCGGTCTATGCCAAGCTGGATACCGATCTTGCCGCCGCGATGATGTCGATCAACGCCGTGAAAGGCGTCGAGATCGGCGAGGGGATGGCGGCGGCCGCCCTGACCGGCACCGACAATGCCGACGAGATCCGCATGGGCAACGACGGTCCGATTTACCTCTCGAACCACGCGGGCGGCATCCTGGGCGGCATCAGCACCGGCCAGCCGATCGTGGTCCGCTTCTCGGTCAAGCCGACCAGTTCCATCACCACGCCGCGCCGCGCCATCGACCGTCACGGCAACGAAATCGACCTGATCACCAAGGGCCGACACGACCCCTGCGTGGGGATTCGCGCGGTTCCCGTGGCCGAGGCGATGGCGGCCTGCGTGATCCTGGACCACCTGCTGATGGACAGGGCGCAGACCGGCGGACGGCGGGGCCGGATCGGCGAATTGCCGCAAAACTGACGCGAAAGGTTCAAAAAACCCCTGTCTGTCATAAAAGGGTCATGCTTCTTTCGCACAAGCGTCACCACGGGCGCTTAGGTCACGCACAGCCCCGCACTGGGCGTGAAGAAAACAGGAGAGATCCATGTCCACCGTGAAATTCACCGTCTCGGCCCTGGCCGTGATCGCCGCTTCGGCCACAACTGCGGCCGCCCGCGACCAGATCCAGGTGTCGGGTTCGTCCACCGTGCTGCCCTATTCCACCATCGTGGCCGAACTGTTCGGCGAGAACATGGACTTCCCCGTTCCGGTCGTGGAATCCGGCGGCACCGGCGGCGGGCTGCAGAAATTCTGCGAGGGCGTGGGCGCCAACACCATCGACATCGCCAATGCCAGCCGCCCGATCCGCGACGGCGAACGCGAGACCTGCACCGCCAATGGCGTGACCGACATCATCGAGGTCCGCATCGGCTATGACGGGATCGTCTTCGCCAATTCCGCCAATGGCCCGGACTTCGCCTATACCCCCGCCGACTGGTTCAACGCCCTGTCCGCCAAGGTGGTCCGCGACGGCCAGATCGTGGACAACACGGCCGCCAACTGGAACGAGGTGAATCCGGACCTGCCCCAGCAGGAAATCCTGGCCTTCGTGCCCGGCACAAAGCACGGCACCCGCGAGGTCTTCGAGGAGAAGGTCATTCTGGCCGGCTGCGAGGAATCGGGCGCCATGGAGGCCTTTGTCGCCTCGGGCATGGACGAGGACGCGGCCGAGCAGGCCTGCATGACGCTGCGCACCGATGGCCGTGCCGTGGACATCGACGGCGACTACACCGAAACGCTGGCGCGCATCGAATCCTCGCCCAACGGGATCGGCGTCTTCGGCCTGTCCTTTTATGAAAACAACACCGACAAGCTGAAGGTGGGCACCATCAATGGCGTCACGCCGTCCACCGAGACCATCGCCTCGGGCGAATACCCGGTGTCGCGCCCGCTGTTCTTCTATGTGAAGAAGGCCCATCTGGGCGAAATCCAGGGCCTGCAGGAATTCGTGGAATTCTTCGTGGCCGATGAGATCGCCGGTCCCGACGGCCCCTTGGCCGAATACGGGCTGGTGTCCGATCCCGAACTGGCCGCGACCCAGGAAGCCGTCGCCGCCGGCACCACGATGCAGTAATGCCGGGGGACGGTGCGCGTCTTGCGCGCCGTCCCGACCCTTTCGTTCTTCCCTGAAGGATTGCCCTTTATGCCGCTGTCATGGGCGTTGTTTGCAAGTTTCCTGCTGGCCGCGGCCGGTTACATCGTCGGCCGCAGCCGCGCCTTCGCCACCGCCGGCCCCGATGTCCGCAAGCTGCACAGCCGCCCCGCCTATCACGGGGCCAGCGTCGGGCTGGCGGCCTTGCTGCCCGCGCTGGCGGTGTTGGCTGCGGGGGCGATCCTGCGCCTGGCTGGCGTCCTGTCAAGCGACACCGGCCCGATCATCGGCATCGTCGCCCTGATCGCGGCCATCGCGGGGCTGGGCTTCGGCGTCATGCGCATCGGCCGGGAATACCAGGCCCGCAACGTGGTCGAACACATGGTGCTGGGCCTGCTGATGCTGTGTTCGCTGATCGCCATCGTGACGACCGCCGGGATCGTGCTGTCCCTGGTCTTCGAGACGGGGCATTTCTTCCGGGTCTATGACTGGAAGACCTTCTTCTTCGGCACCGAATGGACGCCGCGCTTCCAGGGCAATTCGCAACTGGGGATCGTGCCGCTGCTGTGGGGCACGATGTATGTGTCGGCCATCGCGCTTCTGGTGGCGGTGCCCATCGGGCTGTTCGCCGCCGTCTATATGTCGGAATACGCGTCGCGCCGGGTGCGCGGCTTCGTCAAGCCCGCCATCGAGGTTCTGGCCGGCATCCCCACCATCGTCTATGGCCTGTTCGCCCTGATCACCGTGGGGCCGCTTTTGCGCGATTACTTTGCGCAGCCGCTGGGCCTGGGCAATTCGGGCACCTCGGTCCTGACCGCCGGGCTGGTCATGGGGATCATGCTGATCCCCTTTGTCAGTTCGCTGTCCGACGACATCATCAACGCGGTGCCGCAATCCCTGCGCGACGGCGCCCTAGGCCTTGGATCGACGCCTTCGGAAACCGTGCGCCAGGTGGTCCTGCCCGCGGCCCTGCCGGGCATCGTGGGCGCGGTTCTGCTGGCCGCCAGCCGCGCCATCGGCGAGACGATGATCGTGGTGCTGGGCGCGGGCGCCGCCGCGCAGATGAGCCTCAACCCGCTGGAGGCGATGACCACCATCACCGTCAAGATCGTCAGCCAACTGACCGGCGACAGCGACTTCAACTCGCCCGAGACGCTGGTGGCCTTTGCCCTGGGGCTGACGCTGTTCGTCATCACCCTGGCCCTGAACGTGGTCGCGCTCTACATCGTGCGCAAATATCGCGAGCAATACGAATGACCGATATGCCGCTGTCCTCGTCGGCCGCCCTGCCGGACCGCAAGCCTGCCTCGCTTCTGGAACAGGATGCGCGCACCAAGGCCCGCAACGCCGCCGAGAAGCGTTTTCGCCTGTATGGCGTCGCCGCCATCGCGATTTCCATGATCGCGCTTGTGGTGCTGCTGGCGACGATCCTGACGGGCGGGGCGGGCGCCTTTCGCCAGACCTATCTGAACATCCCCGTGACGCTTGACGCCGCCGTGCTGGACCCCAAGGGCAACCGCGACCCGGCCGAGATGGCCAAGGTGCTGACCCTGTCCTATGGCCGCGTCCTGGACGCCGCGGTCGAGGCCACGGTCGCCCGCCACGGCATCCAGATCGAGGGCTTGACGGAAAAGGACATCGACGGCCTGATCTCGAAGGAGGCTTCGGCCCAGGTGCGCGACCGCGTGCTGGCCAATCCGGATCTGGTCGGCCAGACGGTCGAATTCGACGTGCTGACCGGCGGGCGCATCGACGGGTACTTCAAGGGCCGCGTGACGATGGAAAGCGCGGAACGCGACAGCAACACCTCGCCCCAGCAGCTTCTTCTTGCGCAGGAACTGGCGGATCGCGGGGAAATGGTCACCCGCTTCAACTGGAACTTCCTCACCAATGCCGACGCATCCGATCAGCGCCCCGAGGCGGCGGGCGTGGGCGTGGCGATCCTGGGGTCGTTCTACATGATGCTGGTGGTGCTGGCGCTTGCGGTGCCCATCGGCATCGCTGCCAGCATCTATCTTGAGGAATTCGCCCCCAAGAACCGCATCACCGACATCATCGAGGTCAACATCTCGAACCTGGCCGCCGTGCCGTCGATCGTCTTCGGCATCCTGGGGCTGGCGGCCTTCATCAACTTCGCGGGTCTGCCGCAATCGGCGCCCATCGTGGGCGGGCTGGTGCTGACCCTGATGACGCTGCCGCGCATCATCATTCCCACCCGCGCCGCGCTGAAGGCCGTGCCGCCGTCGATCCGCGACGCGGCCTTGGGCGTGGGCGCGTCCAAGATGCAGTCGGTCTTTCACCATGTCCTGCCGCTGGCGACCCCCGGCATCCTGACCGGGGTGATCCTGGGTCTGGCCCAGGCCCTTGGGGAAACGGCGCCGCTTCTGCTGATCGGCATGGTGGCCTTTATCCGCGACCACCCCGACGGGCTGCCCGGCGGCCTGTTCGACCCGGCCTCCGCCCTGCCGGTGCAGGTCTATAACTGGACGCAGCGGTCGGACCCGGCCTTCATCGAACGGGCCTCGGGCGCGATCATCGTGCTGCTGATCTTCCTGCTTTGCATGAACGTGCTGGCCATCTGGCTGCGCCGCAAGTTCGAACGCCGTTGGTAATCGGTCCGTTGGAGGCCAATATGTACGATATGAACCGCCCGGAGAAAGCCGTGTCCCAGATAGAGACCAAGATTTCCGCCCGCAAGGTGCAGGTCTATTACGGCGACAAGCACGCCCTGAAGGATGTGGACGTGGACATCCTGGACAAGACCGTGACCGCCTTCATCGGCCCGTCGGGCTGCGGCAAGTCCACCTTCCTGCGCTGCATCAACCGCATGAACGACACCATTCCCATCGCCCGGGTCGAAGGTCAGATCCTGCTGGACAACGAGGATGTCTATGACCGCCGCGTCGATCCGGTGCAGCTTCGCGCCAAGGTGGGCATGGTCTTCCAGAAGCCGAACCCCTTCCCGAAGTCGATCTATGACAACGTGGCTTACGGCCCCCGCATCCACGGGCTTGCCCGCAACCGCGCCGAACTGGACGGCATCGTCGAAAAGGCCCTGCGCGGCGCGGCGCTGTGGAACGAGGTCAAGGACCGGCTGTCCGAACCCGGCACCGGCCTGTCGGGCGGCCAGCAGCAGCGGCTGTGCATCGCCCGCGCGGTGGCCACCAGCCCCGAGGTCCTGCTGATGGACGAACCCTGTTCGGCGCTCGACCCCATCGCCACCGCCCAGGTCGAGGAACTGATCGAGGAGTTGCGCAGCCAGTTCTCGGTGGTGATCGTCACCCATTCGATGCAGCAGGCCGCGCGCGTCAGCCAGAAGACCGCCTTCTTCCACCTGGGCAACCTGGTCGAATACGGCGACACCGACGACATCTTCACCAGGCCGAGAGACAGCCGGACCGAGGCCTATATCTCGGGCCGGATCGGCTGACAGGACAAGGGCAGGAATGATGAACCGCGAAAAGCATATCTCGTCGGCTTTCGACCGCGATCTGGAAACGATCCAGGCCCTGGCCGTCAAGATGGGAGGCATGGTTGAGGCCGCCATCTCGGATGCCGCCACCGCCCTGGAAACCAGCGATGTGGAACTGGCCGAACAGGTGCGCCGCCGCGACAAGGCCATCGACGCGCTGGAAATGCAGATCAACGAGGACGCGGCCCGCCTGATCGCCCTGCGCGCGCCCACGGCCACCGACCTGCGCATGGTGCTCGCGGTGATGAAGATCGCCCATTCGCTGGAACGGGTGGGCGATTACGCCAAGAACATGGCCAAGCGCACCCATGTGCTGTCGCAGATGCCGCCCATCGACGGCGCGGGCCTGGCCCTGCGCCGGATGAGCACGGCGGTGGGCAAGATGGTCCAGGACGCGCTTGACAGCTATATCCGCCGGGACGCCGGCCTGGCCGAGGATGTGCGCCAGCGCGACCTGGAGGTGGACCAGATGTACAACGCGCTGTTCCGCGAATTCCTGACCCACATGATGGAAGACCCGCGCAACATCACCGCCTGCATGCACCTGCATTTCATCGCCAAGAACGTCGAACGGATGGGCGATCTTGCCACCGCCGTCGCCGAACAGGTGATCTATCTTGTGACCGGAGAGATGCCCGAGGAAAGCCGCCCCAAGGACAACAACGTGCCGGGCCTGGGTTCCGGCGCGGCAGAGGCCTGACGGCGATGGCGCGGCAATCCCCCTGCGTCCTGGTGGTCGAGGACGAGGGCGCGCAGCGCGAGGTGCTGCAATACAACCTGGAGGCCGAGGGCTTCGCCGTCGTGGTGGCCGACAATGGCGAGGACGCGCTGCTGCTGGTCCAGGAAGAACAGCCGGACCTGATGGTGCTGGACTGGATGCTGCCCAAGGTCTCGGGGATCGAGGTCTGCCGCCAGGTCAAGGCGGACCCCGCCACCCGGTCCATCCCCATCATCATGCTGTCCGCCCGCAGCGAGGAAAGCGACCGCGTGCGGGGCCTGGAAACCGGGGCCGACGATTATGTCGTGAAGCCCTATTCCGTGGTCGAGCTGATGGCCCGGCTGCGCACGCAGTTGCGCCGCACCCGGCCCGCCAGCATGGGCGAACGGCTGTCCTTCGGCGACATCATCCTGGACGCCGCCGAACATCGCGTGTTCCGCGCGGGCCAGCCGCTGCATCTGGGCCCGACCGAATTCCGGCTGTTGTCCACGCTGATGGAAAAGCCGGGCCGGGTCTGGACGCGCGAACAGCTGCTGGACCGGGTCTGGGGGCGCGACATCTATGTCGATACGCGCACCATCGACGTGCATGTGGGCCGGTTGCGCAAGGCGCTGATGCAGAACGGCGGCGACAACCCGGTGCGCACCGTGCGCGGCACGGGATATTCGCTGGGCTAGGCCCGGTTGGCGATGAAGGAGATCACTTCCTCGATCCCGGGAATGGCATCGCCCGCACCGGGGATCGTGACCTTCAGCGCCGCCGCGCCCGCTGCCAGGCGCAGTGCCGCAGGGATCGCGTCGCCCCGATCCAGGGCGGCGGCGAAATAGCCCGTGAAGGTGTCGCCCGCCCCGGTCGTATCGACCGGATTGACCGGGAACGCGGCCTGGCGGTGAACCTCGCCCGTCACCAGATCCCGGTATTCCGCGCCGTCGCCCCCGCGCGTGATCAGCAGGCCTTGGACCGGCAGGTTCCCCGGCATGGCCGCGAACAGGGCCTCGGCCTCGCCCGCGTTCATGGCCAGGATCGTCGCATGGGGCAGCATCGGCCGAACCGCCTCGATATCGAAGGGCGCCGCGGAATAGACGACACGCGCGCCCGCCCGCCGCGCGATCCGGGCCGCCTCGGTCTGGCCCGAGGTTTCGTTCTGGATCAGCAGCGTATCCTGCGCCTTCATGGCCGATAGCGGCTTTTCCAGCATCGCCGGGGTGATCGCCCGGTTCGCGCCGGGATGGATGACGATGGAATTCTCGGCCTCTTGGTCCAGCAGGATGATGGCATGGCCCGTCGCCTGGCCGGACAGGCGCAGGATATCGGCGGTGCAGACGCCCCGGTCGCGCAGGCGGGCGATCACCCAGTCGTCGCCGGTGCCCATGGCCCCGACATGGTGGGTGATCGCGCCCGCACGCGCAGCCGCGATCGACTGGTTCGCGCCCTTGCCGCCCAGACCCTGCGCATAGCTGCGGGAGGCCAGCGTTTCGCCCGGCCTGGGCAGGTGATCCAGCCGATAAACGTGGTCGATATTGATCGACCCCAGGTTCCAGATCGCCATGAACTTCCTTTCGATATGCCTTCTGGACATGGTGGCGGGCGCGCGAGGATTGTCCAGTAACGAAAAACGCGCCCCGCAGGGGGGCGCGCCAAGATCGCAGGATCGTGGATCAGTGCTTCTTGTGAAGCTTCCGCTTGTGCGGCGCCCACAGCCGCTTGTTCGTCAGATACAGCAGCGAGGTCAGCACGATCAAGAACAGCACCGACACCAGGCCGACCTGCTTGCGGTCGGTCAGCTTGGGTTCGGCGGTCCACATCAGGAAGGCCGAAACGTCGCGGGCCATCTGGTCGACCGTGGCGGGGGTGCCGTCCTCATAGGTGACCAGATCGTCCGACAGGGGCGGCGGCATGGCGATGTTGCCGCTGGCAAAGGCGGTGTTTTCGTAAAGCACCGTGCCCGCCTGTTCGACTTCCTCGCCGGTATAGCTGACCAGAAGCGCATGGATGTATTCCGGGCCGCCGATGCCGTTGACCAGCTGGCTGATGCCCGTCCCGTAGGGGCCGTGGAACGCCGCGCGGGCCTTGGCCATCAACGACAGATCCGGTCCCATGCCGTCGCCCGTGACCGTGGGGAAATGGTCCGTCGGAAGACGGGCACGTTCCTCGCCGGTTTCGGGATCCAGGATCGGGGTCAGGTTCGCGGCATAGGCGCGGACCTGGTCCTCGGGCAGGCCGGGGCCGCCGTCGTCATGCAGCGTGCGGATCGGCACGAACTTCAGGCCGTGGCAGGCCGCGCAGACCTCGGTATAGACCTGAAGGCCGCGCTGAAGCTGGAACTGGTCGAACTTGCCGAAGGGACCCTCGAAGCTGAAGGCGATGTCCTCGATATGGACGGCGCCGTGGCTGTCGGCATGCTCTTCCTCGCCCTCGATCGCGGTGTGACCCTCGGCTTCGCTGGCGTCATCCTCGGGCGTGCCCTCGATGTCGTCATGGCCTTCCTCGGCCACCACTGTGCCGGTGGTTTCCGCCGGGGCGGCGGCTTCGTCGCCTTCCGTGACCTGGACCGCGTCCGCAGCCGGTTCGCCAGCATCGCTGGCGCCTTCGGCGGGCGCGTCGGTGGCGGGTTCCGCCGCAGCCGGTTCCGCCGCATCTTCGGCGGGCACGGCAGCGGGTTCCTCGGCACCGGCTTCCGTTGCCGGCTCGGCCGGGGCGGCGGGCTGTTCAGCCGCGCCCTCTGCCTGGGGTTCCGCCGGGGTTTCGCCGTCCGTCGCGGTCACCGAAGGCGTTTCCGGTGCCTCCATCGGCGTCTGCTCGGCCCCGGCGGGAGCTGTTGACGGCTCGGACGACTGGGCCGGCGCGGTTGCGCTTTCCCCAGCCGGGGTTTCTCCTGATCCTGCCTCGACCGGGGCGGCGGGCGCCTCGGCGGGGGCTTGGGCAGGGGTTTCCGCCGGTGTGGC
The DNA here is from genome assembly GCF_002901215.1 of Paracoccus sp. SY. Taxonomy (NCBI): domain Bacteria; kingdom Pseudomonadati; phylum Pseudomonadota; class Alphaproteobacteria; order Rhodobacterales; family Paracoccaceae; genus Paracoccus; species Paracoccus sp. SY. Next base: position 60,549 of record NZ_NWMQ01000004.1, on the reverse strand, counting down.
GGCGGGTTCGGTCGACTGCTGCGCACCGGTCCCCCCCTGGGGGGCGGGAACCGGAGTGGCCGCATCCTGCGCAAGGGCGACGCCGCCCGCAAAGATGGCCAGGGCCAGCGCGGCCGTGAGCGTCTTGGTTCTCAGGGTCATCGTCTGGCTCTCCTTACTCGGCCATGCGCGTGGGCGATTCGTAATGCGCAAGGTAGTCTTCCTCGATCGTGGCGGGCATCGGCTCGGGCTTCTCGATCACGCCCAGCAGCGGCAGGATGACCAGGAAATAGGCGAACCAATAGGCCGAGGCGATCAGCGAGATCGTGGCATAGGGTTCCTCGGCCGGCATGGCGCCGCACCACATCAGCAGCACGAAGTCCAGGGCCAGAAGCCAGTACCACCACTTGAACTGCGGACGATAGCGGCCCGAGCGCACCCGGCTGGTGTCCAGCCACGGCACAAGCGCCATGACCAGGATCGCGCCGAACATCGCCAGCACGCCGAAGAACTTGGCGTCGATGATGCCGAAGGACAGGAACTGGACGATCTGCACGATCCAGACATCGGCCGTGAAGGCGCGCAGGATCGCGTAGAAGGGCAGGAAGTACCACTCCGGCACGATATGGGCCGGGGTCACCAGCGGGTTCGCCTCGATATAGTTGTCGGGGTGGCCCAGATAGTTCGGCATGAAGCCCACGACCGCGAAGAACACGACCAGCACCACGCCAAGCGCGAACAGGTCCTTCATCACGAAATAGGGCCAGAAGGGCAGGGTGTCCTTCTGCGCGTCTTCCTTGCTGGTGCGGCGCACCTCGACCCCGGTGGGGTTGTTGTTGCCGGTGGTGTGGAAGGCCCAGATATGGACGATCACAAGGCCCAGGATGACGAAGGGCAGCAGGTAGTGCAGCGAGAAGAAGCGGTTCAGCGTGGCGTTGTCCACGGCCGGTCCGCCCAGCAGCCATTGCTGGATCGCGCCGCCGACGCCCGGGACCGCGCCGAACAGGCCGGTGATCACGGTCGCGCCCCAGAAGGACATCTGGCCCCATGGCAGCACATAGCCCATGAAGGCGGTGGCCATCATCAGGATGTAGATCAGCATCCCGATGATATAGGTGACCTCGCGCGGGGCCTTGTAGTTGCCGTAGTAAAGGTTGCGGAACATGTGCAGATACACGGCCACGAAGAACAGCGAGGCGCCGTTCGCGTGCAGATAGCGCAGCATGTAGCCGCCGTTCACGTTGCGCATGATGTGTTCGACCGATGCGAAGGCCATGTCCACATGCGGCGTGTAATGCATCACCAGGACGATGCCGGTGACGATCTGCAGGACCAGGCAGAACATCAAGACGATGCCCCAGATCCACATCCAGTTCAGGTTCTTCGGCGTGGGGATCATGATCGTGTCATAGATCACGCCTGCGATCGGCAAGCGGCGGTAAAGCCACTTTTCAAAGCCCGTCTTGGGCTCGTAATGGTCGTGCGGAATTCCGGCCATCGAGATCCCTCCTCAGCCCAGCTTGATGGTGGTGTCGTCGAGGAATTCGGCGACGGGAATGTGCAGGTTCTGCGGCGCGGGGCCGCGGCGGATGCGTCCGGCGGTGTCATAATGCGAACCGTGGCAGGGGCAGAACCAGCCGCCGAAATCGCCCGCGCCGTCCCCGATGGGAACGCAGCCCAGGTGGGTGCAGACGCCGATCTGGACCAGCCATTCGCCGGCCTCGTCCAGGGTGCGGTTCTCGTCCGTGGCGGGGGCGGTGGGGTCGTTTGCGTTCTGCGCGCTGGGGTCGATCAGTTCGCTGACATCGACCGCGCGGGCGGCCTCGATCTCTTCGGCGGTGCGGCGGCGGATGAACACGGGCTTGCCCAGCCACTTGACGGTCAGCTGGGTGCCTTCCGCGACCCCGCTGACATCGACCTGGATCGAGGCGAGCGCCTGGACATCGGCCGAGGGGTTCATCTGGTTCACAAGCGTCCAGGCGGCGGCACCGGCGGCCACCGTGCCTGCGCCCGCCGTGGCATAATAGAGGAAATCCCTCCGGGTGCCTACGTGGTCATCTGCGTGGGACACGGGTCATTCTCCAATTCGGGCCGGGGACCGGCCGATACGACAATCCGGGCCGCGCATTGTCGCAGCCTTCGCGGGGGCGGTTCTAGCCTTCAATTATCTGTCAGTCCAGCGGGTAAGCCCCTGCAGGCGGCCCCGATGCCCAGCCGATGTTGGAAATTTGTCGCGGGCATTTCGTCGCAGGTCCTGGGGCAAGGGCCGGGCAAGACAAGGGGCTTTCAGCCCCCTTGGCTGCACGCGGCCTTCACCCCCGAGGATATTTGAATGAAGAAGAATTTCACAAAAGGCCCTGGCTGCGGAAGCTGAGTTCGCGCGACTTGCCGATGATCAGGTGGTCGTGGATGGTGATTCCCATGCTGTCGGCGGCCTGGGCGATCCGGGCCGTCATGGTGATATCGGCATCCGAGGGCGTGGGATCGCCCGAAGGGTGGTTGTGGACCAGGATCAGGGCCGAGGCGTTCAGTTCCAGGGCCCGCCGGATGATTTCGCGGGGATAGACGGGGACATGATCGACGGTGCCGCGCGCCTGTTCCTCGTCCGCGATCAGAACGTTCTTGCGGTCGAGATAGAGGACGCGGAACTGTTCGATCTCGCGATGCGCCATGGCGGTGTGGCAATAATCCAGAAGCGCGTCCCATCCTGACAGCACGGGGCGGTGCATGACCTTGGCCCGCGCCATGCGCTGCGCCGCAGCCTCGACGATCTTGAGTTCGGTGACAACGGCCGGGCCGACGCCCGCAACCTGTTCTAGCCGGGTGGCGGGGGCCGTCAGCACGCGGTTGAAGTCGCCGAAGGTCTCGATCAGGCGGCGGGCGAGGGGTTTCACGTCCTGGCGGGGAATGGCGCGGAACAGGACCAGTTCCAGCATCTCGTAATCCGGCATGGCGCTGGCGCCGCCCTTCATGAAGCGGTCGCGCAACCGGGCGCGGTGATCGGCCAGATAGGACGGCGCCTTGCCGCCAGGAACCGCGATCAGGGCCGCCTCGTCGGGGGCGGGCTGGAACAAGGGCAGGGGCATTTCGCCAAAGGTGCGATTCGGGTCCATGGCGCCAGCATGGACCCGCAGCGGTGAAGGAAAGGTTAACGCGCGGGATCAGCCGCGCATCCCCTCCCAGAAGTTCTTGACCTTGTTGAAGAAGCTGTCCGATTGCGGGCTGTTGTCGGCCTGTTCGGCCTCGAACTCGCGCAGCAATTCGCGCTGGCGGGCGGTCAGGTTCACGGGGGTTTCGACGACCAGTTCGATCAGCATGTCCCCCGGCTCGCCCGCGGCGCCAGGACCGTGGCGCAGGGGCGGCATCCCCTTGCCGCGCAGGCGCATCTGCCGGCCCGACTGGCTGCCCGCCGGAACCTTGACTCGGGCACGGCCGCCGTCGATGGTCGGCACCTCGACCTCTCCGCCCAGGGCGGCGGTGGCCATGCTGACCGGCACCTGGCAGGCCAGGACCTTGCCGTCGCGCAGGAAGATCGCGTGGTCCTGCACCTCGATGAAGATATAAAGATCGCCCGCCGGGCCGCCGCGCAGGCCTGCCTCGCCCTCGCCGGCCAGGCGGATGCGGGTGCCGGTTTCCACGCCGGCGGGGATGTTCACCGACAGCGTGCGTTCGCGTTCGATGCGGCCGGCGCCATGGCAGGCCTTGCAGGGGTTCTTGACGATCTGGCCCTGGCCGCCACAGGTGGGGCAGGTGCGTTCGACGGTGAAGAAGCCCTGCTGCGCCCGGACCTTGCCCATGCCGGCGCAGGTCGGGCAGGCGGCGGGCTGGGTCGCGCCTTCGGCGCCGGTGCCCTGGCATTCCTCGCAGGCGATGGAGCCGGGAACGGTGATCGACTTCTTCAGCCCGGCATAGGCGTCCTCCAGGCTGACCCGCAGGTTATAGCGCAGATCCTGGCCCCGTTGCGCCCGCGAACGGCCCCCCCCGCCGCCCCGGCGGCCCATCATGTCGCCGAACAGATCCTCGAACACATCGGCGAAGGCGCTGCCGAAATCGCCCGGATGCGCGCCGCGTCCGTTGAAGCCGCCCATGCCGCCGTCAAATGCCGCATGGCCGAAGCGGTCATAGGCCGCCTTCTTCTGGTCGTCCTTGAGGCAGTCATACGCCTCGTTGGCTTCCTTGAAATGGGCTTCGGCCTGGGGGTTGTCCTTGTTGCGGTCGGGATGAAGTTCCTTCGCCTTCTGGCGATAGGCCTTCTTGATTTCCTCGGCCGATGCCCCGCGCGTCACGCCCAGAACCTCGTAATAGCAACGCTTGGCCATCTTTTGTCCTGTCTGGTTCCCCAACGAAACGGCCGGCCCGCGTCATTCCGCGGACCGGCCCCGAAAGGGTGCGGCCCGGATCAGCCGCGCTTCTTGTCTTCGCCGAGATCCTCGAAATCGGCATCCACGATGTCGTCGTCCACGTTGCGCGCGCGGTCGCCATCGTCGTCACCGGCCTCCGGCGACGCCTGCTGCGACTTGTAGATCGCCTCGCCCAGCTTCATGGACGCATCCATAACGTTCTGGATGCCGCCGCGGATCTTGCCCGCGTCGTCCGACTTGACCGCTTCTTCCAGGGCGCCCACGGCCAGTTCGATCGCCTCGACGGTCGAGCCATCGACCTTGTCGCCGTGTTCTTCCAGCGACTTCCTGGTCGAATGGATCAGGCTTTCGGCCTGGTTCTTGGCCTCGACCAGTTCGCGGCGCTGCTTGTCGGCATCGGCATTGGCTTCCGCGTCCTTCACCATCCGCTCGATGTCCTCGTCGGTCAGACCCCCCGAGGCCTGGATGGTGATGTTCTGCGTCTTGCCGGTGCCCTTGTCCTTGGCGCTGACGGACACGATGCCGTTGGCGTCGATGTCGAAGGTCACCTCGATCTGCGGCAACCCGCGCGGCGCGGGCGGAATGTCCTCAAGGTTGAACTGGCCCAGAAGCTTGTTGTCGGCCGCCATCTCGCGTTCGCCCTGGAACACCCGGATCGTCACGGCGTTCTGGTTGTCCTCGGCGGTCGAGAAGATCTGCGACTTCTTGGTCGGGATCGTGGTGTTGCGGTCGATCAGGCGCGTGAACACGCCGCCCAGGGTTTCGATGCCCAGCGACAGCGGCGTCACGTCCAGCAGGACCACGTCCTTGACGTCACCTTGCAGCACACCCGCCTGGATGGCCGCGCCCAGGGCCACGACCTCGTCGGGGTTGACGCCCTTGTGGGGTTCCTTGCCGAAGAACTCGGTCACGGCCTCGATCACCTTGGGCATCCGGGTCATGCCGCCGACCAGGACGATCTCGTCGATGTCGGATTTCGACACGCCCGCGTCCTTGATGGCGTCGGCCACCGGCTTCATGGTGCGCTTGATGAGGTCGCCCACCAGGCTTTCAAGCTTGGCGCGCGTCAGCTTGATGACCAGGTGCAGCGGGGTGCCGCTGTTCTTGTCCATGCTGATGAACGGCTGGTTGATTTCCGTCTGGCTGGCCGAGGACAGTTCGATCTTGGCCTTCTCGGCGGCTTCCTTCAGGCGCTGAAGGGCCATCTTGTCCTTGGTCAGATCGACGCCGTGTTCCTTTTTGAACTCGTCCGCCAGATAGTTGACGATGCGCATGTCGAAGTCTTCGCCGCCCAGGAACGTGTCCCCGTTGGTCGATTTCACCTCGAACAACCCGTCGTCGATTTCCAGGATGGTGATGTCGAAGGTGCCGCCGCCAAGGTCATAGACCGCGATGGTCTTGCTGTCCTTCTTGTCCAGGCCATAGGCCAGGGCGGCCGCAGTCGGCTCGTTGATGATGCGCAGGACTTCCAGGCCCGCGATCTTGCCCGCGTCCTTGGTCGCCTGGCGCTGCGCGTCGTTGAAATAGGCGGGAACCGTGATGACGGCCTGCGTCACCGTCTCGCCCAGATAGGATTCGGCGGTTTCCTTCATCTTCTGAAGGATCATCGCGCTGACCTGGGCGGGGGAATACTTCTCGCCCCGCACCTCGACCCAGGCGTCGCCGTTGCCGGCGTCCACGATGTTGTAGGGGACAAGCTTCTTGTCTTTTTCAACCGCCTCGTCGCCGATGCGGCGGCCGATCAGGCGCTTGACGGCGAAGACGGTGTTGGTGGGGTTCGTGACCGCCTGGCGCTTGGCAGGCTGGCCGACCAGACGCTCGCTTTCCGTGAAGCCCACGATCGAGGGCGTGGTGCGCGCGCCTTCGCTGTTCTCGATGACCTTGGGCTGGCTGCCGTCCATGATCGCGACGCAGCTGTTCGTGGTGCCGAGGTCGATGCCGATGACTTTTGACATGCTTGTTTCCTTCTTGCGGCGATTACACTGGACTTCGGGTCCGTTACGGCCCCCGAGGCCCGATCCCAAAAACACTCTTCAGGTCCGGGAACCCGGACGCTTCGGGGGTGTATATAGGGATGGTTTGAAGCCCCGCAAGCGCCGGATGCGGGCAATTTGCGCCTGCTCAATCAGCCGCGCTCCAGCTGATGGATTCGTATTTGCGGGTGGTGAAGTTGATCAGCAGCCCGATCATCATGGCCGCCAGCGAGAACCAGAGCGCGTAAAGCGGATCGGTCTTCAGGGGCGTGTAGTTGATGAACAGAAAGCCGCGCTGCTGGTCGATGATGTGGAACAGCGGGTTCCAGATGAACCAGGGCAGCAGGGCATTGGGCACCAGGTTGCCCACGAACATCTTGCCCGAGGCGAACATGTTGATCCGCTGATAGGCTGTGGTGAGCAGCTTGGACCCGCGCGGCGACCAGGGCCGGATCCCCAGGAACACCAGCCCGATGCAGGCCCCCGAAAACCACGACAGCAGATACATCCCCAGGGATCCCGGCCAGAAGTCGAACCGGATCGGCGCGATCACCACATGATACAGCCACAGGATCGCGATGCAGCTGACCGTCTGGCGGTAAAGCACCGCCAGGGCCGCCGAGGCGATCAGGATCGCGGGGTTGAGCGGTTCGTGCTTGACCAGCCCGCCCGAGACCGAATGGCTGCCCGCCACCGCGCCCGAGGCCTGGACATGGACCATGAACATGAAGATGCCCGACATCAGATACAGCATGAAATCGCCGCGAATGGGCGAGTTGCGCACCCCCATGACGAGGTAGATCAGCAGGAACGCCATCATGAAGATCGCGGATTGCAGGATCGTCAGCAGCAGGCCCATGACCGCGTTGCGATGATCGTTGCGCAGGTTGTAGACGGTCTGGTGATAGATCAGGCCAAGCGTCGTTCCGCCCGCCTGGATGATCGTGCTGTTCTTTCGCTGGTTGAACAAAGTCCCTGCCCGCCTGCTGCCTTGTCCGACGGGCGCTTGCCCAAGCCGTCCGCCGCGATCATAAGAGTGTCCGGCCCCCCTCACAATCGACAGGGCCGTGCCGAAAGGGCCGTCAGGGAAGGAAACTAGATGGAATTTGAACGACTGACCGCCCTGATGCGGACACTGGCCCTGCAGGCGGGGGCACGGATCATGGAAATCTATCAGGCCGATGATTTCGAAATCCGGGCGAAATCCGACGATTCGCCCGTCACCGCTGCAGACGAGGCCGCCGATGCGCTGATCTCGGCCGGGCTGCGCGAGGCCTTCCCGGACATCCCCCTGATCACCGAGGAGCAGGCCGCGAGCCATGGCCAGGCCGCGCAAACCTTCCTGATCGTCGATCCGCTGGACGGCACCAAGGAATTCGTGCAGCGGCGCGGGGATTTCACGGTCAACATCGCCTATGTCCAGGACGGCGTGCCGCTGCATGGCGTGGTCTATGCCCCGGCCAAGGGACGGCTGTTCTATACCACCGCCGACGGGCGCTCGGTCGAGGAGCACGGCCCCTTCGGCGAGGTTCCGGGCGAAACCGTCCCCATCGGCGTGAACCCGATCCCCGACAACCGCGGGTTGATGGTGGTGGCGTCGAAATCCCATCGCGACGCCGCGACCGACGACTATATTGCCCAATACGCGGTGCGCGACATGACCAGTGCCGGGTCGTCGCTGAAGTTCTGCCTTGTGGCGACGGGCGAGGCCGATCTTTACCCCCGGCTGGGCCGGACGATGGAATGGGACACGGCGGCGGGCGATGCCGTGCTGCGCGGGGCCGGCGGCGAAGTGGTCCGGTTCGACGACCATACCCCCCTGACCTATGGCAAGCCGGGGTTCGAGAACCCGTTCTTTATCGCCTTCGCGCCGGGCGTGCTGCTGGTTCGGGCCTGACATGTCGGTCGTGATCGTCATTCCCGCCCGCCATGCCTCGACCCGCTATCCGGGCAAGCCGCTGGTCGATCTGCGCGGCGCGTCGGGCCAGGCGCGAAGCCTGATCCGGCGCAGCTGGGACGCGGCCATGGCGGTCTCGGGCGTGGACCGGGTGGTGGTGGCCACCGACGACGACCGGATCCGCGAGCACGCGGAAGGGTTCGGGGCCGAGGTGGTGATGACCTCGGCCTTGTGCCGCAATGGCACCGAACGCTGCGCCGAGGCGGTGGCGAACCTGGGCCTGACGCCCGAGATCGTGGTGAACCTGCAGGGCGACGCGCCCCTGACCCCTGCCTGGTTCGTCGAGGATCTGGTGACGGGCCTGCGCGCCGGTCCCGCCTTCGATGTGGCGACGCCGGTCCTGCGCTGCACGGGCCGGATGCGTGCGGATCTTGTCGCGGACCGCCATGCGGGCCGCGTGGGCGGCACCACGGCGGTCTTCGGTCATGACGGACAGGCGCTGTATTTTTCAAAGGAAGTCATCCCCTTCGCGGCGGGCGATTTCGGCAATGAAGACCCCAGCCCGGTCTTTCATCACGTGGGCGTCTATGCCTATCGCCCCGGGGCGCTTGCGGATTATGCGACCTGGGACGAAGGCCGCCTGGAAGGGCTGGAAGGGCTTGAACAGTTGCGCTTCCTGGAACGCGGCCGCCGCATCCTGTGCGTCGAGGTCGAATCGCGCGGCCGGCTGTTCTGGGAATTGAACAACCCCCAGGATGTGCCCCGCCTGGAGGAGATGATGCGGACCATGAACCTGGACTGAAGCCCCGCAACCGCCGATAAAGAGCATTTGCCGAAAATCAGGCGTGTTTTTCTGCAATTGCATTGGCACCAAACTGCCGAGGACGCTATGATTGCGCTTGAACAATGCAGCCTTTGCGGGTGACTTTGCGTTAAGCTGCGTTCGGCCCTCGATGGCCCCGAAAGATCGAAAAAGGTGTCAGCACATGACTCGTAAAGTAACCAAGGCCATCTTCCCCGTAGCTGGTCTGGGGACACGCTTTCTTCCCGCCACGAAAAGCATCCCGAAAGAGATCATGACGCTGGTTGACCGGCCCCTGATCCAATACGCCATCGACGAGGCGCGGGCGGCGGGCATCACCGAATTCATCTTCGTCACCTCGCGCGGCAAGGGTGCCCTGGAAGATTATTTCGACCATGCGCATGAACTGGAAAGCAGCCTGAAGAAATCCGGCAAGAACGACCTGCTGGAAGTCCTGCGCACCACCAACATGGAATCGGGCGCCATCGCCTATATCCGCCAGCACAAGGCCCTGGGCCTGGGTCACGCGGTCTGGTGCGCGCGCCGCCTGGTGGCCGATGACGAACCTTTCGCGGTGGTGCTGACGGACGACGTGATCATGGGCGACCCGCCCTGCCTGCAGCAGATGATCGAGGCTTATGGCGAAACCGGCGGCAGCATGGTCGCCACCATGGAGGTCGCGCCCGAAAAGGCCCAGGCCTATGGCGTGCTGGACGTGGCCGAGGACATGGGCGCCATCGTCAAGGTCCGCGGCATGGTCGAAAAGCCCCCGCTGGGCACGGCGCCGTCGAACCTGGCGGTGATCGGGCGCTATATCCTGGCGCCGACGGTCATGCAGAACCTCAACAAGCTGAAAGCCGGGTCGGGCGGGGAAATCCAGTTGACCGACGCCATCGCCGACGACATCGCCGCGGGGCGCGACGTCTTCGGCCTGCGCTTCCGCGGCCAGCGGTTCGACTGCGGATCGAAGGCCGGCTTCCTGCAGGCGACGGTCGCCTTCGGCCTGGAACGCGACGAGTTGAAGGAAGAATTCGCCGAATACCTGCACGACATCATGTCGATGCGCCGGGCGGCCGAATAATCCATGTCCCGGACGGTATTGGTGACGGGGGGTGCGGGCTATATCGGCTCGCACGCCTGCAAGGCCCTGGCTGCGGCTGGCTATGTGCCGGTGACGCTGGACAACCTTTCGACAGGCTGGCGCGATGCGGTGAAGTTCGGTCCCTTCGTGCAGGCCGACCTTCTGGACCGTGCGGCCCTGGATGCGGCATTCGCCGAACACCGACCCGCCGCCGTGCTGCATTTCGCCGCGCTGAGCCAGGTGGGCGAGGCGATGGCCGAACCTGGCAAGTACTGGCGCAACAATGTCAGCGGATCGCTGAACCTGATCGAGGCCGCCATCGACGCGGGCTGCCTGGATTTCGTCTTCAGTTCCACCTGCGCGACCTATGGCGACCGTGACGGAGAGGTTCTGGACGAGGATACCCCCCAGGCGCCGCTGAACGCCTATGGCGCCTCCAAGCGCGCGATCGAAGACATGCTGGTCGATTTCGGCGCCTCGCATGGGCTGCGCTCGGTCATCTTCCGCTATTTCAATGTGGCGGGCGCTGATCCAGAGGGCGAGGTCGGCGAACATCACCGCCCCGAGACCCATCTGATCCCGCTGATCCTGGATGCGGTCGATGGCAAGCGCGCGGCGCTGACGGTTCATGGGACCGACTATCCCACCCCCGACGGCACCTGTATCCGCGATTACGTCCATGTCATGGATCTGGTCGATGCGCATGTGAGGGGCCTTGAATGGCTGCGTGCCGGCAAGGGCAGCCGGGTCTTCTGCCTGGGCACCGGCGACGGCTTTTCGGTGCGCGAGGTGGTGGACGCGACCCGCCATGTCACCAACCGCCCGGTGCCGATGGTCGATGGCCCGCGCCGGGGTGGCGATGCGGTCAAGCTGGTCTGCGGCAGCACGCGGGCCAAGGCCGAACTGGGCTGGCAACCCCTGCGGTCCACCATGCAGCAGATGATCGGGGATGCCTGGCGGTGGCATCAGAACGGATCCTATCAGGCGTGACTGCCGACAGGCCCCCCGCATGGCGCCGGGCCTGGTCGGCCTGGCGCCTGCGCTGGAAGCGGCGAAAGCTGTTGTGGCGCTGCCTGCGGGCCGCGCGCGACCTTGCCCCGCTGTCCGACCGCACGGCAGCGATCCGGCCGGGGGACATCCTGTGCCTTGCCACTGTCCGCAATGAAATGCTGCGCTTGCCGCAGTTTCTGGACCATTACCGCCGCCTGGGCGTCACGGCCTTCCTGATCGTTGACAATGCCAGCACCGACGGCACCGACGGCTTCCTGAGGGATCAGCCGGATGTGTCTGTGTGGCGTGCGACAGGCGGTTATCGGGCGGCACGGTTCGGCATGACCTGGCTGGGGGCGCTGCTTTTCCGGTATGGGCATGGGCACTGGTGCCTGACCGTCGATGCCGATGAACTGCTGGTCTATCCCGATTGGGACCGCCGCCCGCTGCCGGAACTGACGGCCCACCTGGACGCGGTCGGGCGCCCTGCGATGGGGGCGATGATGCTGGATCTGTATCCGCGCGGGCCGTTGGATCGGGCCGATGCGGGTCCGCAGGCGACGTGGACGGAACGGCTGCCGTGGTTCGATCCGTCCCCTTATCGCTGCCGCGTGGTCGCCCCGAAACGCAACCGCATCCTGCATGGCGGCGTCCGGGAACGGGTGTTCTTTCCCCACGACCCCGACCGGGGTCCGACGCTGAACAAGCTGCCGCTGGTGCGCTGGAACCGGCGATACGTTTATGTCAATTCGACCCATTCGCTGCTGCCCCCCAGGCTGAACGACGAATATGACGGTCCCGGCGACCCCCGCCTGTCCGGGGTGCTGCTTCATGGCAAGTTCCTGCCCGACAGCCCCGCCCGTGCGTCCGAGGAATTGGTCCGGCGCCAACATTTCGTTGCCCCACAGGAGTATCGCGGTTATCACGCGGCCATCGCCGAGGCCCCGACCCTCTGGCACGAAGGTTCGGTCAGGTACGAGGGATGGGGGCAACTTCTTGGCCTCGGGCTGATGGGGGCGGGACAATGGCTCCCCGGTGACGGTTGAATTGTTAATGGTGTTTTTACCAAGGGCGTGTATCCGGCCCGGCAATGTATTTTTGATCTGCAGGCATTACAGGTGGTGACAGGGGCGGGGATTCGAAGAAGGCTGGGGGCGCTTCCGATCATCGGTCGCCTGCGCCGGCGCGCGGAACGGCAGCGCCTGATCGCGCGGGGCCTGCGCAGCCGCACCGCCTTGCGCGCGATCTCCGACCGCACGCGCCGGATCGAACGCGGCGATATCCTGTGTTTCGTCACCCTGCGGGACGAAAGGGCGCGGCTGCCCTGGTTCCTGTCCTATTATCGGGCCATGGGGGTGCGGCATTTCCTGATCGTGGACAATGCCAGCCAAGACGGCAGCGGCGATTATCTGCGTGCCCAGCCGGATGTGTCGCTGTGGTGGACCGATCACGGCTACAAGGCTGCGCGCTTCGGGATGGACTGGATCAACTGGCTGTTGCTGAGGCATGGCCGGGGGCACTGGTGCCTGACCGTCGATCCCGACGAGTTCCTGGTCTATCCGCATCATGATCGGCGCCCTCTGCCGGCGCTGACCAGCTGGCTGGATGCGATCGGGCGCCGGTCCTTTCCGGCGATGCTTCTGGACATGTATCCCAAGGGCCCGATCGAGGATGCGGTCTGCGCCGAAGGCCAGGATCCTTTCGACGTGGCCCGCTGGTTCGACCCCGCCAACTACTCGATCCAGAAGAACGAGTATTTCGGCAACCTGTGGATCCAGGGCGGGCCGCGCACACGGGCATTCTTTACCCACGATCCCCTGGCGGGACCGGCGCTGAACAAGATCCCGCTGGTGAAGTGGAGCGCGCTATGCCTATGTCAGTTCCACGCACATGCTGCTGCCGCGCGGGCTGAACCTTGTCTATGACGAGGATGGGGGCGAACTGATCTCGGGCTGTCTGCTGCACGCCAAGTTCCTGTCCAGCTTTTCCGCCAAGTCGGCCGAGGAACTGGACCGCCGACAGCATTACGGCGGCAGCCAGGAATACCGCGCCTATCACGCCGGCCTGCATCGCGGCGTCCAGTTGTGGTGCAGCGAATCGCGCGAATACCGTGACTGGCAACAGCTCGAGGATCTGGGCCTGATTTCCCGGGGGAATTGGGCATGAAGGCGGCGGTGCGCCTTGGCGTGGTGCTGCTTTGCCATGGCGATCTGGACCTGGTGGCGCGGCTGGCGCGGATCTGGACAAGCGGCGGGGCGCGGGTGGCGCTTCATGTCGATGCCAAGGTGTCGGCTGCCAAGGTCGCCGGGCTTCGCCGGTCGTTGCAGGATTGCGACCAGATCATCTTCAGCAGGCGCCACCGCTGTTCCTGGGGGCGCTTCAGCCTGGTCCGCGCGACCCAGGATGCCGCCGCCGAACTGTTGCAGCGGTTCCCCGACACCACCCATGTCTATCTGGCCTCGGGGGCATGCCTGCCGCTGCGGCCCATATCGGACCTGACCGCCTATCTGGCGGCCGATCCTGATCGCGATCATATCGAAAGCGTCAGCACCCATGACGTGGGCTGGACCGTCGGCGGTCTGAACCACGAACGCTTTACCCTGTTCTTTCCCTTCGACTGGAAACGGCACCGCTGGCTGTTCGACCGCTTCGTCGCCTGGCAGCGCAGGCGCGGCATCCGCCGCCGGATGCCGGCCGGGCTGTCCCCGCATCTTGGGTCGCAATGGTGGTGCCTGACCGCGCGGACCCTGCGCGCGATCCTGGAGGATCCGCGGCGGGCAGAGTTCGACCGGTTCTTCCGCCTTGTCTGGATACCCGACGAAAGCTATTTCCAGACCTTGGTGCGGCTGCATTCGACAACGGTGGAAAGCTGGTCGCTGACCATGGCCAAGTTCGACCATGCCGGCCGGCCTTATTGCCTTTACGACGACCATGTCGCCATGCTGGCCGAATCGCGCTGCTTCGTCGCGCGCAAGGTCTGGCCAGGCGCCGCGCATCTGCTGTCGCATTTTCCCCTGCCCGACGAAGGGCGCCCGCAGGTCGATCCGCCCCAGCCGGCGCGGATTTCCCGCATCATCAACCAAACCGTGCGCCGGCGCGTCCTGGGCAGGCCGGGGCTTTACATGCAAAGCCGCTTTCCCCGCAAGGATGCGGAGAACGGCAAGACCTCGGCCCCCTATGCGGTGATCCAGGGGCTGACCGACATCTTTCCCGGCTTCGAGGACTGGCTGCGGGGGCATCTGTCCTGCCATGTCCATGGCCACCTGTTCAGCCCCGAGGGAGCCGAATTCGCCGGCCGCCCGCGCGTCGGGCCGGGGGCGATCTCGTCGGATCCGCTGATCCGCGACCGCGACCCGCAGGGCTTCCTGACATCCCTGATCCGCATCGCGGACCCGATGCAGGTGTTTCAGTTCAGCCCGCGCGACAATCAGGCTTTGAACTGGTTCATGGCGACCGATCCCCACGCGCATATGCTGGTCGTGTCCGGCGCGTGGAAGCTGCCCTTGCTGCATTCCGGGATGCCCTTCGACGACGTGCGCCGCATCTTCGCGCAGTTGCAGCGGATCGAACTGGAACAACTGGACGTGCTGAATTCCCTTTGGGTCCGGGCCAGGCTGCACCATCACGACCTGGGCGAATTCCTGCTGAACCCCCGGACGATCCTTCAGGATTTCCTCTTGCAGATCGACCCTCATTCCCTGCCCATCACCACGCTGCCCGCCATGCGCGACCTGACCGGGCTGGACGGAATGCTGCGGCGGCTGCGTAATTCCGGCCTGCGCCCGCGCCTGACGGGCGAGGATCTGCCCCCTGTCGAGCTTCTGACCACCGAAAGGAAGGCCGCCGAATGACCGAAAGATTCCGCAGCTTCGTGATCTTCGCCGAGATGCGCACCGGGTCCAACCTGCTGGAAGCGACGCTGAACAGCATCCGTGGCGTCACCTGCTTTGGCGAGGCGTTCAACCCCTATATGATGGGCTGGCCCGACAAGGACGAGATGATGGGCGTCACGCGCGAGGCGCGCGAGGCCGACCCCCTGCCGCTGCTGGCCAAGCTGACCGACCGGCCGGGGCATCTGCCGGGCTTTCGCTATTTCCACGACCACGATCCGCGGGTGCTGGAGCCGATCATCCAGGACCGCCGCTGCGCCAAGATCATCCTGACGCGCAATCCGTTGGACAGCTATGTCTCGACCCGGCTGGCCTGGGAAACGAACCAGTGGAAGCTGAACGAGTCGGAGACGCCGATCCCCGCGCGCATCACCTATGACGGGGCCGAGTTCCGGCAGATGCTGTCGGCCATGGGCGAATTCCGCAGCCATGTCGTCGGCCGCCTGCAGGCGACGGGCCAGGTGGCCTTTCACCTGGACTATGACGATCTGCGCGATGCCGCCGTGATGACCGGGCTGCTGCACTGGCTGGGCCGCAGCGATCTGGACCGGGTGGAACCCGCCCGCGACCAGGTGCCCCAGAACCCGCAGGAACTGGCACGAAAGGTCGCGAATTTCGATGCCATGCAAGCCGATCTGCAGGATATTGACCCGTTCCTGCTGCACCGCCTGCCGCTGTTCGAACCCCGGCGCGGACCGGCGGTGCCAAGCTTCGTCGCAGCGGACGGCGGGCGGGGGCTGCTGTTCATGCCGGTCAAGGGCGGACCGGAACGGACCGTGCGGGACTGGCTGGGCAGGTTGGGGGCGACCCAGGGGGATTTCACCCAATCGACCCTGCGCCAGTGGAAGCGTGCCAGGCCGGGCCACCGCAGCTTCACCGTCCTGCGCCATCCGTTGCTGCGGGCCTGGACAGCCTTCGACATTCTTCTGACACGCGACAATCGCGAACAGAGAGAGGTCCTGCGCCGCCTGCACCGGGTCGCCCTGCCGCCCGAGGATGCGTTGCCCGGTCTGGCGGGGGACGCGCGCATCGCCGTCTTTGCCGATTTCCTGGCCTTCCTGCGCCGGAACCTGAATGGCCAGACATCGCTGCCCACCCAGCCCGCTTGGGCCAGCCAGACCGAGGTTCTGGCGGGCTTTGCCCGTTTTGCCCTGCCAGACATGGTGGTGCGAGAGGATCGGCTGGCCGAGGATCTGGACCATCTTGCCCGCGCGGCGGGGGTCAAGAACGCCCGTCTGGACGGGGTTCAGCCACCGCAGGTGCCCGACGCCTTGCGCGACCCCGGTCTGGCCGAGGCCGCGCAGGCGGCATACGGGCGCGACTATGTCACCTTCGGCTTCGACCTGATGCCCTAGGCTTGCAGCAGGGCGGCCAGTTCCGCCTGCTTTTCGCGCACCAGGGCCATATCGCCATCGGATTCCAGGTTCAGCCGCACCACCGGTTCGGTGTTCGACTTGCGCAGGTTGAAGCGCCACTTGCCGAAATCCAGCGACACCCCGTCCAGGTCGTCGCGGCCTTGCGCCTGGGGTTCGTATTTCTCGATCAGCCGGGCGATCGCCGCATCGGGGTCGTCGATGTGATAGTTCGTCTCGCCCGAGGACGGGTAAAGCCGCATCCGTTCCTCCAGCAGTTCGGCCAGGGTCTTGCCCTTGCGCGACAGCAATTCGATCATCAGCAGCCAGGGGATCATGCCGCTGTCGCAGTAATAGAAGTCGCGGAAGTAGTGATGCGCCGACATCTCGCCGCCATAGATGGCGCCCACGTCGCGCATCTTGCGCTTGATGAAGGCATGGCCGGTCTTGCTGACCACAGGCTCTCCTCCGGCTTCCTGGATCATGGCGCGGGTGTTCATAATCACGCGGGGATCGTGGACGATCTTCTCGCCCGGCGATTTTTCAAGAAAGGCCGCGCCTAGCAGACCCACGATATATTCGCCGGGGATGAAGCGGCCGTTTTCGTCGAAGAAGAAGCAGCGGTCGAAATCGCCGTCCCAGGCCACGCCCAGATCGGCATCCTCGGCCTTGACCTTTTCCACGGTGGGGGGCTGATTCTCGTCCAGCAGCGGGTTGGGGATGCCGTTGGGGAAACTGCTGTCCACGTCGTGGTGCATCCGCACGAAGGTCAGTGGCGCGCCGCGCTTTTCCAGTTCGGCGGCGATGGCGTCGAAGGTCGGGCCGGCGGTGCCGTTGCCGGCGTTCACCACGATCTTCATCGGCTTCAGGACCGACACGTCCACGAAATCCGCCATGGCACGCGCGTAATCCGCGCGGGCACCGCTGAAATCGGTGACGCTGCCCTTGGTCGCGGGCGCAAAGCTGCCGCCGGTCGCCAGTTCCACGATGGGCGGCAGTTCGGTCGCCGGATCCAGCGGGGCCGACCCGCGCCCCACGATCTTCATGCCGTTGTAGTTGATCGGGTTATGCGAGGCCGTGACCTCGATCCCGCCATCGGTGTCGTGGAAGCCGGTGTGGAAATAAACCTCCTCGGTCCCGGCCAGGCCCAGGTCCAGCACGTCGGCGCCGCCATCCGTCAGCCCCTCGATCAGCGCGGCGGCCAGTTCGGGCGAGGATTCGCGGCTGTCGCGGCCCACGACCACGCGCTTGGCCTGGCGGGCCTGGGCAAAGGCGCGGCCGATGCGATAGGCGACATCCGCGTCCAGGTTCTTGCCCAGTTCGCCGCGAACGTCATAGGCCTTGAAGCAGGTGATGTCGCGATGGCCGAGATTGCCTTTGTCGCTCATGGGCATGATCCTTGCTGAAACGGTCGAATTGACCAAGCGCTAACAGGACGCCTTGGAAATTCAAGGCGCATCTGGTCCCTCTGGTCTAGGTGACGCGCAACGCGAAGGGCGATAGAACGTTCCCGACGAAGGAGATGCCCATGGACACCAAGACCCTGATCGCCGCCTATTACGACGCCTTCAACGCGGGCCGCACCGACGAGATGCTGGCCCTGCTGCATGACGAGGTGGAGCATCACGTCAACGAAGGCGGCATCCGCAAGGGCAAGGCGCTGTTTGCCGACTTCAACCGGCACATGACGGAAAGCTACAAGGAAACGCTGACCGACATGGTGATCTTCGCCAATGAAGCGGGCGACCGCGCGGCGGCGGAATTCGTGGTGAACGGCACCTATCTGAAGACCGACGAAGGCCTGCCCGAGGCGAAGGGCCAGACCTATCGCCTGCCCGCCGGCAGCTTCTTCACCATCCGCGACGGCAAGATCGCGCGCGTCACCACCTATTACAACCTGGCCGACTGGACGCGGCAGGTCAGCCAATGAGTGTCACGACGCGCGTCTTGACCGGAGAGGCGCTGGCCGCCGCGCTGGAAGACGTCGCGCGTCTGCGGATCCGGGTCTTCCGGGATTTCCCCTATCTTTACGATGGGGATGCCGATTACGAACGCGATTACCTGCGCGCCTATCAGTCGCCCGGCGCGGTGGTCGTGGCGGCGCTTGACGGCACGGCGGTCGTGGGGGCGGCGACCGGCGCGCCCATGGCGGACCATGCCGCCGATTTCGCCGCCGCCTTCGAAGGCAGGCCCGAACCGCTGGACCAGATCTTCTATTGCGCGGAATCGGTCCTGCTGCCCGAATATCGCGGCCAGGGCATCGGCCATGCCTTCTTCGACGCCCGCGAATCCCATGCCCGCGACCTTGGCCTGACCTTCAGCGCCTTCTGCAGTGTGATCCGGCCTGCCGATCACCCCGCCCGGCCTGCGGGTTACCGTCCGCTGGACGATTTCTGGCGCAAGCGGGGATACCAGCCGCTGCCCGGCGTCGTCGCGCAGTTTTCCTGGAAGGATCTGGGCGACAAGGCCGAGACCGAAAAAGACCTGCAATTCTGGATGCGAAGCCTGTGAAGATCGCCGCCGCCGCCTATCCGATCGACTGGTTCGACAGCTTCGCCAATTACGAGGCCAAGCTGTCCCGATGGGTCGCCGACGCCCAGGGCGCCGACCTGCTGGTGTTCCCCGAATATGGCGCGATGGAGCTTGCCTCGCTGGGCGGGCGCGACGTCGCGGGCGATCTGGAGGCGTCCCTGCACGAGGTCGCGCGGCACTGGCCGCAGATCCAGGCCGTGCATGAGCGTCTGGCGGCAAGGCATGGCTGCCACATCCTTGGCGCCTCCGGTCCCGTCTTCGACGGGCGGCGCCCGGTCAATCGCGCGATCCTTTATGGTCCCCAGGGCATCATCGGCCACCAGGACAAGCAGATCATGACCCGGTTCGAGCGCGAGGACTGGAACGTGACCGGTGCCCCCGGCCTGCGGGTCTTCGATACGGCCTTTGGCCGGATCGGCATCCTGATCTGCTATGACAGCGAATTTCCCCTGCTGGGCCGTGTGCTGGCGCGCGCCGGGGTGGAACTGCTTCTGGTGCCAAGCTGCACCGACACGGTGGCGGGGTTCAACCGCGTGCGCATCGGCGCCATGGCCCGCGCGCTGGAAAGCCAGTGCGTCGTGGTGCAATCGCCCACGGTCGGCGCCTGCGACTGGATGCCCGCCCTGGACGAGAACCGGGGCCGGGCGGCGATCTATGGCCCCCCCGACGGGTTCTGGCCGGAAACCGGGATCATCGCCGAAGGCCCGATGGACCAGCCCGGCTGGGTCATGGCCGAGGTCGATCTGTCCCGCGTCGCGGACAGCCGCCGGAACGGCGCGGTGCTGCCCTTTGCCCATTGGCCGGAAAGCGAAGGCGCAGAAACCATTTCCTGAGCGCCTGCGTTTTATGGACGACAAAGGCTGTTCGCGGCCTCATTCCGTGCCATATCCTGCGGCCATGCTGCATATCAACGACACCATCACCATCGAGGAGTGGGAGCTGACCGAGCAGTTCACCAGATCCCAGGGGCCGGGCGGGCAGAACGTCAACAAGGTCGAAACCGCAGTCGAACTGCGGTTCGAAGCCGCGCGGTCCCCGAACCTGCCCGATGCCGTGAAGCGCCGCCTGGAACGGCTGGCGGGGCGGCGCTGGACCCGCGACGGCGCGGTGGTGATCCTGGCCCAGGAAACCCGAAGCCAGGCCCGCAACCGGGAAATCGCGCGCGAACGGCTGGCCGAATTGATCGGCCGTGCCGCCGAACCCGTCAAGCGTCGGGTCGCCACCAAGCCGACCTGGGGCAGCCAGTTGCGCCGCCTGAAGGCCAAGACCGTTCGGGGCGAGGTCAAGGCGATGCGGGGCAAGGTGGGGGAGGGCGAATGACCGCCCTGCTGCGTTCCCTGGGCATGCTGTTCGGGCGCCGTCCCCCCGCCATGCAGGTCGGCGCCGTCTGTCGCTGCGTCAGAACGGGCGAGGTTGTCCTGATCACCAGCAGGGGCACAGGCCGCTGGGTGATCCCGAAAGGCTGGCCGATGGAGGGCAAGACCCTGCCCGCCGCCGCCGCGACCGAAGCCTGGGAGGAGGCGGGCGTCGAGGGGCGGATGCACGAAACCGAACTGGGCCGCTATCGCTATGACAAGGAACAGGACCGGGGCTATTCCGTCCCGGTCGAGGTCCGGGTCTTCCTGATGGATGCGGACCGCGAACGGGTCGATTTTCCTGAATCCAGGCAGCGCCGGCGCCGCTGGTTCGCGCCCCAGGATGCCGCGCGCCTTGTGGCCGAACCGGGGTTGCGGGAAATCCTGCTTGCATTGCCCGAGGTGTCCGGCTGACATCGGGGGCATGACGCCACCCGACCGCCAATACGACGTTCTGGACAAGGATTTGCGGCGGATCACCGTTGCGGAATCCGCCCAGTTCCATGCCATACGTCCCGTCCTGCGGCTGGGTGCCGCGATCCTTCTGGGGGTCGCGCTGATCTTTCTGGCCCTGGGTGTCACCGGACAACAGCCCGGCCTGATCGCCACCGGCGTGGGCTTCGTGGTGGCGGGCTGGCTGGGCCTGTCGATCGGGGCGAACGACATCGCCAACTCGCTTGGTCCGGCCGTGGGGGCGGGGGCCATCGCCATCGGGCCGGGCCTGGTCCTGATCGGATTGGCCGAGATCGCCGGGGCGGCGCTTGCAGGCCACGCGGTCACGCATCGGCTGGCCGACGGCATCGTCCATGTCGCCGTCCTGGAAAACGGGGTGCGGGGCCAGGTCATGATGCTGGCCGCGCTGATCGGGGCGGCGGCCTGGATCACCGTCGCCACCGGTGCCAGCCTGCCGGTCTCGACCTCTCATTCCATCGTGGGGGCGATCGCGGGGGCGGGGCTGGTCGCGGCGGGGGCATCGGCCCTGTCCTGGGGCGGGATCCTGGCCATGGCGCTTGCCTGGGTCGTCACGCCCTTTGCGGCGGCGGTGCTGGCAGGCGCCCTTCTGGCCCTGCTGCGCATCCGCGTGGCCGAGGCGCCGGACCGCGCGCGTGCCGCGAAGGCATGGCTGCCGCCGCTGATCGGCACGATGGTCGGCCTGTTCGTCGCCTATGTCGCGACCCTGCTGCCCGGCCTTTCCCTGCGCCTGCCCCTGGCGCTGCTGCCCGGGGCGGGGGCGGGTCTTGCCGTGGCGCTGATGATGCGCCGCCGCCTGGTCCAGACCCTGGTCGAGGCGGGCGAAAAGCCCGGCATGAAGCGGATCCTGCGCCAGCCCCTGCTGTTTGCCGCAGTGATGATGGGCTTTGCCCATGGCGCGGGCGATGCGGGCAATGTCGCCGGGCCGCTGCTGGTGATCCTGACGCCGTCGCAGGAGGGGGCGTCGCAGGTGCCGCTGCTGATGCTGGCCGTCGCGGGGGCGACGATCGCGCTTGGCGCGCTGCTGTTCGGCCGCCGCCTGGTCGGCATGGTCAGCGAGGGGATCACCCGGCTGAACGCGGTGCGGGCCTTCTGCATCACGCTGGCCACCGCGATGATCGTGCTGTTCGCGTCGGGCCTGGGCTTGCCGGTGTCATCGACCCATGTGGCCGTGGGCGGCGTCTTCGGCGTGGGCTTCGTGCGCGAGATGCTGGACCGGCGCAGCAACGCCCGGCGCGCCGCCCCCCTTCCGCCCGAGGAACGCCGCCGCCGGATGCTGATCCGCCGCAGCCATGTGGCCACGATCACGGTGGCCTGGGTGGTCACGGTGCCGATCACAGCCGCCTTGGGGGCGCTGTGCTGCCTGGGGATGCTGTGGGTGACGGGGGTGTAAGGCCCTCAGACCACCACATCCATCCGGGATTGCTGTCCCACGTCGAAGACCCGGCGATAGCGCGCGATCTCATCGGCCGGACCGGTCGCCTTGGCGGGGTTGTCGGACAGCTTGACCGTGGGACGGCCATCGGCCGAGACGGCCTTGCAGACCAGGCTGAAGGGCGCCAGCCCGTCGCCTGCGACAAGCCCGCGGAAATCGTTGGTCAGCAATGTGCCCCAGCCGAAGCTGACCTTGATGCGCCCGTGGAACTGGTGATGCAGTTCCACGATCTTCTGGACATCCAGCCCGTCCGAAAAGATCACCAGCTTCTTCTTCGGATCCTCGCCCCGGTCCTGCCACCAGCGGATCGCGGTTTCGGCCCCCAGGGCGGGGTCGCCGCTGTCGATGCGGATGCCGGTCCAGCCCGCCAGCCAGTCGGGCGCGCCTTTCAGGAAAACGTCAGTGCCATAGGTGTCGGGCAGGATCATGCGCAGGTTGCCGTCATGTTCCTCGTGCCAGTCGGCCAGAACCTCGTAGGGGGCCTCGCGCAGTTCCTTGTCCGTATTCGCCAGCGCGGCATAGACCATCGGCAGTTCATGGGCATTGGTGCCGATGGCCTCGATGTCGCGGCGCATGGCGATCAGGCAGTTGGAGGTGCCGGTGAAGCGTTCGCCCAAGCCCTCGATCATGGCCTGGACGGCCCAGTCCTGCCACAGGAAGCTGTGGCGGCGGCGCGTGCCGAAATCGGCGATCAGCAGGTCGGGCAGGGTGCGCAGAACCTCGATCTTTTCCCACAGGCGGGTCATGGCGCGGGCGTAAAGAACCTGCAGTTCGAACCGCCCCAGAGTTGCCAGAACGGCGCGCGACCGCAGTTCCATCAGGATCGCCAGCGCCGGAATTTCCCACAGCATCACCTCGGGCCACTTGCCCTCGAAGGTCAGTTCGTACTGTCCGTCGCGCTTTTCCAGGTGATAGGGGGGCAGGCGCAGGTTCTCCAGGAACTCCATGAAATCGGGGCGGAACATCTGGCGCTTGCCATAGAAGGTATTGCCGCGCAGCCAGGTGGATTCGCCACGCGTCAGCCGCAGTCCCCGCACATGGTCCAGCTGTTCGCGCAATTCGCCTTTGTCGATCAGGTCGGCCAGCCGGATGTCGGTCGAACGGTTGATCAACTGGAACTGGACCACCGTGTCGGGCCGGTTGCGAAAGATCGACTGGCACATCAACAGCTTGTAGAAGTCGGTGTCGATCAGGGACCGGACGATCGGGTCGATCTTCCACTTGTGGTTGTAAACGCGGGTGGCGATATCGACCATCGGCCCTTACTCCTGATTGACGCCGGCGGCGTGCATGTCGGCGCGGGCGCGATCCAGGCTGCCGTCCAGGTCGATGGCGCGGGTCGCGGATTGGACCACGGTGGCGGTGAAGCCCAGGGTCGCGGCGTCGATCGCGCTCCAGGCGACGCAGAAGTCATGGGCCAGGCCCACGAAGGTCAGATCCGAAAGCCCCCGGTCGCGCAGGTATCCGGCAAGGCCGGTAGGCGTCCGACGGTCGTTCTCGAAGAACGCGGAATAGCTGTCGATCTGCGGGCGGAAACCCTTGCGGATCACCAGGTCGGCGCAGGACAGATCAAGGCCGGGATGGAAATCCGCACCCGGCGTGCCGATGACGCAATGGCTGGGCCACAACACCTGCGGGCCATAAGGCATCCGGGTCAGGCTGAAGGGTTCCGCCCCCGGATGATTGGCGGCAAAGCTGGCATGATCGGCGGGATGCCAGTCCTGGGTCAGCACCACCGCGTCGAAGTCGCGCATCATGGCATTGATCGGTCCCACGATCCCGTCGCCCCCTGCCACGGCCAAGGCGCCGCCGGGACAGAAATCGGCCTGCATGTCGATGACGATCAGGGCGCGCGGCATCGTTTTCCTCCCCCTCCAAGGATAGTCATGCCTAGAAACTGCGGCGCGCCGGGTCAATGGCTTGCAAGACCGGGCATTGCTGGCTAAGGCCGCCGCCATGCTGACCGTCGCCGCGCTGTATCACTTTACCCGCTTTGCCGATCCCGCCGCGCTGAAGGCGCCGCTGGCCAGGGTGGCTTGCGCCCATGGCGTGCGCGGCACGCTGTTGCTTGCGCCCGAGGGAATCAACGGCACCATCGCCGGCACGCGCCAGGGCATCGACGCGGTGCTGGCCCATATCCGGGCCCTGCCGGGGTGCGACGGGCTGGAATGGAAGGAAAGCCCGGCCGAGACGATGCCCTTCGGCAAGATGAAGGTGCGGCTGAAGCGGGAAATCGTCACCATGGGCCAGCCCGATGTCGATCCGACCGCTTCCGTCGGCCATTACGTCGAACCGGGCGACTGGAACGCGCTGATCAGCGCCCCCGACGTGGCCGTGATCGACACCCGCAACGATTACGAGGTTGCCATCGGCAGCTTTGCCGGCGCGGTCGATCCCGGCACGCGCAGCTTTCGCGATTTCCCCGGCTGGTGGCAGGCCAATGCCCACCGCTTCGCGGGCAAGCGGGTGGCGATGTTCTGCACCGGCGGCATCCGCTGCGAGAAATCGACGAACTGGCTGCTGTCCCAAGGCGTCAGCGATGTGTTCCACCTGAAGGGCGGCATCCTGAAATACCTTGAGGATGTTCCCGAAAGCGACAGCCTGTGGCAGGGCGAATGCTTCGTCTTCGACGGCCGCGTCAGCCTGACCCATGGCCTGCAGCCCGGCCGCCACGGCCTTTGCCACGCCTGCCGCTGCCCCCTGGCGCCCGAGGATCGCGTCCGCCCGGAATACGAGGAAGGCGTCAGTTGCCATCGCTGCCTCGGCGAATATGACGAGGCCGACCGCAACCGCTTCCGCGAACGCCAGCGGCAGATCGCGGCCGGAGAGCTAAAATTCGAAGGAAATTCACCCTCGTCAGAAGGGTGACCCCGACGTAACCAGGGACCGATATGTCAATCCGGGTCCACAATGGCGATTATCTACAACGGCACTGCGGCGGCTGACCGGCTGACCGCCAAAAGCGTCTTTCCCTATCGCGACGTCATCCAGATGCAGGGTCATGGGGGGCATGACGAACTGTCGGGCGGCTTTCTCAACCCGAACCGGATTTTCGGCGGGGCGGGGGATGATACGCTTCATGGCGGCGCGGACACCAACCTGCTGGACGGCGGGGACGGAAACGACATCCTGAATGCATGGCAGGGGGATCATTCGATCCTGCGCGGCGGTGCCGGAAACGACAGGATCACCGCGGGATGGGGCGGCGCGGTTCTGGATGGCGGGACCGGGGCGGACAGCATGACCGGCGGCGATGGCGGCGACATCTATGTCGTCGATCATCGGCGCGACGTGATCGTGGAACACTATCGGCCCCGTTATCACAACGATCCCAATCCCGTCGATCAGGTCAAGACGACGGTGGACTGGATCCTGGGCGCGAATCTGGAACATCTGGTCCTGATGGGAAGCGCATCGATCAACGGCACCGGGAACGCGCTGTCCAATGCGATCATCGGCAATGGGGGCAACAACATCCTGAAAGGCGGCGGGGGCGCGGACACGCTGGACGGCGGGTTGGGCAATGACATCCTGGACGGGGGCGAGGGGGTGGACACGGCAAGGTTCACCACCAACACCGCGATTTCCGTCAACCTGGGAACGGTTCTGGCGCAGAACACCGGTGCGGGCACAGACATCATCCGCCATGTGGAAAACGTGGTCACGAGCGCGGGGAACGACCGCATCCTGGGAAATGCCTTCGCCAACGTCCTGGTCGCTGGTTCGGGCAATGACGTGCTGTCCGCAATGGCGGGCAATGACCGCCTGTCAGGGCAGGCGGGCAACGACCGCCTGCAAGGCGGGGCAGGGAACGATGTTCTGACCGGCGGGGACGGGGCCGATCAGTTCCTGTTTTCCAAGGGCGGCGGCACTGACAGGATCATGGATTTCACCGATCGCATCGACCGTATCGTGATCGACAGCGGGGCCGAGACATTTGCCCAGGTCAGGATCGCCGACCTGGGTGCGGATGCCCGCATCACCTTCGGCGACGTGACCGTCATCCTGTCCAATGTCGATCACGCCCTTCTGGGGGTCGCGGATTTCATCTTCGTATAAGGGCCCTCAGCGGGCGTTCCCCAGCCCCCCGGCGGAAATCGCCGCCATGTTCAGGATGTCGTTCACCGTCGAGGTGGTCGAGCAGATCTGGATCGCTTGCGGCACGCCGGTCAGGATCGGGCCGATCACCGTGGCCCCCGCCATTTCCTGCAGCAGCTTGACGCTGATGGATGCCGAATGCCGCGCAGGCACGACCAGGACGTTGGCGGGCCCGGTCAGCCGGCTGAAGGGATAGCGGGCGGCCGATTCGGGATTCAGCGCCACGTCCACGGTCATCTCGCCCTCGTATTCGAAATCGACGCCGCGCCGGTCTAGGACCTCGGTGGCCTTCGCCATCTTCACGGCCCGTTCGCTGACCGGATAGCCGAAGTTCGAGAAGGACAGAAAGGCCACGCGGGGTTCAAGGCCCAGGCCGCGCGCCACGCCCGCGCCGCGGGTGGCGATGTCGGCCAGATCCTCGGCCTCGGGCCATTCATGGACCAGCGTGTCGCCGATCAGCACGATCCGGCCCTTGTGCAGCACGGCGGTGATGCCCACGGCACCGTCCTGCGGGCGCAGGTCGAAGACCTTGCCAAGCTGCGCCAGGACCGGGGCGTTCTTGCGGGTCGCACCCGTCACCAGCCCGTCGCCATGGCCATGGGCCAGCATCAGCGCGGCGAAGACATGGCGGTCGCGGTTGGCAAGCTTGTGCGCGTCCTCTCGGTCCACGCCCCGGCGCTGCAGGCGGGCATAGAGAAACTCGTGATAGGTTTCCAGATGCCGGGAATTGGCGGCGTTGACGACCGTCAGCTCGCGCACGGCGTCGCCCAGGCCCGCGGCTTCCAGCTTTTCCTTCACATCGGCCTCGCGCCCCACGACCAGGGCCTGGCCCATGCCGCCGCGCTGCCAGGCGACGGCCGCGCGCAACACGCGGGGGTCGTCGCCCTCGGCGAAGATCATGCGCGCCTGGCTTTGGCGGGCACGGGCATGGATGCCCTGCAGGATCGCGGCGGTCGGGTCCATGCGGTTCTTCAGCGCCTGGACGTAACCCTCCATGTCGATGATCGGGCGGCGGGCGACGCCGGTCTCCATGCCCGCGCGGGCCACGGCAGGCGGCACGACATGGATCAGGCGCGGGTCGAAGGGCGTCGGGATGATATAGTCGCGCCCGAACTGCAGCTTGCGGCCATAGGCCACGGCGACCTCGTCCGGGACATCCTCGCGCGCCAGTTTCGCAAGCGCCTCGGCGCAGGCGATCTTCATCTCGTCATTGATGGCGCGGGCGTGGATGTCCAGCGCGCCACGGAACAGATAGGGAAAGCCCAGGACGTTGTTCACCTGGTTGGGATAATCGCTGCGCCCCGTGGCGACGATGGCGTCGGGGCGGACGGCATGGGCATCCTCGGGGGTGATCTCGGGATCGGGGTTGGCCATGGCGAAGATGACCGGGTTGTCGGCCATGCTTTCGACCATCGCCTGCGTCACCGCGCCCTTGGCGCTGACGCCCAGGAAGACGTCAGCGCCGCGCATCGCCTCCTCCAGCGTGCGGGCATCGGTCGCGACCGCATGGGCCGATTTCCACTGGTTCATCCCCTCGGTCCGGCCCTGGTAGATGACACCCTTGGTGTCGGCCATGATGCAGTTTTCATGCCGCGCGCCCATGGCCTTCAGCAGTTCCAGGCAGGCGACCCCGGCGGCGCCCGCGCCGTTCAGGACAATCTTCACGTCCTCGATGCGCTTGCCCGACAGTTCCAGCGCGTTCAGCAGGCCCGCCGCGCAGATCACCGCCGTGCCGTGCTGGTCGTCGTGAAAGACGGGGATGTCCATCATCTCCTTCAGGCGCTGCTCGATGATGAAGCATTCGGGCGCCTTGATGTCCTCCAGGTTGATGCCCCCGAAGGTCGGCCCCATGAGCTTGACGGCATTGATGAATTCGTCCGCGTCCTCGGTATCCAGTTCGATGTCGATGGCGTTCACGTCGGCGAAGCGCTTGAACAGGACCGCCTTGCCCTCCATCACCGGCTTGGATGCCAAGGCGCCCAGGTTGCCCATCCCCAGGATGGCCGTGCCGTTGGTGATCACGGCCACCATGTTGCCCTTGGTGGTATAGTCATAGGCGGTTTCGGGCCGGTCGGCGATGGCCTGCACGGGAACCGCGACGCCCGGCGAATAGGCCAGCGACAGGTCGCGCTGCGTGGTCATGGGGGTGGAGGCGACGATATCGAATTTCCCCGGACGCGGCTCCATGTGATAGGCCAGCGCCTCCTCGGGGGTGATGCGGGCGCGGGGGCTGGTCTTTTCGCTCATGGGATCCTCCGGGGGTGGTGGTCCCGTTTAACGTTACGTCACGTCCGGCTCAACATGGATCAGCGACAAATCTGTGTTGCCGCAGGGCGCGGAATTCAGATCGTCACCCTGACGAAGCTGTCGCGCAGGGCGGCGGACCAGGCCGCGCTCATCCGGGCGAAATCGGCGTCGCCTTCCTCGATCCGGCGGCGATGCGTGACGGCGCAGGCGCCTTCCTCGATGATCGCCAGATCCAGCGGCATGCCCACCGACAGGTTCGACCGCAGGGTCGAATCCATCGACAGCAGCACGGCCTTCTGCGCATCGGCCAGGCTGGTGTCCGGCGTCACCACGCGGTCCAGGATCGGCTTGCCGTATTTGTGTTCGCCGATCTGCAGGAAAGGGGTGTCGTCGGTCGCCTGGATGAAATTGCCTTCGGGATAGATCAGGTACATGCGCATGTCGCCGCCCTGCCGCTGGCCCGCGACGATCATGCTGGCGGATGCCTGCTGGCGCAGGTCGCGGCATTGTTCGGCGATCTCGCGCCGAGTGCGCGACAGCGTGTCGCCGATGATCGTGGCGACCTGCAGCATCGTCTGAGCCTTCATGATTGAGGTCGTCTCGTCCGCCATTTCGTCATGGATGGCCTCGTTCAGGCGGGCCAGCGTGGTCTGCGTGACCGACAGGGACCCGGCGGTCATCACCACGATGGCGCGTTCGCCCGGTTCCTCGAAGAAGAACATCTTGCGATAGCAGGCGATGTTGTCCAGCCCGGCATTGGTGCGCGTGTCCGACAGCAGCACAAGTCCGGCATTCAGCTTCAAGCCGACGCAATAGGTCATGGCTGCGTCTTCCCCGTCATGATGGCCGCAATCTAAAGGCGACGGGGTAAGGCCGCAATCGGCCTTTCCATTCACTTTGGCTCAAATATCCGCCGGGGTGAATTGGCCGAAGGCCAAGAGGGGTCGGCAGACCCCTAGCTTTGCGTCTGGCTTTGGCTCTGGTTCTGGAAGCGCTCCACCTCCTCGACACTCACGGCGACATCCAGGGTCTCGATCCCCTGGCCCGCCGCGATCCCCCGGATCGGGGCCGCGTCCGACGCGTCCAGTCCCGAACCCAGCCGGACATAGCGTTCGTCCGGGCAGCAGCGGTTGGCGGGATCGAAGCCCACCCAGCCCAGGCCCTGCACATGAATCTCGGCCCAGGCATGGGCTGCCTCGTGCGGCTCTCCCTCCGTGGTGCTGCGCAGATAGCCCGAGACATAGCGGGCGGGCAGGTCGCGCAACCGTGCCACGGCGATCAGCGCATGGGCATGGTCCTGGCAGACGCCCTGCCCCTGCGCCAGCGCCTCGGCGGCGGTGGTATGGAATTCCGTCTGGCCTGGGGCATAGGCGATCGCGTCCGACACGCTGGCCGACAGCCGATGCGCTAAGGCCAGGGGATCGGCCGCGTCCGTCACCGAACCCGCCAGATCGCGCAGCCCTGCCTCCGGTTCCGTCGCCACGGTGTCGCGCAGATAGGCAAGCGGATGGATCAGTTCGCGATGTCCCCGCAGGACGCCCGCCGTGTCGCGCGTCTCGATCCGGCCGGTGACGGTGACGGTCACCTCCTCGGTCGGGCCGCGCACGGTCCAGCCTTCGATCCAGTCGCCCGCCCCGTCGCGGAAACCGGGGCCGCGGGTGCCCCCCGACACGGTGATCGCCCAGTCATGCGTGCGCTGCCCTTCGAACACCGAAGGCGTCAGGCGCAGGCTTTGCACCAGGTTCCGGACCGGCCGGTCATAGCGATAGACGGTCTGATGAAAGATCCGCAGCTTCATCACGATCCCCCCAGCAGGTAATCCTCATGGACCAGGGTCGAGATCGTGCCGATTTCCCCGATGAACCAGGTCAGGAATTCGTGCAGCCCCTCGTCGAAGACCATGTCGATGTCATGGGCCTGCAAACGGCTCAGCACCTCGCGCGCCTTGTCGCGGGCATTGGTCGGCACCGTTTCGCCATATCGCTTGGCAAGCCCTTCCAGGTTCCACACCGCCTCGTAAAGCGAGGTGATCAGCGACCGCGGGCTTTCCCCGTTCAGGATCAGGAAATCCGCGACCCGTCCCGCCGTGATGTCGCCCCCATAGGCCCAGTGATAGGCCCGATGCGCCGACAGCGCCCGCAGGATCACCTGCCATTGATAGGTGTCCAGACCCGATCCCACGAATTCGATCCGAGGCAGCAGGACATAGTATTTCACGTCCAAGAGCCGCGCCGTCGCGTCCGCCCGTTCCAGCCCATAGCCCAGGTTCATGAAATGCCAGCCGTCGTTGCGAAGCTGGGTCGCATTGATCGCGCCCCTGACGGTCGAGGTGTGGCTGGTCGTCACATCGGTCAGCGCCGCGGTGTCGATCTTGTCGCGCGGCATCTTCTGGATCCGGCGCAGTTCCTGATAGGCCATGTTCAGCGCGTCCCAGACCTGGCTGGTCAGCGCGGTGCGCACGATCCGGCCGGACTCGCGCGCGCGTTCGATGCAGGACATGACGGATGACGGGTTGTCGCGGTCGAAGAAGATGAACTCCTCGATGTTCTCCTGGCTGATCTCGCCGTATTTGTCGGCGAAGAGGCTGGCCGTGCCCGAGGCCTGCAGCAGGGAATTCCATTCGTTCTGATAGCCCGAGGCGGTATTGGGCAGCAGTGTGATCCGCTGGCCCACGTCCAGCAGGCGCGCGGCGGTGTCGGCGCGTTCCAAGTGGCGGCCCATCCAGAACAGGTTCGCGGCGGTGCGGCTGAGCATCTCTGACCCCCTTATTCCGACAGGACCCAGGTGTCCTTGACGCCCCCGCCCTGCGACGAGTTCACGACAAGGCTGCCTTTGCGCAGCGCCACGCGGGTCAACCCGCCCGGCACCAGTTCGATCCGGTCGCCGCACAGGCAATAAGGGCGCAGGTCCACATGGCGCGGCGCCAGCCCTTCGGCGACGAAGGTGGGGCAGGTGGACAAGGCCAGCGTTGGCTGGGCGATATAGTTGCCGGGATCGGCCTCGATCTTCTTGCGGAAGATCTCGATCTCCTCTTTCGTGGACTTCGGGCCGACCAGCATGCCGTATCCGCCCGATCCGTGGACCTCCTTCACCACCAGGTCGGGCAGGTTTTCCATGACGTATCGGTAATCGTCGTCCTTCCACAGCGTCCAGGTCTGGACGTTCTGCAACATCGGTTCCTCGCCCAGATAGAAGCGGACCATTTCCGGCACGAAGGTATAGATCGCCTTGTCGTCCGCCACGCCCGCGCCCGGCGCGGAACAGATCGACACGCCCCCGGACCGATAGACATCCATCAGCCCCGGCACGCCCAGCATCGAATCGGGGCGGAAGCACAGCGGATCCAGGAACGGGTCGTCGATCCGGCGATAGATGACATCGACGCGCTTCGGCCCCTGGGTCGTGCGCATGAAGACGAATTCGCCGTCCACGAACAGATCCGCCCCCTCGACCAGCTCGACGCCCATCAGGTTGGCCAGGAAGCTGTGCTCGTAATAGGCGCTGTTGAAATGGCCCGGCGTCAGGACCACGCAGGTCGGCCGGTCGTTGCACTTGGCGGGCGCGACGGATTCCAGCGTGCGGCGCAGAAGGTCGGGATACTGGTCCACCGGCTCGATCCGGTTGCCGCGAAACAGGCCGGGGAACATCCGCATCATGATCTCGCGGTTTTCCAGCATGTAGCTGACGCCTGACGGGGTGCGGCAGTTGTCCTCCAGCACGAAGAACTCGTCCTTGGAGGTGCGCACCAGGTCGATGCCGATGATATGGGAATAAACCCCGCGCGGGGGCACGACGCCCACCACGGCCTTCTCATAGGCGTCGTTCTGGTAAACCAGCCGGGCGGGAATGCGGCCCGCGCGCACGATCTCGGCCCGGCCATAGACGTCGCGCAAAAAGGCGTTCAGGGCGCGGGCCCGCTGCTTGATGCCGCGTTCCAGCTTGCGCCATTCGGATTGTTCAAAGACGCGGGGCATCATGTCGAAGGGGATCAGCCGGTCGGGGTCGCCGCCTTCGCCATAAACGGCGAAGGTGATGCCGATCCGCCGGAACAGGGCCTCGGCCTCGGCCTGCTTCATCTGCCGGAAATCGGCGGGCATCGTCTCGACCCATTGGCTGAGCCGGGCATAGGGTTCGCGGACCCGCGATCCTTCGTACATCTCGTTGTAATAGCTCATTCGTCCACCCGCTGATCCCGGACCCTTCGCAGGCCTTCTTCCGCTGATGATCGGAGACGGTTTTTTCCAAGTCCACAGAGGAATAGCGGTCGTTGCGCGAAAGTTCCGCAGGCGAGGGCCGTGTTTTGGGCAACAGGGCATCCGCCACGCGGCCGCTGCCGTGATTTCGGGCAATGTGAAGGCGCCGGCCCCATCCTTCGGGACATGTCGTGGCGCTTACCGGATCGTAATCTTTTGCCCTTAAGGCTGGTTTCAGGAAGCGCAGGGGAACGACATGCCGACATTGATCGTCAACGAAACCGAAACCCAGTTGATCGTGGTCGTGGAGGAAGCGCGCATCGATGCCGCCATCGCCACGCGGTTCAAGGACCGGTTGCGGGAAATCGTGCTGCGCGGTCGCAAGCCTGTGCGCCTGGACATGCGGCGTGTCGATTTCATGGACAGTTCGGGCCTTGGCGCGATGATCGCGGTGCGAAAGGCCCTGCCCGAATCCCTTCCGCTGGTCCTGGAAGGGCTGACCCCCAACGTGGAACGCGTCTTCAGGCTGACGCGGATGGACAGCGTCTTCGACATACGACCGGCCACCACCTTACAGGAGTAGTTGTTTCATGAGTTCCAGCGAACGGCAGAATGCCGGACCCAAGCCCCGTCCAGCGATCCGGACGCAGCCGATGTTTCACCGCGTGCTGCAGGCCGAACCCCAGGACGTGCGGCAGACGTTGGAGGATTTGCGCATCCGCTTCGCCAAGGAGGTGAGCGCCGATGCGATGGGGCGGCTGGAACTGGTTCTGGCCGAGGTGATGAACAACGTGGCCGAACATGCAAGCGCCACGGCCATGCCCGCGCCGGACGCCCGGTCGATGCATCTGTGCGTGGTCATGCACGACAACGGGTTGTCCTGCGCCATCACCGACGATGGCGGCAAGCTGCCCGCCGACTGCCTGCTGCCACGGACCCTGCCGGCGCTTGATCCGCTCGACTTGCCGGAAGGGGGGTTTGGCTGGTGCCTGATCCAGGGGCTGACGCAATCGCTGTGCTATTACCGCGAAGGCCAGCGCAACTGCCTGGCATTCACGGTGCCCTATCACGCCTAGTTCAGCGGACCCATCAAGGGATAGCGCCCGTCTTCGAAGTCGCCGAACATCTCGAACATGTCGGGGTGGTCCAGGGGTTCGCCGGACTGGTCCGGCACCAGATTCTGTTCCGAGACATAGGCGACGTAATAGGTCGCCTCCGTTTCGGCATAAAGATGATAGAAGGGCTGGTTCTTGGCAGGGCGCGCGTCTTCAGGAATGGAGTCGTACCATTCCTGGGTGTTGGCGAATTCGGGATCCACATCGAAGATCACGCCGCGAAACGGACGGTTCCGATGGCGGACGACCTGACCCAGGCTGAATTTGGCAATTCGATTGTTCAGCTGCATGAATGTTCCACTGCTTCGGGCCTGCCGGCTGTTTTAATCCCGCAGCGCGATTCTGTCCACCAGATCACCAGCATTTGCACGATTTCCGCGGCTGCCGCGCTTCGGCGGCGACTGCAAGCGGATCCTAATTCGCCCCTGGCCCGCCGGAGGCGTCGGGCGGCAGGGCCACCGTGGACATCGACATCTTGGCGGACCCCTCGCTCAACTCGCTGGCATGGGCCAGATAGATCAGCACCCGGTTCTTGTCGTCATAGATCCGCTTGACGCGCAAGGACTTGAACAGCAGCGACCGGCCCTCGCTGAACACGTCCTCGGGGCGGCCGGGCCGCAGCGTGCCGACTTCGACCGGGCCGGTCATCGCACATTGGATGGCGCTGTTCGAGGGATCCTCGAACCAGTTGCCCTGGCTGAGACGGTCCAGAACGGAGCGTTCGAAATAGGCCAGGTGGCAGGTGACGCCGCCGACGACCGGATCGGCGACCGCCTCGATGACGATGTCGTTGCCGATCCAATCGACGCCGACCTGGGCGATCTCCTCGGCCCCGACCAAGGTGGGCAGCATCAGCAGGGCAAGGGCGGTCAGCCGCATGGCAGGTTCTCCGGTTCCAGGGGCAGGCGGCCGTCGTCGGTCAGCAGATGCACGCCATTCCGTTCGATCACGACCGCGCAAAGGGGGCGCCCATAGGCCGCGCCGCCATCGACATTCAGGCGGTTGCCGTAATGGGTGGCAGTCTGGATCGCGGTATGGCCATGGACGACCAGCGGCCCGTGATCCAGGGGGCTGTTCAGGAAATCCTGCCGGATCCAGACCAGATCCTCCTCGGCCTGGTCTTGCAGATCGACGCCCGGCCGGACGCCCGCATGAACGACCAGGGCCAGCGGATGCAGGAAATACAGCGGCAGCGATGCCAGATAGGCCACATGGGCGCCCGGCACCGCGCGCTTGGCCTCGGCCAGCATCCGATCCGGGGCCAGGGTGGGATCGACGCCATAGGACCGCAGCGTCTCGGGCGCACCCAATGCGGTATGCAGGGTCCAGTGCAGCCTGGAACTGAGGCCCGGATCGACCCAGTCGGGCTGCATTACATATTGCGGCAGAAAGCGGTCGTGATTGCCCCGCGTCACCGTCCAGGGCCGCCCCTGGGCCTGACCGGTCATCAGGTATTCGACAACACCGCGCGAATCCGGCCCCCGGTCGATCAGGTCGCCTACATGGGCGATGACCGCATTCCGGCCACCATCGCGAAAGACGCGGTCATGCGCGGCCTTCAGCTTGTCCAGATGCCCATGGACATCGCCAATGACGTAAAGCCGCATCACCGCCCCGCTGCATGAAAAGCCGCGCCCCCTGCGTAAGGGGACGCGGCGGGATCGTCAAACCTCGAACTGCAGGCGGCGGGCCTGCAGGAACTTGCCGGTCTTCTGCAGCGTGGCCAGGGCCTCGTCGCTGATCGGCTCGTCCAGGTACAGGATCGCGATGGCGTCGTTCCCCTGTGCCGACCGGCCCAACGTGAAGTTCGCGATGTTCACGCCCAGATCGCCAAGCGTCATGCCAAGCGCCCCGATCACGCCGGGCACGTCCTTGTTGCGGGTATAGAGCATGTGCTGCCCGACCTCGGCATCGATGTTGATGCCGCGAATCTGGATGAAGCGCGGCTTGCCGTCGCTGAAGACGGTGCCTGCGATGGACCGTTCGCGCGTGTCGGTGACAACGGTCAGCTTGATATAGCCCTCGAAGACGCCGGCCTTGTCCTGGGTGGTGGTGGCCACCTGAACGCCGCGTTCCTTGGCCATCACCGGGGCGGATACCATGTTCACGTCCGGGTTCGTGGCCTTCATCACGCCCGCGATCACCGCCGCGTTCAACGCGTTCAGGTTCATGGTCGCGGCAACGCCGTCATACAGCACGTTGATCGCCTTGATCGGCTCGTCCGTCATCTGGCCCACGAAGGCGCCCAGATGGCCGGCCAGCTTGATCCACGGCCCCATGACGGCGGCTTCCTCGGCCGTGACCGAGGGCATGTTCAGCGCGTTCTGCACCGCGCCCGTCAGCAGGTAATCCGACATCTGCTCGGCCACCTGCAGGGCCACGTTCTCCTGCGCCTCGGTGGTCGATGCGCCCAGATGCGGGGTGACGACCACGTTGGGCAGGTTGAACAGCGGGCTTTCGGTGGCGGGTTCGACCGCGAAGACGTCAAAGGCGGCACCCGCGACGCGGCCTTCCTTCAGCGCCTCGGCCAAGGCTTCCTCATCGACCAGCCCACCGCGGGCGCAGTTGATGATGCGCACGCCCGGCTTCAGCCTGGCGATGGCCTCGCGCGACAGGATGTTCTTCGTCTTCTCGGTTAAGGGAACGTGGAAGGTGATGAAATCCGCGCGGCCCAGCAACTCGTCCAGTTCCACCTTGGTGACGCCGATCTCCTTGGCGCGCTCGGGCGACAGGAACGGATCATAGGCCAGCACCTTCATGTGCAGCCCCAGGGCGCGGTCGATCACGATCGACCCGATATTGCCCGCGCCGATCACGCCCAGGGTCTTGTTGAACAGCTCGACCCCCATGAAGCGGTTCTTTTCCCATTTCCCGGCATGGGTGCTGGCGCTGGCCTCGGGCAGCTGGCGCGCCACGGCGAACATCATGGCGATGGCGTGTTCGGCGGTGGTGACGCTGTTGCCGAATGGCGTGTTCATCACGATCACGCCCTTCTTCGAGGCCGCCGGAATGTCCACGTTGTCCACCCCGATCCCTGCGCGGCCGATCACCTTGAGGTTGGTGGCGTTCTGCAACAGCTTTTCGGTGACCTTGGTCGCGGACCGGATTGCCAGGCCGTCATACTGACCGATCACGGCGGCCAGCTTTTCCTTGTCCTTGCCCAGGTCGGGCAGATAATCCACCTCGACCCCGCGGTCGCGGAAGATCTGGACGGCGGTTTCCGACAGCTTGTCGGACACGAGAACCTTCGGCATGTCAGTTCATCCTTCTCATGCGGCACCCTTCACCCCAGGGCGCTGTTCATCTTCTGTGTGGAAATATCCTGCAGGGAGTCCGGGGGACGCAAAGTCCCCCGGCTTCGCTTACGCCTGCGCGGCCAATTCGGCGCGATAGGCCCATTCGATCCAGGGCATCAGCGCCGCGACATCGCTGGTCTCGACCGTCGATCCGCACCAGATCCGGAGACCCGCCGGCGCATCGCGATAGGCGCCGGCATCCAGCGCCACGCCCTCTTTCTCCAGCCGCTTGGCCACGGCCTTGGCAAAGGCCGCACCGTCCTTGATGGCCGGATCGGTGAAGCGCAGGCAGACGCTGGTATTCGATGCCGTGGCCGGATCCTCGGCCAGGTCGGCGATCCAGTCCTTGTTGGCGATGAAGTCCCGCACGGCCCTGGCATTGGCATCGGCCCGCGCGATCAGCGCCTTCACGCCGCCCAGGCCTTGTGCCCATTTCAGCGCGACCAGGTAATCCTCGACCGCCAGCATCGAGGGCGTGTTGATCGTCTCGCCCTTGAAGATGCCCTCGATCAGCTTGCCGCCCTTGGTCAGGCGGAAAATCTTGGGCAGGGGCCAGGCGGGGGTATAGCTCTCAAGCCGTTCGACCGCGCGCGGCGACAGGATCAGCATCCCATGCGCGCCCTCACCGCCCAGCACCTTCTGCCAGCTGAAGGTGACCACATCCAGCTTGTCCCAGGGCAGGTCCATGGCAAAGGCGGCACTGGTCGCGTCGCAGATGGTCAGGCCCGCGCGATTGGCCGGGATCGCGTCGCCGTTCGGCACGCGTACGCCGCTGGTGGTGCCGTTCCAGGTAAAGACGACATCCTTGTCGAAATCGACCTGCGCGAAATCGACGATCCTGCCGTAATCGGCCTTGCGGACGGTCGCGTCCAGCTTCAACTGCTTCACGGCATCGGTGACCCAGCCTTCGCCAAAGCTTTCCCAGGCCAGCATCTCGACAGGGCGAGCGCCCAGCAGGGACCACATCGCCATCTCGACCGCGCCGGTGTCGGAACCGGGGACGATGCCGATGCGGTAATCGGCGGGAACGCCCAGGACCTCGCGCGTGAGGTCAATGGCCTCGGCCAGCTTCGCCTTGCCGATGGCGGCACGATGCGAGCGGCCCAGCGGGGCGTCCGACAGCAGGTCCAGGGTGTAATGGGGGATCTTGGCGCAAGGGCCAGAGGAGAAGCGCGGATTGACCGGGCGCGCAGCCGGGATCGTCAGATCCTTCATGTCAGCCTTCCAGCTAAAAGCCCTTCGTTGGGGAAGGGTGTCCCACCGCCGGGAATACGCGGGGCCAGGGCATTGCGCAAGAAGAAATCAGCCGTAGTCGCGCGCCCCGAAGATGGCGGAACCGACGCGGACATGGGTGGCGCCTTCGGCAATGGCGGTTTCGAAATCCGCGCTCATGCCCATCGACAGGTTCGGCAACCCGTGATCGGCGGCCAAGGCGCGCAGCAGGCGGAAATGGGGCAGGGGATCTTCGCCCTCGGGCGGAATGCACATCAAGCCCTGCGCCGACAGGCCAAGGTCGCGGCAGGATGACAGAAAGACCGGCAATTCGTCGGCCAGGATGCCTGCCTTCTGCGGCTCGTCCCCGGTGTTGACCTGGATGAACAGCTGCGGGCTGCGGCCCTGCTGGGCGATCTGCTGGGCCAGCTTGCGGGCCAGGCTCATGCGGTCCAGCGTGTGGATGGCGTCGAACAGCTCGACCGCGGCCCTGGCCTTGTTGGATTGCAGCGGCCCGATCATGTGCAGGTCCACGCCGGGCCAGCGGCTGCGCCAGCCGGGCCATTTGCCCTGCGCTTCCTGCACATAGTTTTCGCCAAAGACGCGGTGACCCGCATCCAGCACGGCGGTCACGCGGTCCTCGGGCTGCACCTTGCTGACCGCGATCAGCGTGACGCTGCCGGGTGCGCGCCCTGCCTTTTCTTCTGCCGCGCTGATGCGGCGCTTGATGTCATCCAGTCCCATGAGGCGACAAGACAAAAAGAAAAGAGCGGGCGCAAGGCCCGCTCTCAAGTCTGACGTCCGATCCGGGGATCAGAAGTCGAAGCGCACGCCCATGTCGGCGGTCACGCGCTCTTGATAGTCGCGCTGCAGCGAGGCGCCCAGACGAGCACCGCCCAGGTCGTAGTTCACGCCGATACCGAACGCGTTGTCGGTCTCTTTCGCTGCCCAGTCACCGCTGTTGTTGGCGATATAGGCTTCGATGTTGGTCAGGCCGTCGGCCAGGGTATAGTCACCGTACAGGGCGACGGTGTTGCCCAGGTCGTCATTCAGCGGGTCGAAGTCAGCGTCGGACGAGGTCAGGCCGACGGGGCTGCCTGCATCGCCGTTGTCGATCCAGTTCAGACCGATGCGGGCGTTTTCCATGACCGCATAGCGGGCACCGATGAAGTACACGTCGTGATCGTCGTTGCCTGCGCCGTTCAGCGCCAGACCAGCCGACAGTTCCAGACGCTCGTTCCAGGTGTAGTCGACCGAGAGGCTGAATTCTTCCTGTTCGTCGACCAGATCTTCGTCGAGGTTGGTCTGGTCCGGGTCGACGTAGGACGCACGAACCGTCGCACCAGCGATCGAGTACTTTGCAGCGATGCCGAGACGGTTCACGTTGCTGTATTTCGAGGATTCGTAAGCGAAGAACGAGCCCAGGGCGTTGCCGCCGACCGAACGGTCATAGGAACCCAGTTCCGTGGCATAGAGCAGGCCAGCCGAGTCCAGGGCGGTATCGACGTTACCGACTTCGACGGTCAGGCCGCTGGAGGTCACGAACAGTTTGCCGGCGTTGACAACGCCGCCATCGCCGCGCGAACCGCTGTTCTGGTCCCACTGCAGGCGGAAGCGCGCGCCGAAGTCCACGCCCTGGTCGGTCGAGGTCGCGGCATCGATGTTCATCCGCAGGCGCGAGATGACCTGGGTATCGCTGCCGCCACGGCCCAGCAGGTCGGTGCCGGTCTGTTGCGC
Organism: Paracoccus sp. SY; assembly: GCF_002901215.1. NCBI lineage: Bacteria > Pseudomonadati > Pseudomonadota > Alphaproteobacteria > Rhodobacterales > Paracoccaceae > Paracoccus > Paracoccus sp. SY. Next base: position 20,533 of record NZ_NWMQ01000004.1, on the reverse strand, counting down.
GTCTTCATAATAGATCACGCCGGTACGGCCGTAACCCGAGATGGTGACGTCGGCAGCAGCCGCACCAGCGGTCAGGACCAGCGCGGTGGAGGCGATAAGAGCCTTTTTCATGTCAAGTTCCCTCTTGTCTCTCTGATGCCCAAACCGGCATTACCGCCTTGGGTATGCAGCTTGTTTCCCCTGTCCGCTGCCACGATGCAACGGAATCGCGCCCCTGCCTCAGCCTTGGCGGATTCTGTGATGCACAAGGGCCACACCTTTCTGTGATCCCCCTGCGCGAGACATGCCGGGCCGCGGCCCAAGGCGCTTGTCGGGCAGGGGCGATCCGCGCTAAAGCGTGGCCTGACGCGAAAAACGGGGGACCGCATGAAAATCGCACGCGCCGCGCGCCTGATGATCGCAGCCGGGCTTTGCGCCGGACTGGCTGCCTGCGGGGGCGGGGGGCGGAACGCCGGACCGACCGACAGCCCTGACATGCGCCCCGAGGTTCGCCGCACCACCATCTGGGACGCGTTTCGCAGTTCGGAAAACCCCAACACCACCGTCGGCGTGAACAAGTACCTGTGGAACGCCAGCCTGGAGGTGCTGAACTTCCTGCCGGTGCAGACCGTCGATCCCTTCACCGGGGTGATCCAGACCGGATACGGCACGCCCCCGGGCGGGGGCCGGTCCTATCGCGCCACCATCAAGATCGCCGATCCGGCGCTGGACGCCCGCAGCCTGAAACTGTCCCTGCAAGGGCCGGGTGGCGCAGCGGTCGAGCCGGGAACCGTCCGCGCGGTCGAGGACGCGATCCTGACCCGCGCGCGGCAGTTGCGGATCCAGGACGGGCGGCTGTGACGTCGGCGGGGTAGAACCCCGCCCTACAGGCTGGACCCGCCATGGCGCGCCGTATAAACCCGGCGCGACGAATGACGAAGGTCCGCACGATGCCCTATGATCCCTCCAGCAGCGAATCCCGGTGGCAGGCCGCCTGGGCCAAGGCCGGCAGCTTCACCGCCACGCGCGACAGCCGCCCCAAGTATTACGTGCTGGAGATGTTCCCCTATCCTTCGGGGCGCATCCACATGGGCCATGTGCGCAACTACACGATGGGCGACGTGGTGGCCCGCTTCAAGCGCGCGCAGGGGTTCAGCGTCCTACACCCGATGGGCTGGGATGCCTTCGGGATGCCGGCCGAGAACGCGGCGATGGAACAGGGCGGCCATCCGCGCGACTGGACCTATGCCAATATCGCCACCATGCGCGACCAGTTGAAGCCGCTGGGTCTGTCCATCGATTGGTCCCGCGAATTCGCGACTTGCGACGACGCTTACGTCCACCAGCAGCAGGCGATGTTCCTGGACATGCTGGAGGCGGGGCTGATCACCCGCAAGTCGGCCCAGGTGAACTGGGATCCGGTGGACATGACCGTGCTTGCTAACGAACAGGTCATCGACGGCAAGGGCTGGCGGTCCGGCGCCCCGGTCGAACGGCGCGAACTGACGCAATGGTTCTTCAAGATCTCGGATTATTCTGAGGAATTGCTGGCCGCGCTGGACGGGCTGACCGGCTGGCCCGAGAAGGTGCGGCTGATGCAGTCGAACTGGATCGGCAAGTCGCGCGGGCTGCAGTTCCGGTTCGAAACCGTGGACGCCCCCGAGGAATTCGCCGCGATCGAGGTCTATACCACCCGACCCGACACGCTGATGGGCGCAAGCTTCGTGGCGCTGTCGCCCGATCACCCGCTGGTCAAGGATCTGGCCGCCGCCGATCCCAGGGTCGCCGCCTTTGTCGAGGAATGCCGCCGCATCGGCACGACCGAGGAAGCCATCGAGACCGCGCCCAAGCTGGGCTTCGACACGGGCCTGACCGTGAAGCATCCGCTGGACGAAGGCTGGCACCTGCCGATCTGGATCGCGAACTTCGTGCTGATGGACTATGGCACCGGGGCGATCTTCGGCAGCCCCGCCCATGACGAACGCGACCACGAATTCGCCACGAAATACGGGCTGCCGATCCGCGCGACCTTTGGCGAACGCGGCATGTCGCTGGACCAGGCCGATGCCATGGTCGCCAAGGCGCCCTATGTGCCGCTGAAATCCGAGACCGTGACCTATGTGCGCGGCTTCAGCGGCGCGGCGGACCAGACCGGAGAGGCCGCCGTGGACGCCGCCATCGCCCATGCCGAGGCCAATGGCTATGGCGAGGGGGTGACCAAGTTCCGCCTGCGCGACTGGGGCATCTCGCGCCAGCGCTATTGGGGTTGCCCGATCCCGGTCCTGCATTGCGACACCTGCGGCACCGTCCCCGAGGCCAAGGAAAACCTGCCTGTCCTGCTGCCCCAGGACGTGACCTTCGACGTGCCGGGCAACCCGCTGGACCGCCACCCGACCTGGCGGCAGGCGACCTGCCCCCAATGCGGCGGCGCGGCGCGGCGCGAGACGGACACGATGGACACATTCGTCGATTCGTCCTGGTATTACGCGCGCTTCACCAGCCCCCATGCGGCAACGCCCACCGACCGGGCCGATGCCGACTACTGGATGAACGTGGACCAGTATATCGGCGGGATCGAACACGCGATCCTGCACCTGCTTTATTCGCGGTTCTTCGCCCGGGCGATGGTCAAGACCGGGCATCTGCCGGAAAGCGCCAAGGAACCCTTCGATGCGCTGTTCACACAGGGCATGGTCACGCACGAGATCTACAAGACCACCGACGACCGGGGCCGCCCGGTCTATCACCTGCCCGAGGACGTGACCGACGGCAGGCTGGCCGACGGCACCGAGGTCGAGGTTATCCCCTCGGCCAAGATGTCCAAATCCAAGAAGAACGTCGTCGATCCGGTCAATATCGTGCAGTCCTTCGGCGCCGATACCGCGCGCTGGTTCATGCTGTCCGACAGCCCGCCCGAACGCGACGTGGAATGGACCTCGGCCGGGGCCGAGGCCGCGAACAAGTTCCTGGCCCGCGTCTGGCGCCTGGCCGAGGAAGCGGGCGAGGACGCCGACGATCCCGACCTGACCCGCGCGGCGCATCGCGCGATCAATGATGTCACCAAGGCCATCGAGGGCTTTGCCTTCAACAAGGCGGTCGCCAAGATCTATGAACTGGCGAATGCCGTGGGCAAGTCGAAGGCGGGCGGCGAATCGCGCCGGGCGGTGCTGCGGATCATGGCGCAGCTGATGGGGCCGATGGTGCCGCACCTGGCCGAGGATGTCTGGTCCATGGCGGGCGGGCAGGGCCTTCTGGTCGATGCGCCCTGGCCCAAGGCGGATCCGGCGATGCTGGAGGATGACACCGTCACCCTGCCCATCCAGATCAACGGCAAGCGCCGGGCGGAGATCAGCGTGGCCAAGGACATGCCCAAGGACCAGATCGAGGCCCTGGTGCTGGCGGACGAGACCGTGCAGCGTTTCCTGGAAGGCGCGGCCCCCCGGAAGCTGATCGTCGTGCCCGGGCGGATCGTCAATGTGGTCGCCTGACCGCCTTTCCCGCCGGGCGGCCCTTCTGGGGCTGCTGGCGCTGGGGGCTTGCGGGCTGACGCCGGTCTATGGCCCTAACGGCGCGGGCCGGCGGCTGTTCGGCAAGGTCCGCCCGCGCGATCCCCAGACCTATCAGGATTTCGCCTTCAACCGCCGACTTGGCGAACGCCTGGGCGGCGAGGGGACGGATTACGATCTGGACTATCGCATCAATGTGGGCGTCGTGCCCCAGGCGATCACCACGGACGAGGTCACGAACCGCTATTCCCTGAACGGCACCGCCGATTTCGTGCTGACCGACCGGGCGGGCCGGGTGCTGGCGCAGGGGCGGGTCAGCAACTTCACCTCCTATTCGACCACCGGCACCACCATCGCCACGCTGGCCGCCGAGGGCGATGCCCGGACCCGCCTGGCCGAGATGCTGGCCGATCAGGTCGTCACCCGGCTGCTGGCGGCGTCAAGCCAACTGCCCGGATGATCCTGCCATGATTCTCAAGGGCGCGGAAATCGCGCGCTATCTGGCGCGGCCCGATCCCTCGCGCCCGGCCCTGCTGATCTATGGCCAGGACGCCATGCGCGTCGCGATGAAGCGGGCCGAGGCCGTGAAGGCCCTGGTGGGCGAAAAGGCCGACGAGGAGATGCGCCTGACCCGCTTGCCCGGCGTGGGGCTGCGCAAGGATCCCGCGCAATTGCTGGACGCGGTCAAGGAGGTCGGCTTCTTTCCCGGTCAGCGGGTCGTGCTGGTCGAGGATGCGCCCGACACGGCGGCCGATGCCATCCGTGCCGCGCTGGCGGACTGGCGGCCGGGCGATGCGGCGATGGTGGTGACGGCGGGTGCCTTGGGCAAGGCATCCGCGCTGCGCAAGCTGTTCGAGCCGCATCCGAGCGCCGTGACCGCGCCCATCTATGACGACCCGCCGGGCGAGGACGAGGTTGCCCGCTGGCTGGCCGAGGCCGGGCTGCGCCAGGTCCCGCCGCTCGCGATGCGCGAGATGATGGTCCTGGCCCGCGCTCTGGATCCGGGCGACCTGCGCCAGACGATCGAGAAGATCGGCCTTTACAAGCACGGCGACGACACGCCCCTGACCGGCGACGAGATCGCGCTGATGGCCCCTGCCACGATCGAGGCCGACCTGGACGAGTTGATCCACATCGTGGCCGAGCGCCGCGAAGCCGAGTTCGGCGCCATGATGCGCCGGATCGAGGGGCAGGGGGTGAACCCCGTCACGCTGTGCATTGCCGCGCTGCGCCATTTCCGCGCCCTCCACCTGGCTGCCGCCGATCCCGCCGGGCCGGGCGCGGCCCTGTCGCGGATGCGCCCGCCGGTCTTCGGTCCCCGGCGCGACCGCATGGCGCGGCAGGCGCAGGCCTGGGGCATGGGCCCGCTGGAGGAAGCCGTCCGCGCGCTGCTGGATTGCGACCTGAGCCTGCGCAGTTCTACCCGCGCGCCGCAGATGGCGCTGGTCGAGCGCGCGCTGATCCGCCTGGCGATGACGCGGGGACGGCGGTGAGCGAGGCCGTCGATGCGCTGGTCATCGGCGCAGGCCCGGCCGGGCTGATGGCGGCCGAGGCGCTGATGGCGCCGGGGCGCAGGGTCGTGGTGGCCGAGGCGATGCCCACGCCTGCGCGCAAGTTCCTGATGGCGGGCAAGTCGGGGTTGAACCTGACCAAGGACGAGCCGTTTGAGGCCTTTGCGCAAAGGTTCAGCCTTGGGACCGGGGCGCTGCCCCGGACCCCGGGGTATTTGGGCAACAGAGAAGCGGCCTTTGGTCCTGCCGAGGTCATGGCCTGGGCGCGGGGCCTGGGGATCGAGTTGTTCACGGGATCGACGGGGCGGGTGTTTCCGGTGGGCATGAAGGCCTCTCCGCTGCTGCGGGCCTGGCTGTCGCGGTTGCGCGGGGGAGGGGTCGAGTTGCGGACCCGCTGGCGGTGGACCGGCGAGGGATTCCGGTTCGAGACCCCCGAAGGACCGCGCGAGATCCGGCCAGCCGTCACGGTTCTTGCGCTTGGCGGGGCAAGCTGGCCGCGCCTGGGATCGGACGCGGCCTGGGTTCCGTGGCTTGAAGGCGTGGGCGTTGGCGTCGCGCCGTTCCGACCTGCGAATATGGGGTTTCGCGTGGCATGGTCGGCGCAGATGTCCCGGCACTTCGGAATGGCGGTCAAGGGCACCGCGTTGCGGGCGGGGGATCTGACCAGCCGGGGCGAATGGATCATCGGCCGCCACGGGATCGAGGGCGGCGGGGTTTACGAGATCTCGGCCCCGCTGCGGGATGGCGCGGCAGGTCATGTCGATCTGGCGCCGGACCTGGATTGCAGCGCCCTGGCGGGACGATTCGCAAGGCCCAAGGACAAGCTGTCGCTTGGCAATTGGCTGCGCCGCGTGTTGGACGATCCGGTCAAGGTGGCCTTGCTGCTGGAATGGGGCAGGCCGCTGCCCGTGGATGCGCCAGGCTGGGCGGCATTGGCGAAGGCGCTGCCCCTGCGCCACCAGGGACCGATGAGGATCGAGACGGCGATCTCCTCGGCCGGGGGTGTGACCTGGGATTCGCTGACCGGGGCGCAGGAACTGCGGGCGATGCCGGGTGTTTTCGTCGCCGGAGAGATGCTGGACTGGGAGGCGCCGACCGGCGGTTATCTTCTGACCGCCTGTCTGGGCAGCGGGCTGCATGCCGGGCGGGCAGCGGCTGCGCGGCTGGCCGCGATGTCGGCAGGTTGACCCCTCGGGCGATGGATGGCCAAGGGCGCCTGATCCATGCTGGCCGGAGGGGAGGAAGCCACGCGTTGCCATGGAAAGGGTTTCCAGTGGCCTATACGATCACCCATTTCGCACCCGAGACGCGCGACCGCATCGACGCCTTCTTCAATCGCGGTGACCAAGGCGTGAGTGCCTGCCTTGAAGCGCGGGCGCGATCCGCGCAGATCGAGGCGCTGGAGGCAAGGACCGAGGCCGAACTGGCTGGCATGGGGCTGACGCGCGACCGGATCGTGGGGCATGTGTTCCGCGACACCTCCTGGATCTGACCGGGCCTAGTCCTTCCAGTCGATCACTACCTGCGTCTGCGTGACGATGGCTGCGGCCTTGCCGTCGCCGCGGGTGATCGTGGTCTGCCAGATCTGCGTGGTTCGCCCGATATGCAGGGGCAGGCTGACCGCGCGGGCCACGTCGCCCAGGCGGATCGGGCGCAGGAAGTTGGTCTTGCTTTCCAGCGTCGTGGTGGTCTTGCCTTGGGGCAGGTTCAGGAAGGTGCCGGTGCCGCCGGCATTGTCGGCCAGGCCCATGATGGCGCCGCCATGCAGCACGCCGTTGCGGTTGGCCAGGGCCTGGGTGACCGGCATTTCGAATTCGACCCGTTCAGGCGTGGCGCTGACCAGCCGGGCGCCGATATGGATGGCGAATTCGGGTTGGTCGTCGGCCTCGCGCCTGATGTGTTCGTCCATGGGATGTCCTTCCGCTGCCCGGCCATATCAACCAGGCAGGGGGGCAAGGGCAAGCGTCATGCCTTGCGGCAGGACACCAGTTGCGCGCGATACATCTGCGCCCGCTGGCCGACCTGGTTGGCGACCCGCACCAGCCAGGGCTTGCCCAGATAGGACTGGCGCGCGAATCCCGACCGGCCTTCGTGATAGGCCAGGTATTGCCCCGTCGCGTCCCATTTCGAGATGCCCAGGCGGCGCGAGGAATTGTGCATGTACCAGCCCATGAAATCCGTCGCATGACGGATGTTGTCGCGCTTGGCGCGGCGGTTGCCGGTTTCCTTCTGGTATTCCTCCCATGTGCCGTCGAGCGCCTGGGAATAGCCATAGGCGCTGGACTGGCGGCCGATGGGGATCACCCCAAGCGCGTATTGATGGGGGGTGCGCGCATCGCCGATGAACTTCGATTCCTGGTGGATCGCGGCCATCTGCACATGGATCGGGATGCCCCACTTGCGCTCCGACGCCTTCATCGCCCGGTAATAGGCCGGTCGTTCCGCCACGATGGCGCAGGCGTTGTCCAGTTGCCGGGGTGCGGAATAATTGCCGCCGCCGCATGACGCGACCAGCCCGACAATCGCGAGTTTCAGAAGCCTGCTCATCCTGCCCTCTTGTCGTTTTCGGGCGATCTTACGGAAAATCACGGCCGGGTGAAATCACAAAGCCGGAAGATCACACCGCCAGGACCGCCTGCACCGCCCTTTGCCAAGCGGAATAGCGCCGGTCGCGATCCTTGTCGGACATCGCGGGTTCGAAGCGCCGGTCAAGCTGCCAGGCGCGGGCATATTCGTCGGGCGCGGGACAAAGACCGGCGCGATAGCCTGCCAGCCAGGCCGCGCCCTGGGACGTCGTTTCCGTGTTCTTCGGCCGGTCCACGGGGGCGCCCAGGATGTCGGACAGGAACTGCATCGCCGGTTCGCTGGCGGTCATGCCACCATCCACGCGCAGCACCGCATCGCCCGCCTGCGGCCAATCGGCCCGCATGGCCTCCAGCAGGTCGCGGGTCTGGAAGCCCACGCTTTCCAGCGCGGCGCGGGCGAATTCGGCGGGGCCGGTGTTGCGGGTCAGGCCGAAGACCGCGCCCCGGGCATTGGGCGACCAATGGGGGGCGCCAAGGCCGGTGAAGGCAGGGACCATGATGACCTGCTGGCTGTCATCGGCCTGTTCGGACAAGGCCTGGGTTTCCTTCGCCTCTCGGATCAGCTTCAGCCCGTCGCGCAGCCATTGCACCACGGCGCCTGCGATGAAGATCGACCCTTCCAGGGCATAGGTAGTCTTGCCGTCCAACCTGTAGGCAATGGTGGTCAGCAGCCGGTTCTGCGACCGCACCGCCTGGTCGCCCGTGTTCAGCAGCGCGAAGCAGCCGGTGCCATAGGTGGATTTCATCATGCCCGGCTGGAAGCAGGCCTGGCCCACGGTCGCGGCCTGCTGGTCGCCCGCCACGCCCAGGATCGGGATTTCCCGCCCGAACAGATCCGCGCGGGTGGTGCCGAAATCGTCGGCGCTGTCCCTGACCTCGGGCAGCAGTTCGCGGGGCACGCCGAACAGGCGGCACATGTCGTCCGACCATTCGCCCTTGCGGATGTCGTAGAGCAGGGTGCGGCTGGCATTGGTGGCATCCGTCACATGCGACCGCCCGCCGGTCAGCTTCCAGATCAGGAAGCTGTCGATGGTGCCGAAGGCCAGTTCGCCTGCCCGCGCACGGTCCCGCGCGCCGTCCACATGATCCAGCAGCCAGCCGATCTTGGTGGCGCTGAAATAGGGGTCCAGCAGCAGGCCCGTGGTGTCGGTCACCTGATCCTCGACCCCTTCGTCGCGCAGTCGGTCGCAGATCTCGGCGGTGCGGCGGTCCTGCCAGACGATGGCGCGGTGGATCGGCTCGCCGGTGTTGCGGTCCCAGATCACCACCGTCTCGCGCTGATTGGTGATGCCGATGGCGTCGATGCGGGGGGCGCCGGCCTTTTCGATGGCGGCGCGGGCGGTTCCGGCGCTGCTGGTCCAGATGTCGCCCGGTTCGTGTTCCACCCAGCCCGAGCGCGGGAAATGCTGCGGGAATTCGTGCTGGGCCGTGGCCTGCACCGTCAGGTCGTCGCGAAAGACAAGCGCGCGGGACGAGGTCGTCCCCTGATCCATCGCCAGTATCGTCATGGTTCCTCCGTTTTCATCAGGGCGCCGATGGCGGCCAGGTCCGCCGCGCCCTTGTCGGTCAGCAGCCGTTCCAGCGATTCGTAGTGGCGCAGCACCGCAAGGCCGGTGGGCGTGACCGTCGCGCCGCCGCCGCCCGCCCCGCCTCGGCTGCTGTCCACCAGGGGCGCGACAAAGGCCGCGTTCATTTCCTCGACCAGGGACCAAGCGCGCTTGTAGCTCATCCCCATCTGCCGCCCGGCGGCCGAGATCGAGCCATGCTGCCCGATCAGCCGCAGAAGCTGCGCCTTGCCCGGACCCAGCACCAGCGGCGCGTCGTATTCCAGCCGCAGCTTGATCCGGGGTCCGTCCCTGTCCATCCGATTCGGTTCCTGTCTTTGCAGCAGGTTAGCCGCAGCATCCGCGCGACGCCACGGCGCGCTTGGCCAGAGGGGCGGGCCGGGCCTATGCTGGCCGGGCAACCAAGGGGAAGGGTTCGTCATGTCCACCGATATCGTCATCCTGTCCGGCGCGCGCACCGCGATCGGCACCTTCGGCGGCAGCCTGGCCGCCATTCCGCCGATCCAGCTTGCCGCCACCGTGACCCGCGCCGCGATGGAACGGGCGGGCGTCGCCCCCGAGAAGATCGGGCAGGTGGTCTTCGGCCATGTCATCAACACCGAACCCCGCGACATGTACCTGTCGCGCGTGGCGATGCTGGATGCGGGCATTCCCGACACCACGCCCGCGATGAACGTGAACCGGCTTTGCGGGTCAGGCGCGCAGGCCATCGTGTCGGCCGCGCAGGCGCTGATGCTGGGGGATGCCGATTTCGCCGTGGCGGGCGGCGCCGAAAGCATGAGCCGTTCGCCCTATGCCGTCAGCTCGGCCCGGTTCGGGGCGAAGATGGGCGACCAGAAGATGATGGACATGATGACCGGCGCGCTGACCTGCCCGATGGGAACCGGCCACATGGGCGTCACGGCGGAAAACGTCGCAGCCGAACATGACATCGGCAGGCAGGCGCAGGACGAATTCGCGATGGAATCGCAGCGCCGCGCGGCGGCGGCCATTGCGGCCGGGCATTTCCGCGACCAGATCGTTCCGGTCGAGGTGAAGGGCCGCAAGGGGCCGGTCACCTTCGACACGGACGAACATCCCAAGGAAACCAGCCTGGACAAGCTGGCGGGGCTGAAGGCGGTCTTCAAGAAGGATGGCAGCGTCACGGCAGGCAATGCCAGCGGCATCAACGACGGCGCGGCGGCCCTGGTGCTGGCGCGGGCGGATGCGGCGCAGGCGGCGGGCCTGACGCCCCGCGCGCGGATCCTGGGCTGGGCCGTGGCGGGCGTGCGGCCCGAGGTGATGGGCATCGGCCCGATCCCGGCGGTGCAGAAGCTGCTGGAAAGGACCGGCCTGTCGGCGGGCGACTTCGACGTGATCGAATCGAACGAGGCCTTCGCGGCCCAGGCGCTTGCGGTGAACAAGGGGCTTGGGCTGGACCCCGCGAAGGTCAATCCCAACGGCGGCGCCATCGCGCTGGGCCATCCGGTCGGCGCGACCGGCGCGATCATCACCGTCAAGGCGCTGTATGAACTGGAGCGCATCGGCGGCAAGCGCGGGCTGGTGACCATGTGCATCGGCGGCGGCCAGGGGATCGCCCTTGCGATCGAATTGATGTGACCTAGGCCGGCTGCACTGTCGCGGGTTGCCGCGACAGGCGCAGGGCGGCGATCCCGGCCAGGATGATCACGGCGCTGCCGATGATCGTCCAGCGGTCGGGGTTTTCGCCGAACAGCGCGATCCCTGCCACCATCGCGAAGATCAGCCGGGTATAGCGGAAGGGCGTCACCGCGCCGACCTGGCCCGTCCGCATCGCCACCGTCAGGAAGGTATAGGCGCAGACCCCCGTGACGGAGGCCGCCGCAAGGCCCGCCCAGGTGGCGGCATCCGGCGCGACCGGCGGGCCGCCGAAAGGCAGGACGATCAGCCCGGCCACGATCAGCATGGAAAAGCCGGCGACGCCCAGTTGCCGGAAGGACAGCGACACGGGCGCGGCGCGGGTCGCGAGGTCCCGCCCGGCAAAGCCCAGCATCGCCATGATCGCCAGCAGCGACAGCGGCCCGAAGCCGTCGGTCCCCGGCCGCAGGATCAGCAGCACGCCCCCGAAACCCAATGCAACGGCCAGCCAGCGACGGGGCCCGATCCGTTCCCCGAACAGCATCGCCGCGCCCACCATCACCACCAGCGGCGTCGCCTGCAGGATGGCCGAGGCCGTGGACAGCGGCGTCAGCGCGATGGCCAGCATGTAGAACAGCCGGCCCGTCACCTCGGACAGCGACCGCAGCACCATGGCGCGGCCCAGCATGGCGCGGGTGACGGGCGGCTCTCCCGCCAGGACCGACAGGGCGGCAAAGGTTGCCGTGCCCAGGATGCCGAAGGTGATCAGCACCTGCCCCGGCGGCAGGCTGACGGCCGCAAGCTTCAGCAGCGAATCCTCGACGGCGAAACCGGCCATGGACAGCACCATGAAGACGGCGCCCCGCAGGTTGTAGGCAGGCCCGAGGCGGGAATGGCGATGGGGCATGGGGAGGGACCTTGTCTGCGGCGAACCGGCCAAGCAGTCCCCCATCGGCACCGCCAAGGCAAGCCGAGGCGGCAGGAGGTCATCAAAAGGAACGGGCCGCCCCAGATCAAGGCGGCCCGCGAGATCCACGGAGATGGTCCGGTTAGGGATGGGTAAGCATCCGGTCCCAACCAGGGTTTACGACCCTTGGGGCTGCCCTCAGGCCACGGCCCCCCTGACTGTTCCGACACCTCTCTCCAATATCACTCTCGACACTGGACCACCTCCTTTCAATTGGTTGCCGTATAAGGAAAGCCTGCCACAGATCGGGGGCGAGTCAATCAGATTGTTCGTTCACTTCGCAACAAATTGCGCACGATGATGCGGAAGGGCACAAGGGTCAGTATGGCCAGGCCCATCTTGACCATCCAGTCGGCAGTTGCCAAGGAAACCCACAGGGCGGTGACCGGCCCCTGACCAAGAAGCGGAACGGCCTCGTTCGCCCAGCCGGTATTGGCGTCATGGGGCAGGGCCGCGGTAAAGGCGACCGTGAAGAAGATGGCGGTGTCCAGGACCGACCCGACCGATGACGAGGTCAGCGGCGCGACCCACCAGCGGCGTTTGCGCAACAGGTTGAAGACGACGATGTCCACAAGCTGCGCGACCAGGAAGGCCGCGCCGGACGCCACCGCGATTCGCAGCGTGGTCTTGTCCAGGCCGGCGGCCACGACCGAACACAGCACGCCGACCACGAAACCCGTCAGCACCACCCGGCGGGCGGCGGCGGGACCATAGACGCGGTTCATCACCTCGGTGACAAGGAAGGCGAAGGGATAGGTGAAGGCACCCCAGGTCAGCCAGAGGCCTACCGTGAATTGCACAAGGATGTTCGAGGCCACGACGATGATGGCCATGGCAAGGATGCCGGGCAGATAGCGGGTCATTTATGCTTTTTCCGTTTTACAAGGTCGCGGAACAACTCGGCCCCGCGCCTTGCGGGACAGCGCGGGCCTTAGGCGCAGCTTTGGGGGCTTGTCAATCGCGCAGCCGGTATTCGACCAGTTCGGTGCGCTGCAAGGCCAGGAAATTGTCGTCCGAGATCATGGTCAGCCGGATCCCCTGCCCATCGTGCCAGACCGCCAGCCCTTCCAGGTTGTCGTATTGCAGGGCGCGGGTGGTCAGCAGGATTTCCTCGTACACGGGGCCGTCGTCGGTCAATTGCATCCGCCGCACGCGCGAGGCGAATCCCAGGATGCCGCGAAAGTCGCGTTCCAGAAGATAGAACCAGCCGTCCGGCCCGAAATCGGCCCCGACCGCAAGCCAGCGCGGGTCGCGCCGGATTTCCCCGGCCTGGCCCCACTGGTTGTCGCGGAAGGTCAGGATCGGGAAGGGATCGCCTTCCTGTCCGGATCGCTCGGGCACGGCGAAAACCGTGTCGCCGCGGATCGCGATGGCCTCCATCCCGGAATTGAGCCGCATCCAGGGCAGTTCGGGCGGCAGGCGCCTGCGGCTGGGCACCGCATCGGGGTCTTCGTAAAGCGCGATGCGGTTCAGCCCTTCGAAGCTGATCCAGATCCGGCCGTCTTCGCCGATGGCCAGCCCCTCGCTGTCGCCGTGATAGCCGGGCTGGAGGGGAACGCCCTGGCGATCCTTCAGATGCGCCCGCCCGCCGATGTTCATGGCGCGGATCACGCCCTGCGAATCGCGGTCGATGCTGCCCCAGTAGAGATGGGCGCGGTCGGTCAGGGCGTGAAAGCCCGTGCCGTCGGGGCTGATCTCGATCCCCGAAAAGCCGCCGAAACGGTCGTCGTCGCCGGTCCAGACGAAGGTGCCGACATATTCCAGCGACGCGGCCGGCGCAGGGGCGCCGGCCGCGATCAGCAACAGCGATAACAGCCCGCCTAGGGCGCGCCGGCGACGGTTCGGCATTGGCTGGGCAATTCGGAAAGACGGAAGGTCCGGGGATGGCGATAGTCCGGATCGGGCGGCGTCGGCTGGACCCGGCTGGGGTCGATGCGGTTCTTGATCCATTCGGCGGCCTCGGCGCAACCGTCGCCCGGCGGGGGCGGATCCTGGCGGTCGCAGATCGACCCGCGCGGGCAGGCCATCCGGACGTGGAAGTGATAGTTATGGGCGTTGATCGGGCGGACCTTGCGCAGCCAACTGCGGTCTCCGCGCTCCATCTGGCACATGGCGACCTTGGCGACCGGATCGACGAAAATGCGTTCCACGCGCGGGTCGCGGGCGGCGGCCCGCATGATCGACATGTGCCCGCCGTTCCAGACATTCGTCAGGCCCACGCCCCGCCGGTCGGTGATGGACACCGACGAGATGCTTTCGCGCTGCGCGGGCGACAGGTTCAGCGACGAGGGCGGCAGCATCCAGATATCGGCGTCCAGCCCCAGCTGGTGGCTGGCGTGTCCCGATGTCATCGGCCCGCCGCGCGGCTGGCTCATGTCGCCGATGTAAAGCCCGCGCCAGCCTGCCTGCTGGGCGGCCTGCGACAGGCCGATCAGGAAATTCACCAGGTCAGGGTGGCCCCAGTTGCGATTGCGCGACAGGCGCATGGCCTGCCAGCTTGGCCCGCTTTCGGGCAGTTGCACGAATCCCTGCCCGCAGCCCTTGGAATAGAAGCCGATCGACACGGCCGGCCCCTGCGAGGCGCTGCGGAAGCTGCCGAAGACGTCCTTGGCCAGCGGGTCGGCCGATGCGGGCATGACAAGGCCGGCCACGATGGCGGCGGCGGTCAGGAACTTGCGGATCACTGCTCTACCTCTCCCTCGGGTTTGACCCAGACTAGCAGAACAAGCGACAGGATAAACAGCACGATCAGCGGAGAGATGCCCAGACGCTGGTTCCCGCTGATGTCGGTGACCACGGCGATCAGCAGGGGCGCCAGGAAGGCGGTGGCCTTGCCGGACAGGGCGTAAAGGCCGAAGCCTTCGGTCGCGCGTGCCTCGGTCGTGTGGCGGACCATCATCGTGCGGCTGGCGGCCTGCAGCGCGCCGCCCGCGCCGCCGATCAGCGCGCCGCATCCGAAGAAGACCAGATCCGGGACATAGAATCGCCCGAAGACAGGGTTCGAGGGCACCGCCAGGCCGAACAGGGTCTGGCGGTCCATGCCGACCACCACGATGCAGACGCCGGTCAGGATCAGGATGGTGCCGATGATGACGGGCTTGGGACCCCAGGCACGGTCCGCGCGCCCGCCCGCCCAGCTGACGATGGCCGCCGCGATGGCGCTGACCACGCCGAAGACGCCTGCCAGGAACACGGGCCAGCCCAGCACGGTCGCCGCATAAACCCCGCCAAAGCCGTAAAGCGCGTTCAGCGCATCGCGCGACAGCATCGACGATGCCAGCCAGGCCGCCAGGCTGTGGCGGTGGCGCAGGCTGCGGATCAGCGTCCATAAATCCGCCATCGCGGCGCCGATGCGGACCGGCTGTCGCGGCCCGCGCGGTTCGCGGACCCACAGGAAGAAGGGGATCATGAACAGGGCATACCAGATCGCGACGAAGGGACCGACAAAGCGGGTTCCCTCGCGTTGCGCGGGGTCCAGGCCGAACAGCGGGTTGATCCCGATCAGCGTCCTGCCGCCCGGCGTTTCCTGAAACAGCGCCAGCATCACGGCCAGCGACAGCACGCCCCCCAGATATCCGAAGGCATAGCCCGATCCCGACAGGCGTCCGATCTCATCCCGCGGGGCGAGGCCCGGCAGAAGGGCGTTGGTGAAGATCGTCGCGAATTCGACCCCGATCAGGCCGATGCCGAACAGCACCACCGCCTGCACCAGGGCCGGTTGCTGCGGCATCAGGAACCACAGCCCGGCGGAGCCTGCGACATAAAGGACCGAGAAGACCCAGATCCAGGGCATCCGCCGCCCCGAGGTGTCGGCGATGGCCCCCAGGACCGGCGCGCAGATCGCGATGATGATGCCGGTGACGGAAAGCCCATATCCCCACAGCGCCTGCGCCTGCGCCCCCGCCACCCGCAGGTCGCCGCTGATGTGCAGGAAATGGCGCTGCGCGACCTCGGCGAAATAGACCGAGAAGACGAAGGTCAGCAGAAGCGTATGAAAAGGCTGGCTGGCCCAGTCGAAAAACCACCAGCCCCAGATCCGTTTGCGATCCATCCCCCCTCGCGCGCGCCGTTCGCGGCCATAAGGCCGAAGCGGCGTCAGGCTGGCAAGTGGGCTTTTGCGTCAGGGGGAAGCACGGGCGGCCAGGGCCGCTGTCCGTCAGCCTCGATCCAGGCGCCGATCCAGTCGGGCAGGGGCGGGCTTTCGGGCGGGGCGCCAAGCGCGGCCATCACCTCGGCCGGGGGAACGATCCCCTGGGCCGAGGTGATGGCCGAACGGATCAGAACCTGGTTGCAGCAGTCGCCGCCCTTCCACATCGACTGGTCCATGTAGATGAAGCGGCTGTCCCATCCCACCACGCGAGAGATCATCGTGAAGCGTTCGAAGGCGCGGATCCGGCGGCGATAGCGCACCGAACTGCCCGCCACGGTGATGCCCCATTTGCGGTCGCGCAGGATCGGGATCAGCCCGCTGCGCTGCGCCATCGGAATGCGGCCCAGGTCGAACAGAGTCAGGGTGCGGCCGTTGTTCAGTTCGATCCACGGGTCCAGATCCCAGGGCCAGCAGACATGGGTCGAGACATGCGTCCCCGTCACCCCAAGCTTCGGGGCGTTGCGGAACTTGACCATCTCCTTGGCGAAGCGGAACAGGGGATACATCGCGGATCCTTCGGGTTGACTGGGCCATGGGCGTGGCCCCGGCCCACGCGATCGTCAACCGGGAACGCTGCGGCAACTTGCTTGCGAAGCACCGCCCGCATCCCCATAACAAGCCCGAACACGAAAAGAGGGACGTGATGGGAACGCTTTACGAGGCCTTGCAACTGATCCTGCAGGTGGTGTGGTTCGTGATGATCGTCCATATCATCATGTCCTGGCTGATCAATTTCCAGGTGCTGAACCTGCGCCAGCCGCTTGTCGCGCAACTGTGGGACGGGTTGAACCGTCTTCTGGAACCCATCTATCGCCCGATCCGGGGCGTGCTGCCGAACACCGGCGGGCTGGATCTGGCACCCTTGGTCCTGTTCATCATCATCATCATCCTGCAGCGCGCCCTGGCGAACAACGCGGGCTTCTTCTACGGGTTCTGATGACCGCCCCTGATCCATCTGGCGACCTGCTGCGACAGGTCTGGGGCTTCGACGGCTTCCGCCCCGGCCAGCAAGAGATCGTCGAGGCGGTGGCCCAGGGCCGCGACGTGCTGGCGATCATGCCCACGGGCGGCGGCAAGTCGCTGTGCTTCCAGTTGCCCGCGCTGATGCGCGACGGGGTGACGGTGGTGATTTCCCCGCTGATCGCGCTGATGCGCGACCAGGTCCGCGCCCTGCGCGAGGCGGGCGTGGCGGCAGGCGCGCTGACCAGCGGCAACACGGACGAGGAAACGGACACGGTTTTCCAGGCCCTGTCGCGGGGCGAGTTGAAACTCCTGTATATGGCGCCGGAACGGCTGGCCTCGGGCGGGACGCTGTCCCTGCTGCGGCGCGCGGGCGTGACCGCCATCGCCGTGGACGAGGCGCATTGCGTCAGCCAGTGGGGCCACGACTTCCGCCCGGATTACCTGCGCATCGGCGACCTGAAGCGCGCGCTGGACGTGCCGCTGGCGGCCTTCACCGCGACGGCCGATGTGGAAACGCGGGCCGAGATCGTGGCGCGCCTGTTCGACGGGCGGGAACCGGTCAGCTTCCTGCGCGGCTTCGACCGCCCGAACATCCGCCTGGCCTTCCAGCCCAAGGACAGCCCGCGCCGCCAGGTGCTGGCCTATGTCGCCGCGCGGCGCGGCCAGTCCGGCATCGTCTATTGCGGCGCCCGCGCCCGGACCGAGACCCTGGCCCAGGCGCTGCGCGAGGCGGGCCACCCCGCCATCGCCTATCACGCGGGCCTTGATCCCGATGCCCGGCGCGAGGCCGAGGCCCGCTTCCAGCGAGAGGACGGGCTGATCGTCGTGGCCACCGTGGCCTTCGGCATGGGCATCGACAAGCCCGACATCCGCTGGGTGCTGCACGCCGACCTGCCCAAGACCATCGAAGGCTATTACCAGGAAATCGGCCGCGCCGGCCGCGACGGCGATCCCGCCGACACGCTGACGCTTTACGGCCCCGACGACATCCGCCTGCGCCGCACCCAGATCGACGAGGGTCTGGCCGAGCCTGCCCGCAAGGCCGCCGACCACGCCCGGCTGAACGCGCTCCTGGGCCTGGCCGAGGCGACCGGCTGCCGCCGCCGCAAGCTTCTGGCCTATTTCGGCGAGGATCTGGCCGAGGATTGCGGCAATTGCGACCTGTGCCAGGTGCCGCCGAAGCTGTTCGACGCCACCCAGGCGGTACGCAAGGCGCTGTCGGCCATCGTTCGGACCGGCGAATGGTTCGGCGCCACGCATCTGATCGACATCCTGACCGGCAATACCACCGAAAAGGTGCGTGAACGCGGCCATGACAACCTGCCGACCTTCGGCGTGGGGCGCGACCACAGCCGCGCGCAATGGCAGGCGATCTTCCGGCAGATGATGGGCCGCGACCTCTGCCGGCCCGATCCCGAACGCCACGGCGCCCTGCACCTGACCGAGGCCGCCCATCCCGTCCTGCGCGGCGAGGAAAGCGTGACCCTGCGCCAGGACACCACCGCGTCGAAGCCCGCCACCGTCCTGCGCACCCAGGTCAGCGAGGAGGACGAGCCGCTGCTGTCCGCGCTGAAGGCCAAGCGCCGGGCGCTTGCCGAGGCCGCGCGCGTGCCTGCCTATGTCATCTTCCCCGACCGCACCCTGATCGAGATGGCCGAGAAGCGCCCTCAGACTTTGGACCAGATGGCCCAGGTCGGCGGGGTGGGCGCGAAGAAGCTGGAAAGCTATGGCCGCGACTTCCTGTCGGTGATCGCAGGCGAGGTGCCCGACATGCACCCGCAGCGCCGCAAGCTGGCGGGCCGCCCGGAAGGCGCGCTGTTCGACCGGCTGGTTGCGGTGCAGGCGGACCTTCTGCGCGGGCCGGACGGGACGGAAAAGCCGCTATCCTGTTCCACCGCCCAGATCCGCCGCATCGCCGAGGCAAGGCCCTTGGATCAGGCCGGTCTGGCGCGGCATCTGGATCAGGCGCGCCTGGACCGTTTCGGCGCGGCCTTCCTGCGCGAAATCGCAGCGGCTTGATGGAAGTGTCAGTGTAAAGTGAACGTGATGCCCTGCCCGGGGCGTTTCTGCGTCACTATCCTGATGCGGCATCCTTGGGAGAGAGTCATGAAACTTCGCTGGTCCGACGTCACCCCGAAAGCCGACTACCTCAACCGCCGGACCTTCATCGCGGCAGGCGCCGTGGCGATGGCCGCGCCCGCCTGGGCCCTGACCGGCAAGCCATCGGCCTATTCCACCGTGGAAAAGCCGAACACGCTGGAAGAGATCACCAACTACAACAACTTCTACGAATTCGGCCTGGATAAGACCGATCCCGCGCGTCACGCGGGCGCCATGACCACCGATCCCTGGTCGGTCGAGATCGGCGGCATGGTGGACCGCCCCGGCAGCTATGGCGTCGATGACCTCGCCCCCGCCAACGCGCTCGAGGAGCGGATCTATCGCCTGCGCTGCGTCGAGGCCTGGTCCATGGTGATCCCCTGGATCGGCGTGCCGCTGGCAGGCGTGCTGGACAAGGCCGGGGTGCAGCCCGGCGCGAAATTCGCGGCTTTCGAGACCCTCTATCGCCCCGAAGAAATGCGCGGCCAGTCGCGTCCGCTTCTGGACTGGCCCTACAAGGAAGGCCTGCGCATCGACGAGGCGATGCATCCGCTGACGATCCTGGCGACCGGTCTTTACGGCGACGTGCTGCCCAACCAGAACGGCGCACCAATCCGGCTGGTGGTGCCGTGGAAGTATGGCTTCAAGTCGATCAAGTCGATCGTCAAGATCACGCTGACCGACAAGCAGCCGGTCTCGACCTGGCAGGCGATGCAGCCGTCTGAATACGGCTTCTATGCGAACGTGAACCCCCAGGTTGACCATCCCCGCTGGTCCCAGGCCACCGAACGCCGCATCGGCGCGGGCCTGTTCGGCGGACGAGAGGAAACGCAGATGTTCAACGGCTATGGGGATCAGGTCGCCTCGCTTTATGCCGGGATGGATCTGGCAAGGGATTACTGATGCGGGCCGCCGTGAACGGATGGCTGCGAGGCATCCCGGTCTGGGCGCTGTGGCTGGGTGGGCTGGTGCCGCTGGCGCTGCTGCTCTGGGACACGCTGAACGGCGGCCTGGGCATCGACCCGATCCGCGATATCGAACACCGGCTGGGACGCACCGCGCTGTACTTCCTGGTCGCCAGCCTTGCCGTGACGCCGGTCCTGCGCATCACGGGGATCATCTTCATGCGGTTCCGCCGTGCCCTCGGGTTGTTGTGCTTCACCTATGCGGGGCTGCATGTGCTGTCCTGGGTGGTGATGGACATGGCGCTGCTGTGGGGGGCGATGGCGCGCGACGTGGTCAAGCGGCCCTACCTCGTCTTCGGCATGGCGGCCTTCCTGATGCTTCTGGCGCTTGCGGTCACTTCGAACAACGCCTCGATCCGCAGGATGGGCGGGGCGGCGTGGCGCAGGCTGCACAAGCTGGCCTATGTCGCAGCCCCCCTCGTGACGCTGCACTGGATCTGGGCGCTGAAGACCTTTCCGTTGGAGCCGGTCCTGTGGCTGTCGGCGATTCTGGTTCTTCTGGGCCTGCGAGTCGCCGTGCCTCGGCCGATCCGCTGGGGCCAAGCCGCGGCGGTGAAATAATTATCCTCTAAAAGCAGATGGTTGCATGAAATATGACCGTTCTGCGAAAAAACTTCGCCTGACCCTCTTGCCCTCCCTCTCTCTC
>NZ_NWMQ01000039.1:0-26551 GCF_002901215.1 Paracoccus sp. SY | reverse complement strand
CGCCCCGCGCAGAGCAGCACCACCGCCTGCACGGCGTCGTCCGCGTCCAGCGAGGCCACCGCGTCCCACAACCCCTGCCGCAGCGCCTGCGACAAGGCATTCACCGGCGGATTGTCCACCGTGACAACGGCAACCGCGCCGTCCCGAGTGATGCTGATGACCGACATGCTATATCCCCAAGTAAGCCGCACGGATGCGGGGGTCTGTGGGCGGGAACCTGTCCGGTTGAGGTTCTGGACACAACCTTCGGAAACTGCCGAAAAGAACTGCATCATTCGCAAGACAGGCCGAAGCCGCCCCACCTATAACCCTGCGGAAACGACAAGGAGCGGACCCGTGCAAGACTGGCTGGAATTGAAAGACGCGACCTGCATCATCACCGGCGCGACCGGCGGCTTGGGACGCGCGACGGCCCTGGGCTTCCTGCGGGCCGGGGCGCGGGTCGCGCTGCTGGATCGGGCGGCCGAGGTGGATGAGGGCTTCAGGGCGGATCTGGACGGCACCGGCAGCCCCTGGCGCCTTTATGCGGCCGATGTCCGGGACAAGGACCAGATCCGCGGTGTCGCGGGGCAGGTCGCAGCCGACCTGGGCAAGCCGTCGGTCCTGGTGAACAATGCCGCGCTGTCGGCCCCTGCCCCGCTGGCGGAAACCGAACTGGACCGGCTGCAGAACCAGTTCGCGGTCAACCTGGGCGGATATCTGCAATGCGCGCAGGTCTTTTGCGAGGGTCGCGACCCCGGTCGGCCCGGTTCGATCATCAACATCGCCTCGATCGCGGGGCGCAACGCGCAGGCGAAATCCGGTGGCTATTCATCGACCAAGGCCGCGATCCTGATGCTGTCGCAGCAGATGGCGGTGGAATGGGGCCCCGAAGGGATCCGCACGAACAGCGTCAGCCCCGGCCTGTTCCTGACGCCCATGACGCAGAAATTCTATGCCGACCCCGAGGATCGCCGCCGCCGCGAGGAAGTCGTGCCCCTGCGCCGGATCGGGGATGCGGACGAACTGGCCAATGCCGTTCTGTTCCTGGCAAGCCCCCGGTCATCCTATGTCAACGGGGCCGAGATCATCGTGGACGGCGGCTTCTCGCAAACGCTGATGTCGCATATCCCGCGCGCCTATGGGCGCTGAAACGCGAAAGGGGGCGGATTGCGCCGCCCCCTTTGTCTGACATCACTGCAATTCGATGCCGCGTTCCTTGACGATGGCGCCCCAGACCTCGCGGTCCTGGTCCAGCTGCTTCTGCAGTTCGTCGGGCGTGCCGCCCACCGGGAATTGCGCGATATTGGACAGGAACTCGACCGTGCGCTCTTCCTTCAGGACCTCGTCGATGGCGGCGCTGATCGCCTGCACCTGCGCGTCGTCCATTTCGGCGGGGGCGAAGATGCCCGTCCAGAACGACCCCGTCAGCTGGGGACGGCCCAGTTCGGCGAAGGTCGGCACCTCCGGCAGCTGCGGGATGCGTTCCTCGCTGGCGACGGCCAGCATCTTCAGGTCGCCCGACCGGATCTGCCCGATCACGCCGAAGGGCGAGGAGACGGTGAAGTCGATCTGCCCGCCGATCATGTCCTTGAGTTCGTCCGCCGTGGTCTTGTAGGCGACCTCGGTCATCTCGAAGCCCAGTTCGCGGTTCAGCAGCGCGCCGTAAAGCTGGCTGAGGCTGCCGGGACCGAAAGTGCCGAAGCGGAACGGGTTCTCGCTGGCCTTGGCGGCGGCCAGGAAGCCGTCCAGGTCGTTGTATTCGGCCGAGGCGGGCACGGTCAGCGCCATCGGACCATGGGCCACCAGCGAGACGGGCTTGAAATCCTCGGCCTTGAAGGGCAGGCCCTTGCGGGTCAGCAGGTTGACCGAGATCGGCCCCGTGCCGCCCACGAACAGGGTGTTCTGCGGGGTGCGGGTGCTGGCGACATATTGCGCGCCGATGATGCCGTTCGCGCCCGGCTTGTTTTCCACCAGATAGGTCTGCCCCGTCTTGCGCGACAGGCCCTCGGCGATCAGGCGGGTCAGGCCATCGACCGGGCCGCCGGCGGAATAGGGCACCACCATGGTGATGGGGTCGCCCTGCGCGATCGCGGTAACCGGAACAAAGGCCAGCGACGCCGCCACGGCCAGACCCGCAATCAGATTGCGCCTCGTTGTCATGCAAACCTCCCATGCATCTCAGTCGCGCAATCTGCAGAAATCGCACCGCATGGTATATGGCGATTTCCGATGGACTGTTCTGCCGATTTCGCCGGAATTGCTGGGGAAATCAGCGGATCACAAGAACCGGAATCGTCGAATGTGACACGACTTCAAGGGTCTGGCTGCCCAGGAACAGGCGGCGCATCCCCCGGCGCCCATGCGAGGACATCACGATCAGATCCGCGCCTTCCGCCTTGGCGGTCTCGACCAGGCCATCGGCGGGATGTTCGTCGGGGACATGGACGGTCTTGAATTCCACCCCGGCCTGGGTGGCGCGGTCGGCGGCCTTGTCCAGGATCGCCTTGGCGAAGGCTTCCTCCTCGGCCTCGTATTTCTGGACCGGATTCCCCTCGCGCACGGCATTGGCCATGTCGATGGCCGACCACATTTCCGTCACGGTGACCATCGTGACCTTCGCCCCCACCGTCCTGGCAAGGTTCAGGGCATGGTCAAGCCCGCGCAACGACAAGGGAGAGCCATCGAGACCGACGAGGATGTTCTTGTACATTCCTGATTCCTTTCAACAACAAGCGTTCTGGACCAAGGCGTCGGGCAGGTCGGCCGCGACCTGGATGTCCTGCCGTCCCCTGCCCCGGATATTGGCACGGCGCGTCTGCGGGGCCCAGACGCCCGCGCCGGTTATGCGCAGGACATTTCCATCAAGCGGCCCTTGGGCGCGCAACCTGCCGCTGTCGCTGATCGAGGTGACGAAGATCCTGTCCCCCTCGGGCCCGCCGATGCAAAGCGACGCGGGATGGGCCACCGGAACCTCGATGCGGCGGACCAGCCGTCCCTGGGGGTCGAAGCCCGCCAGGGCGCCCGCATGGACAAGCGCCGTCCAGAGAATGCCCTGCGCGTCGAAGACGCAGCCGTCCGGGGCCGAATCCAGCGCATCGGTGGTGGCGAATATCTCGGGCGCCTCCAGGCTCCAATCCTCGCCGATGCCGAAGCGCAGGATCCGCCGCGCGGCGCTGTCGCAGACATATAGGCACCCGTCCGGCCCCATGCGGGGGCCGTTGGTGACGCCGATCCCGGTCGCCAGCTTGACCGTCGCCCCGTCCGGGCTCAGCCGGTAAAGCCCGCCCAGCGGCGCCTCGCCCGGTTCGCGGAAGATATGCATGGTGCCCATCAGGAAGCTGCCATCCGGCAGAACCACGCCGTCGTTCAGGCGCAGGTTGGGGTGATCCACCTCAAGCTCGGCCAGGGTCTCGACCGCCGATGTGACGGGATCGACAAGCGCGATGCTGCGCCGCAACGCGACCACCAGCCGACCGTCGTCGTTCAGCGCGAAGGATCCGACCGGCGCAGGCAGGGCGATCCGGCGCCGCACCTCGCCCGTCTCGGGGTCAAGGGCCACGATCAGGCCCGCGCGCCCATCGACCAGCCACAGCATCCCGGTTTCCCAGTCCCAAACCGGGCATTCCCCAAGCTGCGCCCGGAAGGCCCCCAGCGGAGAAATCGACAGCGTCATGGCAATGTCCTGATCCTATTGCGCGGGAAATGCGGGTTTTCGGGACTATCCCCTTCAAAAGCCATTACATCCCCAAGCCTGCCCGCACTTCTGCAGAATCCGCAAGACTGTTCGCCACGCTGATCGGTTCAAAAATGGCGCAAGGACACGTAATCCGACCCGATCCCTGCAGCAGCCGGGAACTGGGGGAGGAACCAGCATGTCCGAAGAACACGTCCGTCTTGACGTTGCCGATTACGTCGCCGTCATCACCTTGCAACGTCCGCCCGTCAACGCGCTCAGCCGAGAGATGCGGCGCCAGTTCATCGCGATCATCGACGAGGTTTCGGCCCGCGACGACATCCGCTGCGCCGTCCTGACCAACAGCGGCCATGTCTTCTGTTCGGGCGCCGACCTGAAGGACCGCCCCGACCCGGATCTGCCCGGCGACTTCCTGGAACACAACCGCGTCACGCGCGAAACCGGCAATGCCGTCCGCGAATGCGCCAAGCCCGTGATCGCCGCCGTCAACGGCGCGGCCCTAGGCGCGGGCTTCGGCCTGGCCGCGGCCTGCGACATCATCTATGCCAGCGACCGATCCACCTTCGGGATGCCGGAAATCAACGTGGGCCTGGCGGGCGGGGCCTCCATGCTCAAGACGCTGTTCGGGCGCTCGACCCTGCGGCGGCTGTTCTTCACCGGCCAGCGGATCAGCGCGCAGGAACTGGCCGACCGCCACATCATCGAAGCCGCCCTGCCGGAATCCGACCTGATGCCCACCGTGATGGAGCTTGCGCACGAGATCGCCGGCAAGTCGCCGCTTGCCATGATCTATGCCAAGCGCGCCGCCAACATGGTCGAGGTGATGCCGCAGCGCGACGCCTATCGCTTCGAACAGGAATTCACCATGGCGCTTGCCAGGACCGAGGATGCCCGCGAAGCCCGCATGGCCTTCCTCGAAAAGCGCAAGCCCGTCTTCAAGGGACGCTGAACCATGCCAAGGGATCTTGCGGACATGCCCGGACAGGGCCTCGACGCCTTCTTCGGGGCCGATGGCATCGCCATCGTCGGCGCCTCGGACGACATCACCAAGATCGGCGGGCGGCCGATCCACCTGCTGAAGAAATATGGCTATCGCGGCCCGATCTATCCGGTGAACCCGCGCGGGGGCGAGATCCAGGGGCTGACGGCCTATCCCTCCGTCCGCGACCTGCCGACGGCGCCGGACCTTGCCATCCTGGTCGTGCCCGCCACGGCCACCGCCGATGCCCTGCGCGACTGCGCGGCGCGCGGCGTGCGGGGGGCGGTGGTCCTTTCCTCGGGCTTTTGCGAGGCAGGGCCCGACGGGCAGGCGTTGCAGGACGAACTTCTGGGCATCGCCCGCGATGCGGGGATGCGCCTGTTGGGGCCGAACTGCCTGGGCAGCTTCAGCGTCGCCAATGGCGTGATCGGATCCTTCTCGATCGTGCTGGAAGACAGCATGCCCAAGGCGGGCAATGTCGGCATCGTGTCGCAATCGGGCAATATCGGCAGCTTCATCGTCCAGAACGTCGCCCTGCGCGGCCTGGGCGTCAGCCACTTCATCGCCACAGGGAACGAGGCTGATGTGGACGTGGCCGACGGCATCGCGGCGCTTGCGCGGGACGCGCAGACGGGCGTGATCCTGTGCTGCATGGAAACCTGCAGGGACGGTGGGCGCCTGACGCAGGCCCTGGATCTGGCGCGTGCCAATGGCAAGCCGGTGATCGTGCTGAAGATCGGCGAAACCGAAAGCGGCCAGGCCGCCGCCGCGTCCCATACCGGGGCGCTTGCCGGGTCGGACGCGGTGATCGACGCGGTGCTGCGCCGCCACGGCGCCCTGCGCGTCCGTAGCATCGAGGCGCTGCTGGAGATGGGCCACGCGGCCTCGATCCTGGGTCGGGACCGCTTGCCCAAGGGCAAGCGCGTCACCCTGGTCGCGGCCTCGGGCGGCTTCGGCATCATGATGGCGGATGCCGCGACCAAGGCGGGACTGGACCTGCCGCCGCTGTCCGACGCGACCAAGGCCCGCATCAACGAGGCGGTTCCCACGGCGGGCACCAACAACCCGGTCGATGCCTCGGCCCAGATGTCCAGCCGTCCCGACATCCTCTACAAGATGCTGTCGGCCTTGATCGAGGAACCGAACACCGACGCGACGCTGCTGTTCCTGTCGCTGTCGCTTTACAACAAGCGGCTGCGGGGGGTCTATCTGGAAGCCCTGGCCCGGATCCGCGAAAGCCATCCCGACCGGCTGCTGGCCGTCATCAGCGCCGGTCCCGCTGACGCGGTGTCCGAGATCAACGCCCTTGGCATCCCGGTCTTCGCGGGCATCGACGCGGCGGCGAACGGGCTTGCGGGCCTGTCGCGGCTGACCGGGCCTGGCGGCGATGCCGTCCGCTGGACGGGCGAAAGCCTGCCCGTCGATCCCGCCGTCTTCCGCAACGAGAACGCGGCCAAGAAGGCCCTGGCGGAAATCGGCGTCGGCATCCTGCCCGAGGCCACCGTTCAGTCCGCGGACGAAGCCGTGCAGGCGGCCGATGCGATGGGCTATCCGGTCGTCCTGAAGATCCTGTCCGAGGACATTCCCCACAAGACCGAGGCCGGCGGCGTCGCCCTGAACCTGGGCGACGGGGACGCCGTGCGCGCGGCGCATGACCGCATCCTGAACTCGGCCCGCAGCCATGTGCCGGGCGCCCGCATCGACGGCGTGCTGGTCACGCCCATGGCGGGCGCGGGAACGGAACTGATCATGGGTGTTTCGCGCGATCCGGTCTTTGGCCCGGTGGTGATGGTCGGCATGGGCGGCATCTTTGCCGAGGTCCTGGGCGATGTCGCGCTGGAACCCGCCCCCGTGACCCCCGCCCAGGCCGAGGCGATGATCCGGTCGCTGAAGATGTTCCCGATCCTGGACGGCGCGCGGGGCCGCGAACGCGGCGACGTCGCCGCCGCCGCCCGCACCCTGTCGGCCCTGTCGGAATTCGCCTGCCGCCACGCGGATGACGTGGCCGAAATCGACCTGAACCCGGTCCTGGTCCGGGCCGAGGGTCAAGGCGTCGTCGCGCTCGATGCCCTGATGATCCCCCATGCGAAGGTGTAAGCCATGACCGTGCAGCCTGTCTTCACCAAGTCCCTTCAGGCGATGGCCCCTGCGGAGTATCGTCTGCACGCCCGCACCTGGCTTGCGGCGAACCTGCCCGCCCATATGCGCGCGGACAGCACCGACTGGCGCGCCCCCGCGCTGGAGGAATCGGTGTCCTGGGAGGCGCGGATGTATCGCGCGGGCCTGGCGGGCATGACCTGGCCCGTCGAATATGGCGGCCACGGCCTGACCCTGCGCGAACACCTGATCGCCAACAAGGAAATCGGCGCGGTCATGATGCCCGAAAGCGCGGGTTCGGTCGGCAAGGAACTGGCCGGGCCGATCATCATGGCCGTGGGCACCGAAGACCAGAAGCAGGCCTTCCTGCCCCGCATCCTGACGCTGGAGGACATGTGGTGCCAGGGCTTTTCCGAACCCGATGCCGGGTCCGACCTGGCCCGCCTGCGGACCCGCGCGGTCCCGCATGACGGCGGCTGGCGCATCAACGGGCAGAAGATCTGGACCTCGGGCGCGTCCAAGGCCGACTACTGCCTGCTGCTGACCCGCACCGGCACCATCGAGGACCGCCACAAGGGGATGCTGATGTTCGCGGTGCCCATGTCCACGCCGGGCATCCGCGTCGTCCCGATCAAGTCCATCGACGGCAAGGTTTCCTTCGCCGAGGTGTTCTTCGACGACGTGATCGTCCCCGACGAGGCCCGGCTGGGCGCGCCCGACGAAGGCTGGGACGCCGCGATCCGCGTGCTGTCCATCGAACGCGCGACCAACCGCATGTATCGCCCCTGGCGGTTCGAAACCGAACTCCGCGCCCTGCTGCGCGGCCTGAAATCGGACCCGGAACTGGCGGTGCTGCTGGACGACGGCGCGGTCCGGAACCGGATCGGGCAGGTTCTGGGCCAGATCGACGCGCTCAAGGGCTTTGTCGAAGGGTCCGTGGAACAGCTTCTGGACGGCGCGCAGATCGGCGCGCGGGGATCGCTGTCGAAGCTCTATTGGTCGGAATGCCACCAGGCCTTCGCCAGCCTGGCCCTGGATCTGGTCGGCCATGTCACGCCGCGATCCTCGGGCCTGGCGCAGCGGATCCGCGACCACTTCACGACCGCCTATCTGTTTGCGCGGGCCGAGACGATCTATGCCGGCACGACCGAGGTGCAGCTGGACATCATCGCGCAACGCATCCTGAAATTGCCGAAGGATCTGCAGAAATGAGCAGCGACGACCACGGCCTTCTCCCCGCCGAGCTTGCCGAAGCCGCCCGCCCCGCCATTGCCGAGGCCAAGGGAAAGCCCGCCCGCGATGCCGCCCGCATCCTGGCCGAGGCTGGGCTGACCGGCGTCTGCGCGCAGGAAGACGATGGCGGGATGGCGCTTGGCCTGCCCTTCTCCCTGGCCATCGCCGAGGAAGCGGGGGCGGGCCAGTTGCGCTTTCCGCTGCTGGACCAGATCCTGCTGGCGCAGGCATTTGCGGGGCAGGACATCGCCGGGCGCATCGCCGCAGGCGAAGCCCTGGGCCTGATCGGCTGGGAAGGCGCCCGCGACGGGCTGCTGCGCCTGTCCGACGACTGCGACTGCGACGTGGTTCTGGTGCCCACCGGCCAGGGTGCGGACCTGATCGAACGGGCGGGCCTGACGGGGACGCCGACCCCCCTTCTGGACCCGGATGCGCCGCAGGTCTGGCTGGATGTCGGCGCCGCCCGCAAGATCGGATCGCTGACCCTTGACCAGATGGCCGACCTGCGCCGCGCGGGCGAGGCGCTGTATGGCGGCTTCGTCACCGGGGCCGCGGCGAATGCCCTGGCCCTGTCCAGCGACTATCTGGCCGCGCGCGTGCAGTTCGGGCGTCCTCTGTCGTCGAAACAGGCTGTGCGCCATCATCTGGCGCGCATGAAGCTGCTGCTTGAAATGAGCCGCGCCGCTTTGACCCGGTCGCTTGCCCGGGACGAGCTTGGCAATCCCCGCGACACCCGGCCCGCCTTCCTGGGCGCGGTCGGCAATGCCGTCTGGACGCTGGAAAAGGCGATCCACCTGCATGGCGGCATGGGCTTCACCTGGGAAGTGCCGCTGCATTATTCGCTGCGCGACATCCGCAAGATCGAGACCGCCTTCGGCGCGGGCCGCCTGGCCCGTCAGGTCGCGCAAGACTTCATCCGGGCCGCATGACGAAAGGGAAAACCATGTCCAGCGATTTCGAAGGCCGCGTGGCCCTGATCACGGGCGCCGGAAACGGCATCGGCCGCCAGACCGCCATCGAGATGGCCCGGCGCGGCGCGGTGGTGGGCGTGAACGACCTCAAGGACGAATTCGTCGCCGAGACGCTGGATCTGATCCGGGCCGAGGGCGGGCAGGCATTCGGCGTGGTCCAGAACCTGTCCACCCGCGAAGGCGTGCAGGCCGCCGTGGATGACACCGTGGCCCAGGGCGGGCGGCTGGACATCCTGGTCAACAACGCCGCCTGGGTGCGTTACCAGGCGATTCCTGACATCCGCCTCGACACGATGGACCGGATGCTGGACATCGGCTTCAAGGGCGTGATCTGGGGCATCCAGGCCGCAAGCGCGGCGATGGACGACAAGGGCGGGGCCATCGTCAACGTCGCGTCCTCAGCCGCCTTCCGGTCCACCCTGAATTCGGTCGTCTATTCCGGCATCAAGTCGGGCATCCTGGGCATCACCCGCGCGGCGGCCGCCGAACTGGGCGGGCGCGGCATCCGCGTGAACGCCGTCTGCCCGTCCGCCGTCCCGACCGAGGGCACGATGCGCAACCGCGACGAAAAACGCGACGCGGCCCGCATCGCCCGCACGCCCCTTGGCCGTCTTGGAACGGTCGAGGACATCGCCCGCACCATCTGCTTCATGGCCAGCGACGATGCGGGCTTCGTCACCTCGCAGGCGCTGCTGGTCGATGGCGGCGTCACCCTGACCAATATCTGAGGCACGCTTGAACAAGGTCGTCATCACCGGGGCTGCATCGGGCATCGGACGGGAAACCGCCCGGATCTTCGCCGATGCCGGCTGGACCTGCGTGCTGCTCGATCTGGATGGCGAGGGCCTGGCCGCCGTGCGGGCCGACCTGCCGGGCGGATCCCATCAGGCCGTGGCGATGGACCTGACGCGGGATGCCGATTATGCCGCCCTGGCCGCGATCGAAGGGCCGGTCGCGGCGGTGATCTGCAACGCGGGCGCATCGGGGACGCCGGGCCGCGGCATCGCGGACCTGACGCCCGGCGAACTGGACGCGGCCCTGGCGCTGAACCAGCAGGCTCCGCTGCGGATGCTGGCGGCGCTTGAGGGCCAGCTGGCCCATGGCGCGCGCGTGGTCGCGGTGTCGTCGGGGGCGGGTCTGCGCGCCATTCCCCTGCGCGGCGGATACAGCCCCAGCAAGGCCGGCCTGATCGCGGCGATGATGGCCTTGTCGGATGCGCGGACCGATCTGGCGGTCAGCGTCCTTTGCCCCGGCTTCATCCGCACGGCCCTGGTGGACCGCCTGATCGCGGGCGGCCAGCTTGACCCGGCCCGCGCGGTCGCCAAGATCCCCCTGGGCCGCATGGGCACCCCGCAAGAGATGGCCGATGCGCTGTTCTTCCTGGCCGCCCCTGCCGATCCGCCGCTGCGGGGCTGCGTTCTCAGCGTCGATGGCGGATCCTCGGTTTTCGGCGGCAGCGTGGCTTATGCGCAGGGGCCGGACACGTCCGGGCAACTGGCCCCGGACGCGGGTTTCGCCCTGCGCCATGCCGACGACCTGTCATCCGCCTTTCCTCCCGCCACTACGCCGCAGGCCGTGGTCGATGGCCGCGCGCGCCATGCGCCCGATCCGGTGCAGGCCCTGCGCGCGGCGGCCGCCGATTTCGCGGCCACCGAAGGCGCGGTCAGCCTGACGCTGCTGCTGCCCGCCGACGACGACCCAAGCCCGGCCGCACGCGGACAGGCCGCCGCCCTGCGGATGATGGTGGCGACGCTGGCCTGCGAGCTTGGCCCCCCGGGCCGCCGCGTCAACGCGGTCCAGGGCCGCCCAGACCCGGTGCTGATCGACTGGATCGCCCGCGCGGGCTTCCTGACCGGCCAGGTGCTGACATCCGCCAGGAGAGCGCCATGACCCCGCAGGAACAGCAGATCCGCGACCACTTCATCGCCCGGCGCGGCTATTGGCGCCCCTGGGTCGAGGCGCTGCTGAAGACCCGCCCCGATTTCGTGCAGGCCTATGCCGATTACGCGGGCGAGGCCGTGGCCCAGGGTCCGCTGACGCCGCGCATGGTCGAACTGATCTATGTCGCGCTGGATGCCTCGGCCACGCATCTTTATGCCAACGGGCTGCGCACCCATGTCGATCTGGCCCTGAAGGCGGGGGCGACCGAGGCGGACCTGATGGACGTCTTCGCGCTTTTGTCCGCCCAGGGTCTTGAATGCGTTCGGGCGGGCGCGGATATCCTGGCCGAGGAACTGGGCGTCGCGACGTCCGGCGACGGTCTTGCCGCGCTGTCGCCCGCCTATGCGCGGACCCTGCGCGATTTCGAACAGGCGCTGGAAAGGCCCCGCGGCCTGAAACCCGTGGAACGCGCGATCATCAGGACCGCGCTTTTCGCCTGCTTCACCGGCTTTCAGGAAAATGGGCTGCGCCGCGCGATCCGCCAGGCCCTTGACCTTGGGGCGGCGCGGGGGGAATTGCTGCAGGCCATCCAGCTTGGCGGCCATCTTTCCGTTCACGGGACCGCCATGGGCGCCCAGCTTTTCACAAGTGCCACGCCTGAAACGTAGTCATCGGGATTCCGCTGGAGGAAGGCGGCAGCCCGAAAATGGGAGGACATCATGAGAACGCATATAAGTCAGCGCCTTCCCGACCTGGTCGGTGCAGGCCTTGTCACCGCCTTGGGCATCTTCGCCTATGTGCAGGGCGCCGGCTATGACATGGGCACGATCCGAGAGATGGGGCCGGGATATTTCCCGCGCATCCTGTCGGTCGGGCTGATCCTGATGGGCCTGCTTTACGCCTTCGTGGCATGGCGCGCCGAACCCGTCAGCTTCGGCGAGGAACGCCCCGCCCCCCTGTCGGTCCTGATCATCTGCGCCTCGCTGGTCGTCTTCGCCCTGCTGATCGAGCGGAACGGCCTTGTGCCCGCGATCTTCTTCTCGACCTTCCTGTCGACCTTCGCCTCCGACAAGCGCCACATTCCCACGGCGCTGCTGCTGTCGGCCCTGACCGCGCTTGCCTGCGCGGCGATCTTCGTCTGGGGGCTGTCCCTGCCCTTCAAGTATTTCGCGATCTGAGGCACGCCATGATCGAGAACATCCTTCTTGGACTTTCCGTCGCCCTTTCGATGAAGGGGCTTTTCTACTGCGGGCTTGGCGTGCTTCTGGGCACGGTGGTGGGCGTCCTGCCCGGCCTTGGCACCATGGCCACGCTGGCCATGCTGATGCCCATCACCTATCACATCGACCCGAACTTCGCGGTCATCATGCTGGCGGGCATCTATTACGGCGCGGCCTATGGCGGCTCGACCGCCTCGATCCTGCTGAACCTGCCCGGCACCGTCACCAGCGTCGTGACCACGCTGGACGGCTATCCGATGGCGCAGCAGGGCAAGGCGGGCCTGGCGCTGTTCATCACGGCCATCGCGTCCTTTGTGGGCAGCATGATCGGCGCGGTGCTGCTGGCGGTCCTGACCGTGCCCCTGGCCAACATCGCCATGAAGTTCGGGCCGCAGGAATATACCGCGCTGATGGTCTTCGGCCTTGTCGCGGCCTCCATGCTGTCCACGGGGCGGCCGCTGAAATCACTGATCATCGTCTTCGTGGGGATGCTGCTGGGCCTTGTCGGCATCGACATGAACAGCGGCACCTCGCGTTACACCTTCAACCTGCCCGAACTGTTCGACGGGCTGTCGCTGGTCGCCATTGCCCTGGGCCTGTTCGGCCTGCCCGAGATCATCACCACCGCCCGCGGCGGACCCGAGGGCAAGGTCACGGAAGAACGGATCACCCTGCGGTCGATGCTGCCCAGCCGGGCCGAATGGCGCGAAAGCGCCTGGCCGATGCTGCGCGGCACGGGGATCGGGTCGTTCTTCGGCGCCCTGCCCGGCACCGGCGGGATGATCGCGACCTTCATCTCCTATGCCGTGGAAAAGCGCATCAGCAGAACGCCCGAGAAGTTCGGCCATGGCGCCATCGCCGGTGTCGCCTCGCCCGAGGCGGCCAACAACGCCGCCGTCCAGACCGCCTTCATCCCGACCATGAGCCTGGGCATCCCCGGCGATGCGGTCATGGCGATGATGCTGGGCGTGCTGATGGTCCATGGCGTCATCCCCGGCCCGCAGGTCATCACCGAACATCCCGACCTGTTCTGGGGACTGGTCGCGTCCTTCGTGGTGGGCAACATCCTGCTGGTCGGGCTGAACATCCCGCTGGTCGGGCTGTGGGTGCGACTGCTGAAGGTGCCCTATCACCTGCTTTATCCGATCATGATCGCCTTTGTCTGCGTGGGCATCTATTCGGTGCGCAGTTCGGTCCTGGACATCTATATCCTGCTGGGCGCGGGAATCGCCGGCATCGTGCTGAAGCTTCTGCGGTTCGAGTTGGCGACGCTGCTGCTGGGCTTCGTCCTGGGCCCGATGATCGAGGAAAACTTCCGCCGCACCATGACGGTGACGAACGGCGATTTCTCGTCCTTCCTGGACCGTCCGATCGCCGCGGTCTTCGTCTTCGGCACGCTGGCGATCGTGGGCTTTTTCGTGATCCGCTATCTGATGCGCTTCATCATGCCCGCCCGCGCCAACGCCTGAAGGCGGGCACGGCACGAAACAGAAAGGCCGCCGGGATGAACCGGCGGCCTTTTTCTGTTGAGGGATCTCGGATCAGCCCTGTCTGGCGCGGCGGATCATCGACTTGGCGATCACCGTCTGCTGGATCTGGGTCGTGCCTTCATAGATGCGGAACAGGCGCACGTCGCGATAGAAGCGCTCCACCGCATATTCCTGCATGTATCCCGCGCCGCCATGGATCTGGACCGCGCGGTCCGCGACCCGGCCCACCATTTCGGACGCATACATCTTGGCGCAGGCCGCTTCCTCGGACACGTTCTGGCCCGCGTCCTTGCGGCGGCCGGTTTCCTCGACCATGCAGCGCGCGGCATAGGCCTCGGCGCGGCTGTCGGCCAGCATGGCCTGGACAAGCTGCTTGTCGGCGATGGGGGCGCCGAACTGTTCGCGTTCCATCGCATAGCGCAGCGAATCGTCGATCAGCCGTTCCGCCGCCCCCGTGCAGATGGCCGAGATATGCAGCCGCCCGCGATCCAGAACCTTCATCGCGGTCTTGAAGCCCTGCCCCTCGATCCCGCCGATGATGGCATCGGCCGGGACCCGGCAATCCTCGAAGATCACGTCGGCGGTATGGGCGCCCTTCTGGCCCATCTTCTTGTCGCGCGGCCCGACCGTCAGGCCGGGCGTTCCCGCCTCGACCACGAAGGCCGACACGCCCGCTGCCGTCTTGCTGGACGGGTCGGTCCGGGCGAAGACGGTGAACAGGCCCGCGCGCGGGGCATTGGTGATGAACCGCTTGGTCCCGTTCAGGACGTAATGGTCCCCATCCCGCCGGGCCGAGGTCTTGAGCGATCCGGCATCCGATCCCGCCCCCGGTTCGGTCAGCGCGAAGGAGGCGATCAATTCACCCGAGGCGAGGCGCGGCAGGTATTTCGCCTTCTGCTCCTCGGTCCCGTCGATGATCAGCCCCTGAGAGCCGATGCCGT
The DNA here is from genome assembly GCF_002901215.1 of Paracoccus sp. SY. Taxonomy (NCBI): domain Bacteria; kingdom Pseudomonadati; phylum Pseudomonadota; class Alphaproteobacteria; order Rhodobacterales; family Paracoccaceae; genus Paracoccus; species Paracoccus sp. SY. The sequence continues at coordinate 12,063 of NZ_NWMQ01000039.1, read as the reverse complement.
TGTTCGTGCCGATCAGCGACCGGAAGGCGGGCGAGGTATAGCCCAGTTCGAAGGCGATCTGGATTTCCTCGGACATGTTCAGGCCGATGCCGCCGTATTCCTCGGGGATGGTCATGCCGAACAGGCCCATCTCTTGCATCTCGGCCACGACATCGGCGGGGATGTCGTCGGTCTCGGCCACCGTTTCCTCAAGCGGAACCAGCCGTTCGCGGACATAGCGGCGCACCATGTCGCGCAGCTGATCCAAGGTTTCCTGATCCAGGGCCATGCTTCTTCCCTATGTGTTTGTGACATGTCGAACCGCGGCACCGCAGGGGTGCCGCAGGCTTGGATCCGCCGGCCGGCCGCTTCAGGGCTTGCGGATGAAGGCCCCGGCCAGGTCGCCGTCGGCCAGGCCGAAGTCCTGGGCCACCGCGTCGGTATCGCCCGCGAAGGACGGGGGCGACTTGCGATAGGTGGCGGGCGTCCGTTCCAGCTTGATGGGGCTTGCCGTGCCGCGATAACCGTCGGGCAGATCGACGATCATGCCGCGCGCATGGGTATGGGGGTCATCGACCACCTGGTCGATGGTCCGCACCGGCGCGCAGGGCACGCCCGAGGTGACCAGCCGTTCCGCGACCTCGTTCACCGCCCAGGCCGACAGCGCGCCTTCCAGAAGCGCGCGCAATTCGGGGCGGTGCTCCTTGCGCAGGGCGTTGGTCGCATATCGCGGATCCGCGGCCGCCTCGGGGATGCCCAAGGACTGGCACAGCTTCGCGAACTGCCCGTTGTTGCCCACCGCCAGGAACAGGTCGCCGTCCTTGCAGGCATAGGTGTCATAGGGGGTGATGTTGGGATGGGCATTGCCCGCCAGCTTCGGCAAGCCGCCGCCCAGGTAATAGTTCGGCAGATGCGGATGCAGAAGCGAGACGCCGCAGTCGTAAAGCGCGGCCTCGACGAACTGGCCCTGCCCGGATTTCGTCCGTTCCTGCAAGGCCAGCAGCACGCCCACGGCCGCGTTCAGGCCCGTCACCATGTCCACCACGGGGATGCCCATGCGGGTGGGCTTGCCGCCGGGTTCGCCATTCACGCTCATCAACCCGACCTGGGCCTGGATCGCCGCGTCATAGCCGGGGCGGCCACCATAGGGGCCATCCTCGCCAAAGCCCGACACGCGGCAATGGACCAGGGCCGGGAAGCGCCTTTGCAATTCCGCGCGGCCAAGGCCCCATTTCTCGAGCGTGCCGGTCTTGAAGTTCTCGATGAAGACATCGGCCCGTTCCAGCAGCGCCGCCAGGACATCGCGGCCTTCCTGGGTCGAGAAATCCAGCGCGATCCCCTGCTTGTTGCGGTTCAGCCCGATGAAATAGCTGGCCGCGTCGCCATGGAAGGGCGGGCCCCAGTGGCGGGTCTCGTCGCCCTGGGGCGGTTCGATCTTGATGACGCGGGCGCCGTGATCGGCCAGGATCTGGCCGCAATAGGGCCCGCCCAACACGCGGCTGGCGTCGATGACGGTCAGCCCGTCCAGGGCCCCGGCCACGGCACCCTTGTCTGTCATGCCTGCTCCTCAAGCTGCAACCTGCGGATCCCCGCGCCGAAATTGACCAGGGGATTGGCCCCTGTCCGGCTTTTCGCGCTGCGGATCAAGCCCACGAACAGCCGATGCGTGCCAAGCCGCCAGTTGTGGACGATGTCGCATTCCATCGCCGCCACCGCGTCCTGCAGGACCGGCATCGCGGCATGGCCGTCGGCCCAGATGCCGTCGGCAAAGCGCGCCTTGCCCTGGGGCTGCGACAGCACGGTCTGGACCAGGCCCTGATGTTCATGGCCCAGGACATTCGCCACGAATTTCTGCGCCCCCAGCAGCTTTGCCGCCATGGACGAGGATTCGTTGACGAAAAAGCCGATCATCGGCGGTTCCGCGGAAATCGAGGTCAGGCTGGACACGATCAGCGCCGCCGGCCTGTCGCCATCCATCGTGGTGATGGCGGCGATCCCCGCAGGCAGGGCGCGCATCGCCGCCTTGAAATCGTCGGTCGAGACCAGTTCGCGATCCTCGACCCAGGCCAGGTGGGCGCGGACCAGGCCTTCGTCATTGGTGAAGCCCGCCTTGGCGGCATAGGCCAGCATCCCGGCGAAGCCCGCTTCCCATTCCGCCTCGCCCGCATGCCCGGACAGGAAGCGCAGGATCTGGGGATGCAGCCAGACATGGCCCTCGCCCTCGCGCCGCCCGATCCGGGCGATGGCGCCCTCCAGGCGGCCGTTGATCTGGGGATCGACCAGGATGTCGAGCCTGCGGAAATCCGCGGGCTCCAGCATGGTGATCGCCCCGGATACGCCAAGATACAGGCGCATCGGTCAGGCCGCGGCCTTCTGGGCCAGTTCCTTCTGAACGGCGGGGATGATCCGGTCGCCCCACAGTTCGATCTGGCGCAGCATGGTCTTCTGGTCGAAATCGCCCAACTGGGTCTGCAGGGCGATGTGCTTGGGCTTGAGAATCTCGATTTCCGCCAGCAGCTTGTCGATGACCTGGTTGACCGAGCCGACCGGCAGGTTCGCCTTGAGCTGTTCCATGGTCGGATCGGTGTCCGAGGGGACTTCCTTGATCATGTAGCCGTCGTCGGACTGCGCCCGGCGGTATTTCAGGCTTTCGGAAATCCGCCGCTGGAAGCGGGCGCAATCCAGATAGGCGTCGATCTCGGCCTGGTTGTCGCTGGCATAGCCGCAGCGCAGGAAGCCGAAATGGACGTCGCGGTCCAGATTTTTGCCCTCGCCCTCGGCCACCTTTTCCAGACGGGTGCGCAGGTTGGCGATGGCGTCGTTGCCGTTCAGCAGCGCGGTCACGAACAGGTTGTGGCCTTCGCGCACGCCGCGCCCCAGCGTCACCGGGTTGCCCGAGGTGATCCAGATCGGCGGCAGCGGTTCCTGCACCGGGCGCACGGCGATGGAACTGGGCAGGATGTCGATATGCTTGCCGTGATATTCGAAGACCTTGTTCTTGAAGGCCATCGGGATGACGTCCAGGAATTCGTCATAGACGGCGGCCGATTCCTCGATCTTGATGCCGAAGCGTTCGAATTCGAACTGCTGGTATCCCGACCCGATGCCCAGTTCCAGACGGCCGTCCGACAGGGTATCGACCAGGCCCACCTCGGCCAGGAAGCGGGCGGGGTGATACAGCGGCAGGATGCAGACGGCGCTGCCCAGGCGGATGCGCGTCGTCTTGGCGGCGCAATGCGCGACCATCATCAGCGGCGACGGCGACAGCGAATAGTTGTTGAAGTGGTGTTCGGCGTACCAGGCGTTGCTGAACCCGGCCTGTTCGGCCATCACGGTCTGCTCGACCGAGTTCTTGATGACGTCCTGCGACGACTGGTGATAGCCGCGCTGCTGGGCCAGAATGAAAACACCAAAATCCATCTTGCCGCCCTCCTCGACGATAAAAGCTGGCGTAACTGCTACACTCCCTCGCCTGTTCGTCGGAATACGCATAATATGACGAGGTATGCCGCAGATAGTGGGGGAATGATGGACCGGCTGAGGGCGATGGAAATGTTCCTGTCGGTCGCCAAGACCAGCAGCTTCACGGAAACGGCGCGGCTGTCGGCGACCTCGGCGACATCGGTATCGCGCATCATCGGGGACTTGGAGGATCACCTGGGCGTGCAGCTTCTGCTGCGGTCTACCCGGCAGGTCACCCTGACCGAGGCGGGCGAGTCCTATGCCCGCCAGATCGAGCCGATCCTGTGGAGCATCGACGAGGCCCGCGACAGCATCAGTGCCATCAGCACCAAGCCCCAGGGCGTGCTGCGCATCCATTCGCGCACGATGTTCGGCCTGGGCGTCCTGACCCCGCTGATCCCGCAATTCGCGGCACTTTATCCCCAGATCAAGATCGAGCTGGCCCTGGGCGAGGACAAGGTGGACCTGCGCCGGCAGGGCATCGACATCGACTTCCGCATCTCGCCCCCGGCTGAGGCGGGGCTGAAGCGGCGCAAGCTGTTCGAATCCAAGCGCCTGCTGGTCGCGTCCCCCGCCTATATGGCCGACCGGCCGGCGGTGGAAAGCCCGGCCGACCTCCACCACCACGACCTTCTGGCGTATATGCGTCCTGGGGACGTCTATAATTGGCGGTTCAGCAGGAAAAACAAGGATCGCGAAGTCAGGGACGAGGATCTGGAGATCGCCCCCCGGCATGTGTCCAACAATGGCATGGTGCTGTTGGACCTGGCGCTGTCCGGGCAAGGGGTGGCTCTGCTTGATGATTACACGGTCGCGAACTGGCTTGATCAGGGCGACTTGGTCCATCTGCTGCCGGATCATGATGTCACGAACTCGACTTTCGAAGAGGGAATCTATGCGACATTCCTGGATACCCCGATCGTACCCGCCAAAATCCGGACGATGCTTGATTTCGTCATCGAGCGCACTGCGGGCATGCAGCGCCGCTTTGACGTCTGGCGTCAGCCGCTGACGGTCAATCGGCCCTAGCGCACCGAGGTCTGCCTGCGTGTCCCACTTGTCATGTTGTCCCCAAGATGAACTGCCGCTTCCTAGGCTTGGTGCTGACCGCCGAGCCGTCCTGTCGCGTGGCGGAAGATGGGCCAGGTCGGGCGCCGATGAAGATTGGACCGTTACGGCATGCCAGCCGCGCTGTGCAATACGAACATGCCGTGGCAGGAACCCGTCGCGGCGCGCGCTCGTCGCCATGTTGCCGGGCTGACGGGCGACCGGCCTGCGATGACCAACAGGAGCTGCCTGATGCAACCACTTGTCCTGCCATCTGCTGGGAACCGCATCGGCGTCATTTCCGACACCCACGGCCTGCTCCGTCCCGAGGCGCTGGAGGCTCTCGACGGCGTCGGCCGCATCCTGCACGCAGGCGACATCGGCGATCCCACCCATCTCGAAGCGCTGGCGCGCATCGCCCCGGTGACGGCAATCCGCGGCAACATCGACCGCGGCCTTTGGGCCGAGACCCTGCCCTAGACGGTGAGCCTTACGATCGGCGGCCTGCGGATCCACATGATCCATGACCGCAAGGCCCTGCAGGCTGATCCGCGAGCCGAGGGGTGGGACGTCGTGATCTCGGGCCATTCCCACAAGCCCGGCATCGAGGAAACCGGCAGCGCCCTGTGGCTGAACCCTGGCGCAGCCGGCCCCCGCCGCTTTCGCCTGCCGATCACGCTGGCTTTCCTGTGGGAAGAGGCCGGCCGCCCCCGCGCCATGATCCATCCCTTGCCGGTCTGACCTGCTTCCGCCCGAACATGGCCTTCCGAACCGCCCATGGCCTGCCCGACGCTGGATGTCGTCGGAGGCAAGATCCTCACGAATAACCGCAGTCGCTCGAACTCCCCCTGCCCTTTCCTGCCCCCTTGTCCTCTTCAACTACCAGAAGATCCCCGGCCTTCTCCCCTGCGCCGCAGAGTTTCATCCCGGCCCGGAACGGCGGCGTTGCGGCGATCTTGTTCAGCTTCGTGTTCCTGTAGCAAAAGCCGGTCCGATCAGCGTCGATGCACGACGGGGCTGAAAGGCAAGTGTCACGATCACGCGTGGCCCGTCGTCCTGCAGGGAAGACGGGCCAGCCTGTTCTTGTCAGTTTCCTCCCTCCGGTGCGGTCCGAGAGCTGCCTTCGGCCTCGCCGCTTTCGACTTCCTGTTCAGCAGCCTCGGGGTCCGATGCGGGCTGATCGCTGCCCGCTTCGGACCCAGCCTCGGTTGCCGCCGGTTCGGTTTCGCTTGCAGCGCTGGCCCCATCCGCCGCAGGGGTTTCGCCCCGGGCAGTATAGACCAGGATCGCGCCTGGATTTTCCAAGCCTTCGGCGCCCTCGCCCTGTTCGTTCTGGATCCCGCCTTGCGAGTCGGTCAGCAGATAGATGGTCTGCCCGTCATCCGCGATCTCGATGTCGCGCAGGCGGTTCTGGCCCAGGTAATAACGGGTGAACCCTTCGCCCGCCGCAGGATCGAAGGCATAGATCGAGCCGTGCTTCAGCGCGGTGGACAGCAGGCGCCCCTGCAGATCCGCCACGGGGCCGTCATACCAGGCGATCGACGAAGGCCCGATGCTGGGGCGGCAGAAATAGCCGAAATCCTCGCAGCCTTCGGGTGGCTCGGTCACGGTGAACAGTGTGGCAATGGGCGCGACATAGTTATCAGGCGCCTGCCATTCGCTTTCCTTTTGTCAGGGGACGCTTTCGGGAATGGTCTTGGAAGGCCCGACCCATTCCAGCTGGTCGCAGGGTTCCGACGCCTCGGACCATTCGGCATAGACATAGAAATGGTCGTCCTGCTGGCCCGCGACATGGGGCCAGCCATAGTTGCCGCCAGCCGTGATGCGGTTGATCTCGTCGTCGGTGTCGGGGCCATGCTCGTTGGAATAAAGCGTGCCGTCGGGCGCGAAGGCGATGCCCTGCGGATTGCGGTGGCCATAGCTGAAGATGTGGCTGCGGACGCCCTCGATCTCGGGGTTGTCGTCCGGGATGCTTCCATCAAGATTCAGCCGCAAGACCTTGCCCTGATAGGCGAAATAATCCTCGGCGCCCAGTTGGTCGGCGGTGGGCAGGGTCTGGGCTTCAATCGGGCGGCACCAGTTCACAAGCTGGTTGTGGCCCATGTCGCCCACCGTCAGGTAGATCATGCCGTCCGGCCCGATCTCCATCCGGCCCGAATTGTGGTCGTTGTTGGCAGGGATCCCGGTCAGCACGTCGGTCTGGTTCGACAGCCTGCCCGTCGCCTCGTCGTAGTCGAGGCGGACGACCTTGTTGAAGATGTCGTGATAAGGGTCGTCATTGTCCGGGCGGGTGGGGTCGGTGCGGGCCTCGTCCTCATAGGTCAGACAGACGAAGACCTGGTTGCTGCCATTGCCGAAATCCGGGTGGAAGGCAAAGCCCATCACGCCGGTCTGCGCGCCGCTGGTGATCTCGGGCAGCTCGAACTCATGGGCGCTTTGCAGCGTGCCGTTTTCGGGGTTCACGCGGACCAGCCTGCCGGCAGTGCGTTCCGTCACCCACAGCCAGCCATCGAGGCCGACCCTAATCTGGAAGGGATTGCCAAGCCCCTGGACCAGAACCGCCTTGTCAAAGGGAAACTCGGCGCGGGTCACGTCTTCGGGGGACTGGGCGAAGGCCGGCGACAGCAAGGCCGCAAGGGCCGCTGAAAGACAGAAGGTTTTCCGGGATGACATGGGCAAGGCTCCTATCAACAAGGGACAAGGAAGCATCGGCTTGTGTCAACACGCTGATGACACCGATGTTCCGGTGCGGGTGGCCCTTACCGCCCGGATCGAAAACCCTCTGCCAGGACCGTCTTGGACTGCAGTCGCAGGGGTCCCATCCCATCGGGAACCATAGCCCGACCCCTCATCCCTGCTAAGGCTGACAAAAATACTCGCCATTATTGACATCAGCTTTTGGCGGGCATAATCGCCAGGGCATGGCATCTGGCGCTTCTGCCAAGCCGAGGAAAGGAACGGCGTATGCGAACGCTTTTCACTGCTGGACCTGCGATGCTGCTTGCCTCTACCGCACTGGCCGATGTGACGATCGAGACGGCGCAGGGCCCCGAAACGCTGCCTGAAATGCCGGCAAAGGTGGCGGCCCTGGACCTTGGCGTCGCCGACACATTGATGGCCCTTGGCGTCACGCCGGCCGCCCTGCCCGAGAAGCTGTTCCTTGATCATCTTCAGCCTTTGGCCAGTTCCGCGGCCCCTGTCGGCACGTTGCAGGAACCCGACCTCGAACAGCTTGCCGCCGTGGGACCGGACCTGATCGTCGTGGCCAACCGCACCGCCGTGAAAAGAGATGCTGTCGAACAGGTCGCGCCCGCAATCGACATGACGGTCGACGGCGCCACGCTGATCGAGGACGCCAAGGCCCGTCTTTCCGCCTTTGCCGCCCTGTTCGGCAAGGAAGCCGAGGGCGAGGCGCTGATCGCGACGCTGGACGACAAGCTGGCCGGTCTGTCCGATGCGGGTCGCGACAAGGGCAATGCCTTGGTCCTTCTGACCAACGGACCGAAGATGTCGGCCTATGGCGCAGGTTCGCGGTTCGGCTGGATCTATGAGGTCACCGGGATGCCGCAGGCGGGCAAGCCGCTGGACGCCAAGGCCAGCCATGGCGACGCCGTCAGCCATGAATTCATCGCCCAGACCAATCCGGACTGGCTGTTCGTGCTGGACCGGGGTGCCGCCATCGGCGCCGACGGTCCTTCGGCCGATGCCACCCTGGACAACGAGCTGGTGCGCCAGACGAATGCCTGGAAGAACAGCCATGTGGTCTATCTGCCCGCCGGCAACGTGTATCTTGCCCCCGGCGGCTATACTTCGCTGACCGAAACCCTGGACAGCCTGGCTGCCGCGCTTGCGGAATGAAGGCCCGTGTCGCCGTCGCGGGTCTGCTGCTTCTGTTGCTGACGCTGGCAAGCCTTGGCGTTGGCGCGGCAAGTATCGACCTGCGCGCGGCCGACGGGTGGACGCTGCTGGTGCTGATGGAATCCCGGCTTCCCAGGACGCTGGCGGTGCTGCTGACGGGCGCGGCCCTGGCGGTCGCGGGCGTCGTGATCCAAAGCCTTGTGCGCAACCGCTTCGTCGGTCCTGACACAGCGGGCACGGGAGAAAGCGCGGCGCTTGGGCTGCTGGCCGTCACGCTGCTGGCACCGGCCGCCCCCATCTGGGCCAAGATGGTCGTGGCCAGCCTGGCCGCGATGGCAGGGACCGCCCTGTTCATGGCGATCGTTCGTCGCCTGCCCGTGCGCGAGGTGATGCTGGTCCCGATTGCCGGTCTGATCCTGTCGGGCATCATCGGCAGCGTCGTGACCTGGATCGCGTGGCAGCATGACCTTCTGCAGTTCGTCGCCACCTGGTTGATGTCGGGCGAATTCTCGGGCGTCATCGCGGGTCGGTACGAATTGTTGTGGGTCGCAGGCCTGGCCGCGCTGCTTGCGTGGTTCGCGGCCGACCGTTTCGCGATCCTGTCGCTGGGCGACCAGGTAGCCACGGGGCTGGGACTGTCGTCGCGCGGCGTGATGCGGCTGGGGATGGTGGTCGTCTCGGTGGTCTCGGCCCTGGTCGTGACAACCGTGGGCATGATCCCGTTCGTCGGACTGGTGGTGCCGAACATCGTCGCGCGGATCATGGGCGACAACCTTCGCGCCTCCATTCCCGTTGTGGCAGCGGGCGGGGCGGGGCTGCTGCTGGCCTGCGACCTGATCGGGCGGATCCTGCGCCATCCCTATGAAATCCCCGTCGGCACGATCCTGGGCATTGTCGGTTCGCTGATCTTCCTATGGCTTCTCTACAGGCCTGCGACGCATGGATAGGACCGCTGCCACGCTGATTGCGGCGCTGATGGCGCTGCTCGCCGCAGCCTCGCTGGTGTGGATGTTCCAAGGGATCGGCGGGGGCAACCGCGCCTTCATCCTGAACCTGCGCGCGACCAAGCTGGCCGGGCTGGTGGTGGTCGGCGCGGCCGTGGGCATCGCCACCGTGCTGTTCCAGACGGTCGCCTCAAACCGGGTGCTGACGCCCTCCATCATGGGCTTCGACGCGCTTTACGTCCTGCTGCAAACCGGGCTTGTGGCGGCGCTTGGGGTCGCGGGCTTTGCCGCCCTGCCTCTCGCGGCGAAGTTCCTGGCCGAGGTCGCCGCCATGTCGCTGCTGGCGGGGCTGCTTTTCGGCACGCTGCTGGGGCGCGGCGCCAGGGACATTCCCCGAACCATCCTGACCGGGGTGATCCTGGGCGTGCTGTTCCGGTCGCTGTCCACCTTCCTGGCCCGGATCATGGACCCCAATGCCTTTGCCGTGGTGCAAAGCGTCAGCTTCGCCAGCTTTGGCAGCATTGATGCGGCGCTTCTGCCGATGGCGGCGCTGATCATGGCAGGCTGCGTCGCGGGCGCGCTGTGGCTGGCCCCGCGCCTCGACGTGCTGGCCCTGGGCCGAGAGGTCGCGACGTCGCTGGGCCTGCGCTTCGACCGGCTTGTCCTGGTGACGCTGGGGCTGGTGGGAATGCTGGTGTCGGTTTCGACCGCGCTTGTCGGTCCCGTGGCGTTCTTCGGCCTGCTGGTGGCGGGCCTGGCGCATGGCCTGTCACCCTCGGCGCGTCATGCGGTGCTGCTGCCCGTGGCCGGGCTGATCGGCGCGGCGATCCTTGTCGCGGGCCAGACGCTTTTCGAACGCCTGATGGGCCAGACCGGCACCCTGTCGGTCGTGGTCGAATTCGCGGGCGGCCTGTTCTTCCTGTTTCTTCTGCTGAAAGGGCGTGTCCGATGATCCGCATAAACGGTCTGAGCCACCATATCGGCCCGGCCCCGATCCTGCACGACATCAACCTGACCCTGCCGCGTGGCAAGCTGGTCGCGCTGATCGGTCCCAACGGCGCGGGCAAGTCCACGCTGCTGCGCCTGATCGCCCGGCTGGAACCCCTGCAACGGGGCCGGGTCGAGATCGACGGGCTGGATCTTGCCAGCACGCCCACCAAACGGCTGGCGCTTGCCATGGCCGTGATGGGCCAGCAGACCCAGATCGCCAGCCGGCTGCGGGTGGCGGAACTGGTAGGCTTCGGCCGCTGGCCCCATCACCAGGGCCGCCCCCGGCCCGCTGACAGGGAAGCGGTCGAAAAGGCGCTGGAAGCTTTCGGGCTTGGTCCCCTCCGGCATCGCTTCCTGGACGAGATTTCCGGCGGCCAGGCGCAGCGCGCGCATCTGGCGATGACCTTTGCCCAGGGCACCGACTGGCTGCTTTTGGACGAGCCGCTGAACAACCTCGACATGGCCCATTCCCGCGCGCTGATGGCGCGGCTGGCCGAACTGGTGCGGGGCAGCGGGCGCAGCGTCGTCACCGTCGTGCACGAGGTCAACTATGCCGCCGCCTGGGCCGACCATATCGTCGCCATGAAGGGCGGCCGGATCGTTGCCGAAGGTCCGGCCGACACGGTCCTGACCGAACAGGTGCTGTCGGACCTTTACGACACGCCGATCGAGGTGTCGCGCCACGACAGCCGCCCACTGGTCCTGCACCACCATTGGCACGACCAACTCGGCGCGCCCTATCCCAAAGCATCCGACGCCGACCGTTTCCCCCTGCATTGAGGACCCCATGATCTCGACCGCCCATTACCCCACGCCCAATGCCGCAAAATACGTCCAGCAGCTTGCCAAGCATTTCGCGCACAAGATCGAGGTGCGGTCGGATGCCACCTCCGCAGACTTCACCCTGCAGGCGGGCAGCGTCAGGCTGGAAGCCGCAGACGGCGCGCTGATCGCACGGGCCGAGGCCGAGGATGCAAAATCCCTGATCGACGCGCGTTATGTGATCGACAAGCATCTGGTGATCTTTGCCTTCCGGGAAGGCTTTGCCGGACTTGAATGGAAGGTCGGCGAGGCTGCCTGAGAGTTATGCTTCCGGCGGCTGCAGTTCGCTGCGCAGCCTTTGGGTTCGGCAGCATGTCGGGGAGCCCGAAGATCATCAACAGCGCCAGGGTCGCGCGGTCCTGGAACCACGCGACCAGATCGGTCATGGTCAGCCTGCCTGAGGCCGTCTGGGCGGCAAGCCGGTCAATCAGGTAAGACAGGGTTCGCCGACTTCGGTCCTCTCCGGCGTCGTCCTCCGACGCCGGGACGGCTGCAGGCTGGCTGCCGTCGTTCATTCGAAATCGCCACCGTCATCGTAACCGGCGTCGTCAAAGCCTTCCTGATCTTCCATCGGTTCCTCCGCGGGCGCCTCGGCCGCGGCAGCATCTCCGGCGAACATGCCGCCGATGGCGTTGCCCAGCAGCACGCCGCCCGCGACGCCCATGGCGGTCTGCGCCGCGCCGGCCATGAAGCCGCCGCCACCCGAGGGGCGGCCGCTGCTCCAGGGGCCCGATCCCTGCGGCGCCTGTCCATAGCCCGGCTGCTGCCCATAGGCTGCGGGCTGCGGGCGCGGGGCCATGGGGCGCGGCGCTTGCTGCTGACCGCCGCCGAAGAGCCGCCCAAACAGGCCGCCCTGCTGGGGCTGGGGCTGGTGCTGAAGCTGCTGGATATGATCCTGCGCGGCGTTCAGGGCCTGTTCCTGAACGATCACGGTTTGCGCCAGGTAATAGGCCGCGCCGGG
>NZ_NWMQ01000038.1:0-26891 GCF_002901215.1 Paracoccus sp. SY | reverse complement strand
CGTTCAAACTTTGCCTTTGCCATAGCGCAGGATTCCTCAATTCATCAATTCAGGGGGATACGGGCGGGACCAAGGCCCCGCCCCGCCGGTCAGGCGTATTTCTTCTGGATCTCGTCCGAGATGTTCTGCGGCACGGCCTCGTAATGGTCGAACTGCATCGTGAACACCGCGCGGCCCGAGGACATCGAGCGCAGGTTGTTGATATAGCCGAACATGTTGGCCAGCGGCACGAAGGCGTCGATGACGTTCGCGTTGCCGCGGCTGTCCTGCCCCCGGACCATGCCGCGACGGCTGGTCAGGTCGCCGATGATCGAACCCGTGTATTCCTCGGGCGTCACCACCTCGACCTTCATGATCGGTTCCAGCAGCTTCGCGCCGGCTTTCCGCAGCCCTTCGCGCATTGCGGCGCGCGAGGCGATCTCGAACGCGAGGACCGAGGAGTCGACGTCGTGGAACGCACCGTCCAGCAGCGCGACCTTGAAGTCGATCACCGGGAAGCCCGCCAGCGGACCCGAGTCCATGACCGACTTGATGCCCTTCTCGACACCCGGGATGTATTCCTTCGGAACCGCGCCGCCGACGATGCGGCTTTCGAAGGAATAACCCTCGCCCGGCTCGGTCGGGGTGATTTCCAGCTTGACGCGCGCGAACTGGCCGGTGCCGCCGGTCTGCTTCTTGTGCGTATAGTCGATCTCGGCCGGCTGGCTGATCGTCTCGCGGTAAGCCACCTGCGGGGCGCCGATATTCGCCTCGACCTTGAACTCGCGCTTCATGCGGTCGACCAGGATGTCGAGGTGAAGTTCGCCCATGCCCTTCATGATGGTCTGGCCCGATTCCAGATCGGTTTCGACGCGGAAGGACGGGTCTTCGGCAGCCAGACGCTGAAGGGCAAGGCCCATCTTTTCCTGGTCGGCCTTCGACTTGGGTTCCACAGCGATCTCGATCACCGGATCCGGGAAGGTCATCGTTTCCAGAACCACCGGCTTGGCGGGATCGCAAAGCGTGTCGCCCGTGGTGGTTTCCTTCAGACCCGCCAGCGCGATGATGTCGCCCGCGAAGGCTTCGTCGATTTCCTCGCGGTTGATGGCGTGCATCATCATCATGCGGCCGACGCGCTCGCGCTTGCCCTTGGTCGCATTCAGCATCTGGTCGCCCTTCTTGAGCTGGCCAGAATAGATCCGCGTAAAGGTCAGCGAGCCCACGAAGGGGTCGTTCATGATCTTGAACGCCAGACCCGAGAAGGGTTGCGCGTCATCGGCCGAACGCTCGATGTTGCGGGTTTCCGTCTCGTCGCCGGGGGCGAAGCCCATCAGCGCCGGCACGTCCAACGGCGAGGGCAGGAAGTCGATGACCGAGTTCAGCAGCGGCTGCACGCCCTTGTTCTTGAAGGCGGAACCGGCGGTGACCGGGAAGAAGGACAGCGACAGCGTGCCCTTGCGGATCAGGCTGCGCAGGGTCGCCTCATCAGGCTCGTTGCCTTCCAGATAGGCTTCCATGGCGGTGTCGTCCTGCTCGACGGCCAGTTCGATCAGGTTCGAACGCCATTCGTCGGCAAGATCCTTCAGTTCGTCACGGATCGGCTGGCGAACCCAGTTGGCGCCAAGGTCTTCACCCTTCCAGACCCATTCTTCCATCTTGATCAGATCGACGATGCCTTCCAGCTTGTCCTCGGCGCCGATCGGCAGGGCGATCGGGCACGGGGTGCCGCCGGTGCGGTCCTTGATCATGCGGACGCAGTTGAAGAAGTCCGCGCCGATCTTGTCCATCTTGTTGACGAAGACGATCCGCGGAACCTTGTAGCGGTCGGCCTGGCGCCACACCGTTTCCGTCTGGGGCTCGACACCGGCGTTGGCGTCCAGAAGGCAGATCGCGCCATCCAGAACGGCCAGCGAACGCTCGACCTCGATGGTGAAGTCAACGTGGCCCGGCGTGTCGATGATGTTGAAGCGGTACTTCGTTTCCGAGGTGCCTTCGGTGGTCGGGTCTTCCTGGCGCTGCCAGAACGTGGTGGTCGCGGCAGACGTGATCGTGATGCCGCGTTCCTGTTCCTGTTCCATCCAGTCCATGGTGGACGCACCCTCGTGGGTTTCGCCCATCTTGTGGTTCTTGCCCGTATAGAAAAGGATGCGTTCGGTCGTGGTCGTCTTGCCGGCATCGATGTGGGCCATGATGCCGAAGTTGCGATAACGCTGAAGCTGATATTCGCGTGCCATGGTCTGGATCCTTTCGCCTTACCAGCGGTAGTGGCTGAACGCCTTGTTGGCGTCGGCCATCTTGTGCGTGTCTTCGCGTTTCTTGACGGCGGTGCCACGGCCGTTCACGGCATCGGCCAGTTCACCGGCAAGGCGTTCTTCCATCGTGTTTTCGTTGCGCTTCTTGGACGCATCGATCAGCCAGCGGATCGCCAGGGCCTCGCGGCGGGTCGGACGGACCTCGACCGGAACCTGGTAGGTGGCACCGCCGACGCGGCGCGAACGCACCTCGACCGAGGGCTTCACATTGTCGAGGGCTTCGTGGAAAACCTCGATCGGCTCGCGCTTCAGGCGCGACTGGACGCGGTCCAGGGCCGAATAGACGATGCGCTCGGCGACGGATTTCTTGCCGTCAACCATCAGGTTGTTCATGAATTTGGTCAGCACGCGATCGCCAAATTTGGCGTCGGGCAGGACTTCGCGCTTTTCAGCGGCGTGACGACGGGACATGGATGTCTCTCCTTACTTCGGACGCTTGGCGCCGTATTTCGAACGACGCTGGCGACGATCCTTGACGCCCTGGGTATCCAGCACACCGCGCAGGATGTGGTAACGGACACCCGGAAGGTCTTTCACGCGGCCGCCGCGGATCAGCACGACGCTGTGTTCCTGCAGGTTGTGCTTTTCGCCCGGGATGTAGGAGATGACCTCGAAGCCATTCGTCAGGCGGACCTTGGCCACCTTGCGCATAGCGGAGTTCGGTTTCTTCGGCGTCGTGGTATAGACGCGCGTGCAGACACCGCGTTTCTGCGGGCAGCCCTGCAGGTGCATCGATTTGGATCGCTGCACACGCGGCTGCCGCGGCTTGCGGATCAGCTGTTGGATCGTCGGCATTCGGTTCCCCGTCTTGCTCTGTCAATACTCGCAGCAAAACCTGCTGCGCCGCTTCTCGACGGCATTCCGCGCGAATCGCGAAATGCCAAACCCTTCCTGCCCCGGATTCCGGGGTGGAGGGAAAAATTCCAGAGGATCGAGGCAGTTAAAGGCCCGGATCGTGACCGCGAAAGGTTCTGGTCCCCGAACGGTTTCCCGGCGGGTGTGCGGCGTATATGGGGAATCGCCGGGGCTGTCAACAAGACCGGCCGGCGCTGTCCTTGCGGGACACGGCCTTGGCGAGGTCGTCCAGAACCGCGCGGTCCAGCCCGAAGCGGCGGGACAATTGGCGGTCCAGGGCGTCGGGCGCGATCTCCCAGGGCAGGCCGGGTCCCATGTCGCCTGAATCGCTGTCGGCATGGATCGACCGGATGAACATCAGCGGCCGCGTGACCGAAACGCACGGCATCCACATCGGCAGCCTGGTATGGTTGAAATGCAGCGCGGTCTTTTCCGCGTCCGGACGCAGGAAGATGGTCAGCGCGACCCCCATGTTATGCGCGATCCGCGGGACGAAGTCGGCGCCCCCTGCCCCGGCGCGCAGCATCAGCCCGCGCGAATGATCCAGCGACAGCCGCCCCTCGGCCTGCCACAGGGCCTGCACCGCCGCGAAGTCCCGTCGCGCCGTGGCGACATAGTCCAGGGCCACCGCATCGTCATCGTCATGGCGGAAATGGCCCACGACATCGGCTTGGGGATCGACATGGGGCGCGATTGCCGCAAGGCAGGCCTCCAGGTGGCGATCCATCGGCGGCACCAGTTCCAGTCGCAGCCAGGGATTGACCCGCGATAGGGCCTGCAGCCCGGACAGATAGGGCTGTGGCAAGTCCGGGCCGGTCATGACGACCAGCGTGAAATCGGGATCCGTCTGGGCCAGCCATCCCGGCAGCGCCAGCGTGGTGAACCACTGCCATCGCCGCGCCAGGCGGTCAGGGTCATACAGGAAGGCCCGTCGCTCCTCGATGCTGGAATGGTCCTTCTGATAGCCGCGCAAGCCCAGATAGGAAAACCGGCACAAGCCCAGCATCTGCACCCGCATCAGCGTGCCCTGCCGATCTGCGCCTCGCGCCAGATGGTATAGATGCCCGCCGCAACCACCAGGCTCGATCCTGCCCAGGTCCACAGGTCGGGCCATTCGCCAAAGACGATCAGCCCCATCAGGATCGCGACCAGCAGCGAGGTATAGCGGAAGGGCGCGACATAGGACATCTCGCCCACCCGCATCGAGGCCACGGCGCTGACATAACCCACCGTCAGAAAGCCGCTGCCCATCAGCAGCAGCAGGATCTGCGACAGGCTGGGCATCACCCAGCCCTGCCACAGGCTGATCACCAGGCCCACCAGCGTCACCCCTGCCGCCGCATAGAAGGCGATCGTTGCCGAGGTGATGTCGCCGCCGAAGTTGCGTGTCGCCAGGTCGCGCAGGGCGACCATTGCCATCGCCCCCACGGCAACGACTGCCCAGGGCCCGAAGACCTCGCCCCCCGGCCGAAGGATCAGAAGAACGCCCCCAAAGCCGGCGATCACCGCGCCCACGCGACGCCAGCCCAGGGTTTCCCCGAAGAACAGCGCGGCCGCCACCATCACCACCAGCGGAAGCGCCTGCATGATCGCGGAAAGATCGCCCATGGCCATGTTCTGCAAGGCATTGAGAAACAGGATGGTCGAGGCGATTTCGCCGAAGGTGCGCACCATCATCGGCCTTCGGGCGCCCTTGCGGATCCGCAGGTGCAGGCCCCCCAGGCGGGGCGCGACTGCCGCGATGAAGGCCATCACGA
Organism: Paracoccus sp. SY; assembly: GCF_002901215.1. NCBI lineage: Bacteria > Pseudomonadati > Pseudomonadota > Alphaproteobacteria > Rhodobacterales > Paracoccaceae > Paracoccus > Paracoccus sp. SY. The sequence goes on along the minus strand of NZ_NWMQ01000038.1, from coordinate 21,988 downwards.
AGATCCCGCGCAAGGCGATTGCCTGGTAAAGCGGCATGTCCTGGGCCACGAACTTCATCACCGTGTCGTTCAGCCCGAAAGCCACCATGCACAGCGTCATGATCAGCGCGCCATGCAGGTTGTCGCCTGACTGATGCGGCAGCGGCCGGACCGAAGCAGGCCGGACGCGACGGCTGGGAGACAGGATCGGGGTGCGCATGGCGGGATCCACAACAGGAATGTGCTTCCCCGTTAGGCATTGATACCGGGCCGGGCAAGCGAATTTTTGCAGGATACGCAAGCCGATACAGTCGGCTGCGGCGCATCGCATTTTAAACTCCCGCGATATTCTGTCTGGGACAGTTCTGCATAACCCCTGACGCGGCATTGTCCTAAGGCGGGACGGGAACAGGCTGCGCCCATTTGGGGCCGGTCAGATCTTGGGAATTTCGGATGCTGCTTCCACTCTCGCTTCTTTTCGTCGGCGCGGTTCTGACCCTTAACGGGCTGTGGATGATGAACCGCATCTCGGACAGGGAAATCGTGGTCATCAACCTTGCGACGGCATTCATCACCGGAACCGTCGCGGTCCTGACCATGGCCGGTGCCGACACGCCGGGCGCCGTCAAGGGGGCGGCCCTGACATTGCTGTTCAGCCTGACCTATCTGTGGGTGGGGATGAACCGCCTGACAGGCTCGGACGGGCGCGGCCTGGGCTGGTTCAGTCTTTTTGTGGCGATCACGGTTCTGCCCGAGGCCGTGGTCACGCTGCGCCACGCCGGCGATCCGATGACGCTGTGGCTGGGCCTCTGCTGGGCCGGATGGGCGGGGCTGTGGTTTCTCTACTTCCTTTTGCTGGCGCTTGGTCGGCCGCTTGAGAAAACCGCCGCCGCCGCGACCCTGGCCAGCGGCGTGTTCACCGCCTGGATGCCCGCCCTTGCGATGCTCTATGCCTGAAACCCTGGCCTGAACTGCATCCCGGAACGGCAAAAGGCCCGGCATCGCTGCCGGGCCTTTTTCATGTCATGTCGAACCGATCACTCGTCGCGGTTCTCGGGCAGATCGGCCATCACGTCCGATCCGCTGTCCTCGAAGGCCGGCGCGATCAGGGCGGCGGCAGACTCGGCCTCGGCCCGGCGGGCTTCGATCACCTCGTTGTCGCGCTCGGTCGCGATGCGGCGGATGCGGGCGGTGGCCCCGCCCGTGCCCGCCGGGATCAGCCGGCCGACGATGACGTTCTCCTTCAGGCCAAGCAGCTTGTCGCGCTTGCCCTGAACGGCGGCTTCGGTCAGCACGCGGGTCGTTTCCTGGAACGATGCGGCCGAGATGAAGCTGCGGGTCTGCAGGCTGGCCTTGGTGATGCCCAGCAGCACAGGTTCCCCGGTGGCCGGGCGGCCACCCTTGGCTTCGATCTTGGCGTTCTCTTCCTCGAACTCGTCGCGCTCGACATGCTCGCCCTTCAGAAGGGTGGTGTCGCCGCTGTCGGTGATCTCGATCTTCTGCAGCATCTGGCGAACGATCACCTCGATGTGCTTGTCGTTGATCTTCACACCCTGCAGTCGATAGACGTCCTGCACCTCGTCGATCAGATAGTCCGCAAGCGCCTCGATCCCCATGATCCGCAGGATGTCGTGCGGGGCCGGGTTGCCGTCCATGATATAGTCGCCCTTCTGCACGAAGTCGCCTTCCTGCACCGGGATGTGCTTGCCTTTCGGCACCATGTATTCGACGGCATCCACCCCGTCTTCCGACGGCTCGATGGTGATGCGGCGCTTGTTCTTGTAGTCCTTGCCGAAGCGGACATAGCCGTCGATCTCGGCGATGATCGCGTGGTCCTTGGGACGACGGGCCTCGAACAGTTCGGCCACGCGGGGAAGACCCCCGGTGATGTCCTTGGTCCGTGCGCCTTCCCGCGGAATACGCGCCACCACGTCGCCCGCGCGGATTTCCTGCTGGTCCTCGACCGACAGGATCGCGTCCACCGACATCGGATAGCTGATCGGGTTGCCCTGTTCGTTGCGCACCGGTTCGCCGTTCTCATCCATGATGATGATCTCGGGCTTCAGGTCGTTGCCTTTCGGCGCGGAACGCCAATCGGTCACGATCTTCTGCGTCATGCCGGTCGCGTCGTCCGTCTCGTCGCGGACCGAAATCCCCGAGAGAAGGTCGACGAACTTCGTGATGCCCGCCTTTTCGGCGATGATCGGCAGGGTATAGGGATCCCATTCGAACAGCTTGGCGCCGCGGATGACACGCTCGCCTTCCTTCACGAACAGCTTCGAGCCGTAGAACAGCTTGTGGCTGGCGCGCTCCTGCCCCTGGTCGTCCAGGATCAGCAACTGCATGTTGCGCGACATCACGACCTGTTCGCCATTGGCGTTGGCCAGGATGTTTTCGTTGCGGAACTGGACCGTGCCCTCGTGCGAGGCGGCCTGGAACGACTGCTGACCACCCTGGGCAATGCCGCCGATGTGGAAGGTCCGCATCGTCAGCTGGGTGCCCGGTTCGCCGATCGACTGCGCGGCGATGATGCCGACAGCCTCGCCGATGTTGACCAGCGTGCCGCGGGCCAGGTCGCGGCCATAGCACAGCGCGCAGACCCCATCCTCGGATTCGCAGGTCAGGGCCGAACGGATGCGCACGGTCTGCACGCCCGCCGCCTCGATGGCGTCGGCCTTGCGTTCGTCGATCACCTCGTTCGCGCGGACGATGATCTCGTCCTCGCCCGGAACCAGCACGTCCTCGGCCGCGGTGCGGCCCAGCACGCGTTCGGACAGCGGGCTGATGACCTCGCCGTCGTTCACGGCGGCGGATGCCGTGATCGCCTGCTCGGTGCCGCAGTCGTGTTCGCGGATTATGCAGTCCTGCGCCACGTCAACCAGACGACGGGTCAGATAGCCCGAGTTCGCGGTCTTCAACGCGGTATCCGACAGACCCTTCCGGGCGCCGTGGGTCGAGTTGAAGTATTCAAGAACGGTCAGGCCTTCCTTGAAGTTCGAGATAATCGGCGTCTCGATGATCTCGCCCGAAGGCTTGGCCATCAGCCCGCGCATCCCGCCCAGCTGCTTCATCTGGTTGGTCGAACCCCGCGCACCCGAATGCGCCATCATATAGACCGAGTTCGGCTCCATCTCGGCGCCCGTCTCGTCCTTCTTGGTGGCCGAGATGGTGGACATCATGGCGTCGGTGACGCGGTCGTTGCACTTCGACCAGGCATCGACGACCTTGTTGTACTTCTCGCCCTGGGTGATCAGGCCGTCGAGATACTGCTGCTCGAACTCCTTCACCTGCTCCTGGACTTCCTCGACGATGGTCCACTTGTTGTCGGGCACCACCATGTCGTCCTTGCCGAAGCTGATGCCGGCACGGAAGGCCTCGCGGAAGCCCAGGCCCATGATCTGGTCGCAGAAGATCACCGATTCCTTCTGGCCGCAGTAGCGGTAGACGGTGTCGATGACGTGCTGCACGTCCTTCTTGCGCAGCAGGCGGTTGACCAGTTCGAAGGGCGCCTTGGCGTTCATCGGCAAGAGCGCGCCCAGCCGGACTCGGCCTGGCGTGGTTTCATAGCGCTTGACGACCTCGTTGCCGTTCTCGTCGATCTGCTTGATGCGGGCCGTGATCTTGGCATGAAGATGCACCTCGCCTGCGGCAAGGGCGTGCTCGACCTCGTTCACGTTGGCAAAGGCCATGCCTTCGCCCTTCATGCCATCGCGCTGCATCGAGACGTAATACAGGCCCAGAACCATGTCCTGCGACGGCACGATGATCGGCGCGCCGTTGGCGGGCGACAGCACGTTGTTCGTGGACATCATCAGCACGCGCGCTTCCAGTTGCGCTTCCAGCGACAGCGGAACATGCACGGCCATCTGGTCGCCGTCGAAGTCGGCGTTGAAGGCAGAACAGACCAGCGGGTGAAGCTGGATGGCCTTGCCCTCGATCAGGATCGGCTCGAAAGCCTGGATGCCCAGACGGTGCAGCGTGGGCGCGCGGTTCAGCAGAACCGGATGCTCGCGGATCACCTCGTCGAGGATGTCCCAGACCTCGGGACGCTCTTTCTCGACCAGCTTCTTCGCCTGCTTGACGGTGCTGGAAAGCCCCTTCGCCTCAAGCCGCGAATAGATGAACGGCTTGAACAGTTCCAAGGCCATCTTCTTGGGAAGGCCGCACTGGTGCAGCTTCAGTTCTGGACCCGTCACGATGACCGAGCGGCCCGAGAAGTCCACGCGCTTGCCCAGAAGGTTCTGGCGGAAGCGGCCCTGCTTGCCCTTCAGCATGTCGGACAGCGACTTCAGCGGGCGACGGTTGTTCCCGGTGATGACGCGGCCGCGACGGCCGTTGTCGAACAGCGCATCGACCGATTCCTGCAGCATTCGCTTTTCGTTGCGCACGATGATGTCGGGCGCGCGAAGCTCGATCAGGCGCTTCAGGCGGTTGTTGCGGTTGATGACGCGACGATACAGGTCGTTCAGGTCCGAGGTCGCGAAGCGGCCGCCATCCAGCGGAACCAGCGGACGCAGTTCCGGCGGAATGACCGGGATCACGGTCAGCACCATCCATTCCGGGCGGTTGCCGGATTCCAGGAAGCTTTCGACGATCTTCAGGCGCTTGATGATCTTCTTGGGCTTGAGCTCGCCCGTGGCCTCCTTGAGGTCCTCGCGCAATTGGTCGGCGGTCGCCTGCAGGTCGATGTTCGCCAGCATCGCACGGATCGCCTCGGCCCCGATATCCGCCTGGAAGGCGTCGGCGCCATAGTTGTCCTGCGCGTCGAGGAATTCTTCCTCGGTCAGCAACTGGCCATAGGTCAGGTCGGTCAGGCCCGGCTCGATGACGACATAGTTCTCGAAATACAGGATCCGTTCCAGATCGCGCAGCGTCATGTCCAGCATCAGGCCGATGCGGGACGGCAGCGACTTCAGGAACCAGATATGCGCCACCGGGGCGGCCAGTTCGATATGGCCCATGCGCTCGCGCCGGACCTTCTGCAGCGTGACTTCCACGCCGCATTTCTCGCAGACGAGGCCGCGATACTTCATGCGCTTGTACTTGCCGCAAAGGCATTCATAGTCCTTGATCGGACCGAAGATGCGCGCGCAGAACAGACCGTCACGTTCCGGCTTGAACGTGCGATAGTTGATCGTCTCGGGCTTCTTCACCTCGCCATAGGACCAGGCGAGGATTTCCTCGGGCGAGGCCAGCGAGATCTTGATTTCATCGAACTGCCGCGGCGGGGCCAGCGGGTTCAGGGGATTGGTGGCAAGTTCCTGGTTCATTCTTTTTTCCTAATGAAAGGGCGCGGGGGAGAGACGGTGCGTGAGGATCACGCACCCTACGGCATGGTAGGGTGCGTGCTTGCACGCACCGTTACTCGTCCTCCTCCGCATCCAGGAGTTCCATGTTGAGGCCCAGACCCCGGACCTCCTTGACCAGCACGTTGAACGACTCCGGCACGCCGGCCTCGAAGTTGTCGTCGCCCTTGACGATCGACTCATAGACCTTGGTCCGGCCCGCGACGTCGTCCGACTTGACCGTCAGCATCTCCTGCAGGGTATAGGCGGCGCCATAGGCTTCCAGCGCCCAGACCTCCATCTCACCCAGACGCTGGCCACCGAACTGCGCCTTGCCACCCAGCGGCTGCTGCGTGACGAGGCTGTACGGCCCGGTCGAACGCGCGTGCATCTTGTCATCGACAAGGTGGTGCAGCTTCAGGACATACTTCATGCCCACCGTCACCTTGCGCGAGAACTGCTCGCCCGTGCGGCCGTCGAAGACCACGGACTGACCCGAGGTGTCAAAGCCCGCGCGCGTCAGCGCGTCGTTCACGTCCGCCTCTTTCGCGCCGTCGAAGACGGGCGTGGCGATCGGAACGCCGGTGCGGACCGTGTTGGCGTGTTCGACCAGCAGATCGTCATCCATGCCCTCGAAGGTCTCGGCATACATGTCGTCGCCATAGCCGATCTTCATGGCTTCCCGAACCGGGGTCAGATCGCCGTTGCGGCGATAGTCCTCGAGAGCCTCGTCGATCTTGATGCCAAGACCGCGCGATGCCCAACCCATGTGGGTTTCCAGGATCTGGCCGACATTCATGCGCGACGGCACGCCCAGCGGGTTCAGAACCAGATCGACCGGGGTGCCGTCCGCCAGGAACGGCATGTCCTCGATCGGGACGACCTTGGACACGACGCCCTTGTTGCCGTGGCGGCCGGCCATCTTGTCGCCCGCCTGCAGCTTGCGCTTCACGGCGACAAAGACCTTGACCATCTTCATCACGCCCGGCGGCAGGTCGTCGCCCTGACGGACCTTCTCGACCTTGTCCTCGAAGCGGGCCTCGAGGGCCTTCTTCTGGGCGTCATACTGATGGTTCAGCGCCTCGACTTCCTTGGCGGTGTCTTCCTCGCTGACGGCAAGCTGCCACCACTGGCCGCGCGACAGCGTGCCCAGCAGCTCCTCGTTGATCTCGGAATTCGCCTTGACACCTTTCGGCCCCTTCACGGCGGTCTTGCCCAGGATCAGCGACTTCAGGCGCGCATAGATGTTGCGGTCCAGGATCGCCTGTTCGTCGTCCCGGTCGCGGGCCAGACGCTCGACTTCCTCGCGCTCGATCTGCAGGGCGCGTTCGTCCTTATCCACACCGTGACGGTTGAAGACGCGGACTTCCACGATGGTCCCGTAAGCTCCCGGCGGCAGGCGCAGGGACGTGTCGCGCACGTCGGACGCCTTTTCGCCGAAAATGGCGCGCAGAAGCTTTTCTTCCGGCGTCATCGGGCTTTCGCCCTTGGGGGTGATCTTGCCCACCAAAATGTCGCCCGGCCCGACCTCGGCGCCGATATAGACGATGCCGGCCTCGTCGAGGTTGCGCAGGGCTTCCTCGCCGACGTTGGGGATGTCGCGGGTGATTTCTTCCGGCCCCAGCTTCGTGTCACGGGCCGCCACTTCGTATTCGTCGATATGGATCGAGGTGAACACGTCGTCGCGGTGGATCCGCTCGGAGATCAGGATCGAGTCCTCGTAGTTGTAGCCGTTCCAGGGCATGAAGGCCACGACCACGTTGCGGCCGATCGCCAGTTCGCCCTGGTCGGTCGAGGGACCGTCAGCGATGACCTGGCCGCCCACGACCTTTTCGCCCACCTTGACCAGCGGACGCTGGTTGATGGTCGAGGACTGGTTCGAACGCTTGAACTTGCGCAGGCGATAGATGTCCACGCCCGCGTCGCCCGCACCCAGACCTTCGGTCGCGCGCACGACGATACGCTGCGCATCGACCTGGTCGATGACGCCGCCCCGGCGTGCCATGATGGCGGCACCCGAGTCGCGGGCAACGGTCGCTTCCATGCCGGTGCCGACGAACGGCGCCTCGGCCCGCAGCAGCGGAACCGCCTGACGCTGCATGTTGGAACCCATCAGCGCGCGGTTGGCGTCGTCGTTTTCCAGGAACGGAATCAGCGCGGCGGCGACCGACACAAGCTGCTTGGGCGACACGTCGATCAGGTCGATCGCATCGACCGGGTTCAGCGTGAAGTCGCCCGCCTGGCGAGTCGAGATCAGTTCATCGACGAACCGACCGTCGGCGTCCAGCGTCGCGTTGGCCTGGGCCACCGTGTGACGCATCTCCTCGGTCGCGGACATGTACACGACCTCGTCGGTCACCTGACCGTCGATCACCTTGCGGTAGGGCGTCTCGATGAAGCCGTACTTGTTGACGCGGGCGAAGGTCGCAAGGCTGTTGATCAGGCCGATGTTCTGGCCTTCCGGCGTCTCGATCGGGCACATCCGGCCGTAATGGGTCGGGTGAACGTCGCGCACCTCGAAGCCCGCGCGTTCGCGCGTCAGACCGCCCGGCCCGAGGGCCGACAGGCGACGCTTGTGCGTCACTTCGGACAAGGGGTTGGTCTGGTCCATGAACTGCGACAGCTGGCTGCTGCCGAAGAATTCACGAACCGCCGCCGCCGCCGGTTTCGCGTTGATCAGGTCCTGCGGCATGACGGTGTCGATCTCGACGCCCGACATGCGCTCGCGGATGGCACGCTCCATGCGCAGCAGGCCGACACGGTACTGGTTCTCCATCAGCTCGCCCACCGAACGGACCCGGCGGTTGCCGAGATGGTCGATGTCGTCGATCTCGCCCTTGCCGTCGCGCAGTTCCACGAGGCCGCGAACGCAGGCCACGATATCTTCGGGGCGCAGGGTCCGCTGGGTGTCCGGCGCGTCCAGATCCAGGCGCATGTTCATCTTGACCCGGCCCACGGCGGACAGGTCATAGCGTTCGCTGTCGAAGAACAGGCTGTTGAACAGCGTCTGCGCGGCTTCGACGGTGGGCGGCTCGCCCGGGCGCATGACGCGATAGATGTCCATCAGCGCGCCTTCGCGGCTCATGTTCTTGTCGGCGGCCATGGTGTTGCGGATATAGGGACCGACATTGACATGGTCGATGTCCAGCACCGGGATCTCGGTGATGCCATTGTCCAGCAGCACCTTGAGCAGACCGCCATTCAGGTCGCCGTCGCGGTTGTATTCGGCCGTGATCTCGTCACCCGCCTCGGCATAGATGAAGCCGGTGGTGTCGTTGACGATGTCCTTGGCGACGAAGCGGCCGATGATGCGTTCGAACGGAACCAGCAGGTTCAGCGCATCGCCGGATTCCTGCAGTTTCTTGACCAGGCGCGGTGTGACCTTGTCGCCGGCCTTGGTGATGACCTCGCCGGTGTCGGCGTTGACCAGGTCATAGGACGGACGGGTGCCGCGCACGCGTTCGGGGAAGAAGCGCGTGACCCAGCCCTGCGACCGGCCCTCGCGGCGCAGGGTATAGTCCACGGTTTCATAGAAGGCGTCCATGATGCCTTCCTGGTCCATGCCCAAGGCATAGAGCAGCGTCGTCACGGGCAGCTTGCGGCGGCGGTCGATGCGCGCGAAGACCAGGTCCTTGGCGTCGAATTCGAAGTCCAGCCACGACCCGCGATAGGGAATGATCCGGCAGGCGAACAGCAGCTTGCCCGAGGAATGGGTCTTGCCGCGGTCGTGGTCGAAGAACACGCCGGGGCTGCGGTGCATCTGGGACACGACCACGCGCTCGGTCCCGTTCACGATGAACGTGCCATTCTGGGTCATCAAGGGCATGTCGCCCATGAAGACGTCCTGTTCCTTGATGTCCTTGACCGATTTTCCGCCGGTGTTTTCATCGACATCGAACACGATCAGGCGCAGCGTCACCTTCAGCGGCGCGGCATAGGTCATGTCGCGCTGCTGGCATTCGTCCACGTCGTATTTCGGCCGTTCCAATTCGTACTTCACGAATTCCAGCGTCGCGGTCTCGTTGAAATCCTTGATCGGGAAGACCGACTGGAAAACGCCCTGGATGCCTTCGCCGTCGTGATGGCCGGTGCCCTCACCCGAGTTCAGGAACAGGTCGTAGGAGGATTTCTGAACCTCGATCAGGTTCGGCATCTCCAGCACTTCGCGGATGTTGCCGTAATAGCGCCGGATACGCTTCTGGCCGACATAGGATTGCGCCATGGGGTCTTGTCACCTTTCGTCTTCGCGCGCGGTCCTGGTCGGGGCACCCAGGACACGGGCCTACGAATGCAGGGGGTAAGGTTCCATTCGTGCCGTGCGTCCCACCGCCCGGCTCCCGAACCTTGAACATGCCCTGAAGGAATGTCTGACCCAGACCGCCCTTCAAGACAGGTTCGGCAGGGACCGGGAAATCCCGGACCCTGCCCTTTTCCGATCAGCCAGAAAGGCCGATTACTTCAGCTCGACCTTGGCGCCAGCCGCTTCGAGCTTCTTCTTCATTTCCTCGGCGTCGGCTTTGGAAGCGCCTTCCTTCACCTTGCCACCGGCTTCCACCAGGTCCTTGGCTTCTTTCAGGCCCAGGCCGGTGATGCCGCGCACTTCCTTGATCACGTTGATCTTGTTGGCGCCGGCGTCGACCAGGACGACGTCGAATTCGGTCTTCTCTTCGGCGGCTTCAGCCGGGCCAGCGGCCGGGCCAGCCATCATGACGGCGCCACCGGCAGCCGGCTCGATGCCGTATTCGTCCTTCAGGATGGTTTTCAGTTCCTGAGCCTGCAGCAGGGTCAGGCCAACGATTTGTTCGGCGAGTTGTTTCAGATCAGCCATTTTTCCGTTCTTTCAGTTAGTGTTCCAACGTCGGGTTTTCAACCACACGCAGGGAGAGGGTTGCTTACGCAGCCTCACGTTCCTCGAGGGTCGTGAGGATGCTCGCGATGTTGCTTGCAGGCGCGCCAATGGCACCGGCGATGTTCGAGGCAGGCGCACCGAGGCAGGACACGATCTGAGCGATCAGCTCTTCACGCGACGGCATCGAGGCGACGGCTTTCACACCGGCCGGATCCAGGGCCGAGTCACCCATAGCACCGCCCAGGATCACGAAACGATCGTTGTCCTTGGCATACTTGTCGGCGATCCGCGCGGCAGCGGTCGGATCCTCCGAATAGGTGATCACGGTCATGCCCGTCAGGTAGTCGGCGATGCTTGCGCAAGGCTTACCTTCCAGGGCGATCTTGGCGAGCTTGTTCTTGGCAACGCGAACCGAACCACCCGCTTCGCGCATGCGCGCGCGGAGGTCCTGCATATGTGCAACCGTCATCCCCTCGTAGTGGGCAACCACCACGACGCCAGAGCTTTCAAAGATCTGGCCGAGTTCTTCGACCACCTGTTCTTTTTGTGCTCTATCCACGGTTTCACTCCAAGTTGGGGGTTTCCCCCCGGCTCTCACTTTTCCTGCCCGAAGGCAGGTCGGGTCCGCTAGGGCAAGATCACCCGAAGGAATCCTTCGGAAAAATGCTTCCCCATCTCAGGAAGGACATTAAGCCAGGTTACCCCGGCACCCTCCGTCTCGGACAGGACGGGGCGGCTTTCGCCCCGCCATTCCCAGCCCGCAGGCTGGCAATTCTCAGTTGGCCGTCGCCGAGGCCACGTCCACCGACACGCCCGGCCCCATGGTCGAGCTGATCGAGACCTTCTTCATGTAGGTCCCTTTCGCGCCCGAGGGCTTGGCCCGGCTGACCGCGTCCACGAAGGCGCGCAGGTTCTGGGCCAGCTTGTCGTTGTCGAAGGACACCTTGCCGATGCCAGCATGGACGACGCCCGCCTTTTCGGCCTTGAACTGGACCTCGCCGCCCTTGGCGGCTTCCACGGCGGCCTTCACGTCAACCGTCACGGTGCCGACCTTGGGGTTCGGCATCAGGTTGCGGGGGCCGAGGATCTTGCCCAGGCGGCCGACCAGCGGCATCATGTCCGGCGTCGCGATGCAGCGGTCGAACTCGATCTTGCCGGACTGGATCGTCTCCATCAGGTCCTCGGCGCCGACGATGTCAGCACCGGCGGCCTTGGCTTCGTCAGCCTTGGGACCGCGGGCGAAGACGGCGACGCGGACGTCCTTGCCGGTGCCGGCGGGCAGCGTCACGACGCCGCGGACCATCTGGTCGGCGTGGCGCGGATCGACGCCCAGGTTCAGCGCGATCTCGACCGTTTCGTCGAACTTGGCGGACGCGGCGCCCTTGACCAGGGTGATCGCGTCCTCGACCGTCAGGTTGACCTTGCCTTCAAACTGGGCACGGGCGGCGGCTTTTTTCTTGGAAATCTTCGCCATGGCTTAGCCTTTCACCTCGATACCGATCGACTTGGCCGAGCCGAGGATGATCTTCATCGCCTGATCGACGTCATTGGCCGATAGGTCCTTCATCTTGGCTTCGGCGATCTCGCGCACCTGCTTGACGGTCACGGTGCCGGCGACCGCACGGCCCGGCTTGTCCGAACCCTTGGCGCGGTTGCGCTTGCCGACCGGCTTCAGGCCAGCGGCCTTCTTCAGCAGGAAGGACGCGGGGGGCGTCTTCGTTTCGAAGCTGAACGACTTGTCGGCGTAATAGGTGATCACGACGGGAACGGGGGCGCCCTGTTCCATTTCCTGGGTCTTGGCGTTGAATTCCTTGCAGAACGCCATGATGTTGATGCCGCGCTGACCCAGGGCCGGGCCGACGGGGGGCGACGGGTTGGCTTGGCCCGCCTTGATTTGCAGCTTGAGGCTGCCGACAACTTTCTTGGCCATAGGGCCTTCTCCTTTTCATCACGCCTGCGGTGCAGGCCGACTTAGCGGTGCGGCATCCAGCCTCCCGCAGACGATCACGAGGCTTTCGACACCTGCGTGAATTCCAGTTCGACCGGCGTGGGCCGGCCAAAGATCGACACCGTGACCTTCAGGCGGGACGATATCTCGTCCACCTCCTCGACCATGCCCGAGAAGCCGTCGAACGGCCCGTCGGTCACGTTGACCTTTTCGCCGATCTCGAAGCGGATCAGGTTGCGCGGGGCCGCAGCCTCGCCCGTTCCGCTGCGGTTCAGCATCGCGTTCACTTCGTCGTCGCGCATCGGCTGGGGCTTGCCCTGCGCGCCCAGGAAGCCCGTGACCCGGTTGATCGAGTTCACCAGGTGATAGGTGCGGTCCGACATCTCCATGTGGACCAGCACATAGCCGGGCATGAAGCGGCGTTCGGACGTGACCTTCTTGCCGCGGCGGATTTCGATCACTTCCTCCGTCGGGACCAGAACCTCGTCGATCTGCTCCTCCAAGCCCTTTTCAGCGACGGCCTGGCGGATCGCATCGGCGACCTTCTTTTCGAAGTTCGACAGGACGCTGACCGAATACCAACGCTTTGCCATGTTCGATCAAACCCCTGTTCGTCAGAAGGGAATCACCTGGACGGCCCCGGCAAACCCTTGAATTCCATTGCTTCCGCCAAATTGAAAGCGGCGCGCAACCCCATTCGATGCACGCCGTCTTGCCGGACAGTTCGGGGCAGATACCCCCCTTGGCCGGAAAATGCAAGCCCGATCAGTTGCTGATCAGCCGCAGCCCTTCGGTGATCCCGAAGCGGATCGCCAGGTCCACCAGCGAGAAGAAGATGCTGAAGATCGCGGCCAGGATCAGCACCATGATGGTCGTCGTGACCACCTCGCGCCGGGTGGGCCAGGTGATCTTGGCGGCCTCGGCGCGGACCTGGTTGATGAACTGGACGGGATTGGTGGCCACGGGCAGGCTCCTTCGCGGAAATCAGTGGCCCATGTAGCCGCGACCGGGTTCCGATTCAAGCCTGCCTTGCAGATCCGGCCCGAACTGCCGGGCCGCATCCACCTCTCGCGCGGGCTTGCGGAAGACATCGGTGCCGGCCAGCGGGATCTTCACCGCACGTTCGCGCAAGGTCATCGCCTTCTCGACCGTGACGATCTGGATGCGCGGCACGGGATCGAAGCCGTCAAGCGCGGACTGCCCCGCACCCGCCGCGTCGGCCTTCATGGGGCGATCGGTTCATGCAGGGTGAGGAAGACGCCGATGTCGGCCTTTTCGCGGTCGATCACGGCGCGGAGTTGGTCGATGTGGTTGCGCTGCCAGTCCTTGCCGCCCTCGACGCTGACAAGGGCCACGTTCGTCTTGCCGAAGGGCAGCCGACCGTCGATGCCGCCGTCAGCGCTCTTCTTGCCTGTCGGCCAAGCCTGCGCGTCGATCCGGCTGACGGCCCATTTCTCGAATTCCTTCTTGGTGGCGTCATCGCGGGCGAACATGCCTTGGACCAGGGTCAGATCCTGCGGCGTACCGTGGACGGTGTAGGCGACGAAGTATCTTTTTCGCCGCATCCGTCTGTTGATGCGTTTCGGGAAGTATATCCATCCTTCCGCATCCATTTCCTTCATGCGCAACGCAATGCCCACCCGCCGCAAGCCGCCGGGGCCGCCCCTGAAGGTCGCATTAGCCGCACCCATGCCTTGCAGGCGTCGCGCCTTGTTCCTATGGCTCGGTGCGGCAGAAGGAAGGGGCCAGAGTTGCGGATCCTTGTTGACCGGGCGGGACATTCCCGCCTTCGCGCGCTTGGCCCGTCCACGGCCGCCGTTCCCGCGACCGAGGCGCTGCGCGCGGGCATCGGCGCGCTGATCGGGCTGGCGGCTGCCGCGGGGCTGGCCTTCACCATCGCACCGGACCTGTGGCTGGGGATCTATCTGATCGCGCCGTTCGGGGCCACCTCGGTCCTGATCTTCGCGGCGCCGAACAGCCCCTTGGCGCAGCCTTGGCCCGCCGTGGTGGGAAACACCCTGTCGGCCCTTGTCGCGCTGCTGGTCTGCCGCGTGGCCGAGGATCCGTTGATCGCGGTGCCGGTTTCGGTCGGGACGGCGATCATGGCGATGGCGCTGTGCCGGGCGACGCATCCGCCGGGGGGCGCGGTGGCCATGACGGTCGCCATCGGCGCGGACCGGATCGCGCCCCTGGGCCTGGGCTTCGCCTTCATGCCCGTGGCGGTCGGCACCGCGCTGCTGGTGGGGATCGCGGTGATCTATGCCCATGCGACCGGCCGGCGCTATCCCTTCCGCCAGTTCGGAGAGCCGAACCCCAGCGGCACCGCCGACCCCCCTCCGCCCGAGCGCCTGGGCCTGACCGAGGACGAGCTGTCGCGGATCCTGGTCCGCTATAACCAGTCGCTGAACCTGGGGGTCGAGGATCTGGCCCGCCTGCTGGCCGCGGCCGAGATGCAGGCCGCCAGTCACCGCACCAAGGCGCAGACGGCGGGCGACATCATGTCGCGCGATCTGGTCACGGTGGCGCCCGACACCCCCATGCTTGAGATCGCGGCCCTGTTCTCGCGCCACGGCTTCACGTCGCTGCCCGTGGTCGGCCCCGAGGGACGTTACCTGGGGGTGATCTTCCAGTTGCACCTGATCGCCCGCGCCCATGCGCGCTTCCGCCCCGACGGCCGGCTGTCGCGGGTCGGACACGACCTGCGCGCCGCCGACGTGATGGGGGACCGGCTTCCGACGGCCCGGCCCGACACGCCCATCGCCGCGCTGCTGCCGCCCCTGGCGTCCAGCGATACCGACGCCGTCCCGGTGCTGGAAGGCGACCGGATCGTCGGCATCGTCACGCGCACCGACCTGGTCGCGGCGTTGGCGCGCGAAAGCCTGCGATGATGTCGGAAGGACTGGCAGGGGTTGGGGGACTCGAACCCACGACCCTCGGTTTTGGAGACCGATGCTCTACCAACTGAGCTAAACCCCTGCAGTGAGCGTCTGATAGGATCTGGCGCGGGTGCCGTCAAGCGGGGAAACGCGCCTAGCCCTCCACATCCTCCGCCAGGAAGCCGCCCGACTGCCGCGCCCACAGGCGCGCGTAAAGGCCGCCCCGTGCCAGCAGGTCGGCATGGCTGCCCTGTTCGATGATGCGGCCGCCGTCCATCACGATCAGCCGGTCCATGGCGGCGATGGTGGACAGGCGGTGGGCGATGGCGATCACCGTCTTGCCCGCCATAAGCACGTCCAGGCGGGACTGGATCGCGGCCTCGGCCTCGCTGTCGAGCGCGCTTGTCGCCTCGTCCAGGATCAGGATCGGCGCGTCCTTCAGCGCGACGCGGGCAATGGCGATGCGCTGGCGCTGCCCGCCCGACAGCTTGACCCCGCGTTCGCCGACATGGGCGTCAAGCCCGCGCCGGCCCTGGCTGTCCGATAGCAGGGGCACGAAGTCCTGCGCCTCGGCCATGCGCAGGGCGGCGGCGATTTCGTCATCGGTGGCATCGGGGCGGCCATAGGCGATGTTGTCGCGCACGGACCGGTGCAGAAGCGAACTGTCCTGCGTCACCACGCCGATCGCCGCGCGCAGGCTGTCCTGCGTGACCTTCGACACATCCTGCCCGTCGATGGCGATGCGGCCGCCCTCGATATCGTGAAAGCGCAGCAGCAGGTTGATCAGCGTCGATTTTCCTGCGCCCGACCGGCCGACCAGGCCCACCCGTTCGCCCGGCGCGACATGCAGGGTCAGGTCGTCCAGGACCGCCATGGGCCGCGCGCCCTCGATCCCGCGATAGCGGAAGGTGACATTGTCAAAGGTCACCGCGCCGGGTCCGCGCAGCAGGGGCCGCGCGCCGGGGGCGTCGCGCACCTCGCGCGGCAGGGCAAGGCTGGAGATGCCGTCGCGGACCGTGCCGATGTTTTCGAACAGGGCGGCGAATTCCCACATGATCCAATGGGCCATGTTGTTCAGCCGCAGCGCCAGCGGAACGGCCACGGCCACCGCGCCCACCTCGACCACCCCATTGGTCCACAACCACAACCCTACCCCCGCGACCGAGGCGACCAGGACCACGTTCATCGTGTTCAGCGCGATGTCCTGGATGCTGGACAGGCGCATCTGCGCGTAAACGGTGCGCAGGAAGGCATCCATCCCCTCGCGCATCCAACCCTCCTCTCGCGAGGAATGAGAGAACAGCTTGACCGTGGCGATGTTGGTATAGCTGTCCACGACGCGGCCCGTCATCTGCGCCCGTGCATCCGCTTGTTCCTGCGCCACCCGGCCCAGGCGCGGCACGATTTGCCACAGCATGATCCCATAGGCCGCGGCCCAGGCCAGGAAGGGCAAGGCCAGCCGCCAGTCCTGGCTGGCCGCGAGGATCAGCGCGCCCAGGAAATAGATCACAACATAGCTGCCCACATCCATGGCCTTCATCGCCACCTCGCGCACGGCAAGCGCCGTCTGCATCAGCCGTTGCGCGATGCGGCCCGCGAATTCGTCCTGGAAATAGCCGACCGACTGGCGCAGCAGGTAACGATGCGCGCGCCAGCGGATGCGCTGCGGGAAATTGCCCATCAGACCCTGGTACAGCACCAGGGACGCCAGCAGGTGCAGAACGGGCAGCACCACCAGCAGAACCACGGCCATGAAGACCAGCCGACCGCCTTGGGCAGCCCAGAACTGGTCGCGCGGCACCTGCGCCAACTGGTCGATCAGCTCGCCCAGCCAGCCGAACAGCACGACCTCGATGATGGCGATCAGGGCCGAACTGACGCCGACCAGCAGCAGCCAGGGAATGGCGCCCTGGCTGTAATACAGGACGAACCGGACCAGCGACCGGGGCGGCATGTCCGGGGTCTCGGTCGGGTAAGGGTCGATGCGTCGTTCGAACCACGAAAACATGGTATCACCGGAATGTCGTGAAGGGGGCCGGGCAAGGGTGCGTTTGCTGGACCCATCCGCGCCGCATGTCAAGCGGGCCGCTGGAACGATGCGACAGGCCGCACGTTGCAAGGGTGAAAAGGCCTGCCACCTGAGAGGACAGCATCATGGCGATCAAGAACCTGAACGATCTTTACCTGCACCAGTTGAAAGACCTCTATTCCGCCTGCAAGCAATCCATGGCCATCGTCACGGAAATGGGCCGCGTGGCGAAGTCGCGCGAACTGTCCGAGGCGCTGATCGCCGGGAACCAGGGCATCGCCCGCGGGATGGAGACCCTGGCAAGCATCTGCAGCAGGCACGATACCGACCCCACCGGTGAACATTGCCGGGGAATGGAGGGCCTGGTGGCCGAGGCCCGCAAGCACGCGATCGAGACCGATTTCGGCGACGAGGATACCCAGGACGCCGCCATCATCACCCAGTATCAGCGCCTGACCCATTACGCCATCGCGGGCTATGGCTGCGTGCGGACCTTCGCGAACCGCCTGGGCCATGACAACGACGGCGCCGCCCTGCAGGAATGCCTGGACAGCACGCGCGAGGGCGACGAACACATGACCCGCATCGCCGAGGGCGGGGTCAACCAGGCGGCCGTGGACGGGCAATAAGGCGGCCCGGTCCGGGCGCGGGGCGGTCGCAGACCAGGCGTCACAGATGCCGCGTCTCGGCGGCCTGGTTCCACCAGTCGTCATGCGCGCCATCCGCATGAAAGACCGGGGCGGCGATCAGTTCCGCCTCGGGGACATCGTCCAGGGCGGGGACGAAGAGCATCGTGAAGGCGCCGCCCAGTTCGGCCAGGTTGCCCCGCGTCCACAGCCGCGCCCCGCAGCGCCCGCAGAAGACGTGGCGCATGTCCACCCCGTCACCCTGCATTCGCGGCGTTTCCGCAAGCGCGTCCTGCCCGCGCAGCACGCGCAGCCCCCCGGCATCGGGCAGCCGCATTTCCCAATAGCGCATCTTCCGGCAAAAGCGGCAGTTGCACCGCATCGTCCCATCCGCCAGGTCGCCGTCCGCCTCAAAGGCGACCGCGCCGCAGAAACAGCTTCCGCGATAGGTTTTCATCGCCCCTTCCCCCGTTTGCAGCAAACAGGCGCGATGCCCGGTTCCAGGATGCAGGCGGCATTGGGACCGGGTGTCAAAATGACGGGGGCGGACGCGGCAGCATGAAGCAGCCGCGTCGGGTCGCGTCCAGAGATAAGGACAGGGTTGATCATGGCGGAACCTCCTGCCTGGCAGCATGGGCCACCGGCCCTGACAGATCCTGTCAGGTGCCGCAGGAGGCCGCCGGGATCAGACGTTGCCCGCCGCCATTTCCTTGGCGATGTGGTCCGCCTGCCGGATCGCCAGGGCCACGATGGTCAGCGTCGGGTTTTCCGCCGCGCCGGTCGTGAACTGGCTGCCATCCGACACGAACAGGTTCGGCACGTCATGCGCCCGCCCGTTGCGGTTCACCACGCCATCCTCGGGGCGTTCCGACATGCGGTTGGTGCCCAGGTTGTGGGTCGAGGGATATGGCGGCGTCGGCAGCGTCCGCGTCGCCCCCACCGCCTTGTAGATCGCCTGCCCCTGCTTGTAGGCATGGTTGCGCATGGCGATGTCGTTGGGGTGGTCGCTGAAGTTGACGTTGGCGACCTTCAGGCCGAACTTGTCCTCGGTCTCGGATAGGGTGACGCGGTTCTCGGCCTGGGGCATGTCCTCGCCCACGATCCACATGCCGGCCATGTTGGCATAGCTGTCAAGCGCGGTGGTGAATTCGCGCCCCCAGCCGCCCGGATCCAGGAAGGCCGCCATGAAGGGCAGGCCCAGCGACAGGGTCTCAAGCTCATAGCCGCCGACGAAGCCGCGCGACGGGTCATGCCTGGCCTCGTCGCGGATGATGCCCGCCATGGTCGTGCCGCGCCACATCTTCACCGGCTGCTCGAATGTGGCATAGACCGATCCGGTGGTGTGGCGCATGTAGTTGCGCCCGACCTGGCCCGAACTGTTGGCCAAGCCGTCCGGGAACATGCTGCTGTGCGAATTCAGCAGCAGGCGCGGGCTTTCGAAGCTGTTGCCCGCCACCGCGACGACCCGCGCCTTCTGCATCTGCAGGTTGCCGTCCTTGTCGAAATACTCGACCCCCGTCACCTTGCCGCTGTCGTCATGCAGGATGCGCGCGACATGGGCGTGGTCGCGCACCTCGAGGTTGCCGGTCGCCTCGCCGCGCGGAATGTCGGTATAGGCGCTGGACCACTTGGCGCCCCATTTGCAGCCCTGGAAGCAGAAGCCGGTCTGCTGGCAGGCCATCCGGCCGTCATAATCGGCGCTGTTGATCGCCATGTTGCCGGTATGGACGTCCTTGTAGCCAAGCGCCAGCGCGCCCTTTTCAAAGACCTTGTAGTTGTTGCTGCCCGGCAGGCGCGCGCGCCCGCCGACCCCGGTCACGCCCAGCTTGGCCTCGGCCTTGTCGTACCAGGGGGCCATCTCGGCCGCGTCCAGGGGCCAGTCCAGCAGATTTGCCCCCTCGACCGCGCCATAGGCGGACAGCGCCTTCCATTCGTGGTCCTGGAACCGCAGGGATGCGCCCGCCCAATGGACGCTTGTCCCGCCCACGGCCTTGACGATCCAGGCGGGCAAGCCGCTGAAGTCCTTGGCCACGCGCCAGTCGCCGCTGGTCGTACGCGGGTCGGTCCAGGCAAGCTGGCCGAAGCTTTCCCATTCGTCGTTGATGTAATCCTCGGGCATGTAGCGCCCGCCTGCTTCCAGGGCCACGACCTTGACGCCCTTCTGCGCCAGTTCGTTGGCCAGCACCCCGCCGCCCGCGCCGGTGCCCACGATGACGACCACGCTGTCGTCGGTCAGTTCGAATTTCGCTGCCGTTGCCATGGTGGCTGTCCCCCTACAACCAGTCGATGTCGTCAAAGCCACGGTCGATGTAACCGCCATGCGAGAAGGACTCGCCCTCATAGCCGAAGATCGGCCAGATATCCTTCTGGTTATAAAGGCCCGTCACCAGCCCGCCCCGGATGGTCTGGAAGAAGGGCGTGTCCTGGATCGACCGGAGGATCGCGACCCGGTCATCTTCCCACCCGGCGGCAAGGTAGTTGTCGAAACCGGCCTTCTTCGCGGCCTCGTCCAGGGCGGCGATGCCTTCGGCCACCATGTCCTTCTGCTCGGTCACGTCATAGGACTTGATCGCCACCGCATACAACCGGTCCCCCACCCGGTCATGGGGATAGATGTCGCGCGCCATCTGCAAAAGCGTCGCCATCTCGTGTTCGCTGATCGCCGTCACTTCGACGGCCCAGGCGGCGTCGGGTGCCGCGATGAAGCCCGGTCCTGCCACGGCCAGCGCCCCGGCCGCCACCGCGCGCGACAGAAGCGCGCGCCGGGTCAGCCCCTGCTTGTTCAATCGGGTCATGTTCTCTCCTCCCCCCTTGTCTGCGCGCCTGGGTCTCCCCTTCCCTTCGGGCACGCTATTTGTAGCGGCCGCCCCGCTGGATCACCTCGATCTGATAGCCATCGGGATCGGCAATGAAGAAGAACCGCGCGATCACCTCGCCGCCGGGGGCGAAATCGACCAGCTTGCGCGGCGCGAAGCCTTCGGATTCCAGCCGGGCGTGCAGGGCATCCACGTCGTCCACGGTAAAGGCGATGTGCCCATAGCCGTCGCCCAGGGCATAGGGTTCGGTCCTGCCCTTGTTGACGGTCAGTTCCAGTTCCGTCTCGCTTTCGCCATTCGCCAGATAGACCAGCGTGAAGTCCGGGAAATCCAGGCGCTCGGCGACCTTCAGCCCAAAGCAGCGGTCATAGAAATCGACCGAGCGCGCCTCGTCCAGCACGCGGATCATGGAATGGACATATTTCGCCATGGGGTTCCCTTCTTGTCTTCCTGGGAACCAGTCTAGGACGGGCCGAATCCGGCCGGGTAGTAACGGATTACTACAATGCCGCTTTTATTCGGCGGCGATGGCGGTGGGGGCGATGTGCTGATCCTCGCCCAGGTGGATCGTGCAGGCGCAGCGCAGAAGCGAGGTGAAGTTCCGCGCCTCGCCATGCAGTTCCAGCACCTCGGCGTGCAGCTTGGAAATGAAGGCGGGGGTCGTCACGCCCTGCCGGGCGGCGATGTCGTCCAGGATGCGCCAGAACGCCCGTTCCAGCCGGATCGAGGTCGATTGCCCGTTCAGGCGCAGCCGGCGGGTGACGGTTTCATAGCGGTCGGGGTGCTGCCCCGCGAAGATCTGGCACATGGGCTTGATCCGGCAATTCCAACAGCGCGATCCTGCGGCAAGGCAGGCGGCGGGTCAATGCAAGCTTTGGGTAGCCGCTTGCAGACATGAAAATCACCCTATCGAGTTTGGCCCATCCTAGTCTTGCCGCCATATCCGTGCTTGGAACCAATCCACAAGATCGGCAAAAGACAAATCGCCAGATGCTGTAGCAACGACCAGATCATCGATGGGTTCATCATCTGGAATTGCAAGCATGAAACCGCTCCGCGCGACCAATAGCTCTACGAGAAGCCAAGCTGTACGTTTATTGGCATCCACGAATCCATGATTTCCAACCATGCTCTGCAGCAAGGCTGCCGACTTTCGAGAGATGCTGCGATGATAGCCGGAATATGGTCGTGCCAAAGCAGATTGGATCAAGTGCAGGCTACTGATCCCTGGCCTGCCGCCATACCGCAATGCCTCATCATGTGCGGCTATGGCATCGGCAAGGGTGACCCGGTAATGCGACCTAGCGATCTGCCAGCCTCTGAAGTGCCGCGCTTCGCCGCTGCGAACTTTCCTGGATCGTGTAGAAGGTGGCTTTGGTGATCTTGCTCACGCTGCCTTTTTCAGTTCGCACCTCAGAGAAACGACCAGTGGTGGCATCCCTTGAGACCCAACCTCCCTTCACGGGCTGGACGACTTTCCGCCCTTTCGGCATGATAATTCCCCCTGCAACCCTTTCCTCCAAGATCGCGCAGGCGGCACTGCAATTCAAGTCTACAGAAAAAGCCCGCCCCTTTCGGGA
>NZ_NWMQ01000037.1:0-27024 GCF_002901215.1 Paracoccus sp. SY | reverse complement strand
GCTCGGATCATCGCTGGTTTGAAGATCGCGGACCGGCCTGCACGCTGCTGGTGTTCATCGATGATGCCACCGGCAAGCTGATGCAGATGCGCTTTGTCCCGTCGGAGACCACCGAAGCCTATTTCATGGTCGTGGAAGACTATCTGAGGGATTACGGCCGCCCGGTTGCCTTTTACTCCGACAAGTACAGCCTCTTTCGCATCAACCGTCCCGAGGTCCGCAACGGGCATGCCATGACGCAGTTCGGCCGCGCTCTGGCGGAACTGACCATCGAGATCCTCTGTGCCAACTCTTCGCAGGCCAAGGGCCGCGTGGAGCGGGCCAATCGCACCCTGCAGGGTCCTCTGGTCAAGGAACTGCGCCTTGCCGGCATCAGCGACATGGCGGGCAATGCCTTTCTGCCGGGTTTCATGGTGCGTCACAACGAACGCTTCGCCTGTCTTCCTGCCCACTCGGATGACCGGCACCGGCCGCTGAATGTGCCGGCATCGCGGCTCCGCGAGAGCCTCTGCATCCGCGATCAGCGCCGGCTCAGCGGCAACCTGGTGATCCATTACGAGCGCAGGAAGTTCATTCTGAATGACAGTGAGCACGCCCGCAGCGCCATCGGCCAGTATGTCGAGACCTATGCCCTTGCAGACCGGCCGCTCGAGATCCGCTGGAAGGGCTTGTTGCTGCCCTACCGGGTGTTTGACCCCAGCCAGCAGCGGGTGACCCACGCCAGCATCACCGAGAACAAGCGCCTGGCCGAGGTGCTGTCCTACATCATGATCCAGCAACAGACCAAGCCGCCGCAGGTCGGACTCGTGGGCAAACAACGAGATCACTACACGCCGACAGGCAAGCGCGGTCGTGGTCGAAAGAGCTGGCTCGACAAACGCGCCGAACGACGCGCGGCAGAAGCTCAGGCTGCGCAAATCCTGCAACCACCTGCACAATGACGACGGGCCCACATAGCCCTCAGCCACGATAGCCGAAACCTGCAGACGGCGCGCTGTCGCCGGCCCCGTCCCTACGGCCCTTGTGCTGGAGAGCGGGCCGGGGCCGGATTATCGCTCCAAGCCCATGCGACATTTCTAAATGGCTCACGAGGCGACATTTTAACTTGGTGACAACATGTTCGTGTCGCAGTGGAAGCGGCGGATAGATTCCCGACCTTGGTGCCAGGTTTTCCAATGTTGTAAAGAAATGGAACCTTCAACATCGCTGCGCATAACGTAAAGAAGCCTGCGCAAATCGACAATCATATCCTGTTCTAGTCCCTATCTTCGTGGATAACTGGATCGCAAATTTATCATGAGCAACGAAGGGGAGTACTATGAAGAAGATTGCCGCGACACTTCTCGCAACCTTCGCATTCCTGCCGCAGGTTCAAGCGGCAGAACCCGAGCAGTGCCGAAGCCCCAGCTTTTCCGACGTCGGCTGGACCGACATTACTGCCACCACCTCGGCTGCAGGGTTGGTGCTTGAGGCATTAGGATACGAACCGGAGGTTCAAGTCCTGTCGGTTGCCGTGACCTTCGAGTCATTGAAGCAAGGTGATACGGACATCTTCTTGGGCAACTGGATGCCCTTGCAAGAACCGATCCAGAAGCCGCTGGTCGAGGCCGGTGATATCGAAGTTGTGCGCGCCAACCTTGAAGGCGCCTTGATCGGGTTCGCAGTTCCGGCCACCACGTATGAGGCTGGATTGAAGACCTATGCCGACATTTCCAAGTTCAAGGATCAGCTTGGCGGCAAGATTTATGGGATTGAGTCCGGCAGCAGTGCGAACACGACCATCCTGGAGACGATCCAGGACAACGGCTTCGAGTTGGGCGACTTCGAACTGGTCGAGTCGAGCGAGCAAGGCATGCTGGCCCAGGTCGAGCGCGCCATTCGGGCAGAGGACGACATCTTGTTCTTCGGCTGGCGTCCCCATCCGATGAATGTCCGCTATGACATCGAATACCTAACCGAAGGCAACGACATGTTCGGCCCCGAAGACGGTGCCGCGACCGTGCTGACGAACACGCGCAGGGGTTTGTCTGCGGAATGCCCGAACCTGGGCAAATTTCTGGCAAACCTCTCTTTCACTGTCGAGGCAGAGGATGTGATGATGTCCTATATCCTGGACGAGGGGATGGAGGGACGCGAAGCGGCCCACCGGTGGCTGAGGGAAAACCCGACTGTGCTGGAGGCCTGGCTTGATGGCGTGACCACGGTGGAGGGCGAACCCGGGCAGGCGACCGCCATGAACAAGCTAGGTCTGTGAACCTTTTCTGGCGGCAGACGGCGCCTGCCCGAACTGCCGCCGGAAGGATCGCGACAGCGAGGCGATCGAAGAAAAGCCTGTCCGCACTGCGATATCGGCCATGGGCAGCCGGGTATCGGTGACCAGCCGACGAGCCGCCTGCAAACGCAGCGACAAGTAATATGCCGCCGGAGAACACTGGACTAGCCGGCGAAACAGAACCTCGACCGTGCGGATCGAGCAGCCAATGCGTTCCGCGATGTCGTGGATTGTCAGCGGCGTGTCGATATGCTGCTCCATGATCCGGATCGACTGAGCCAGCCGTGGATCGATCCGGCTGTCGCGCCCCAACGACACCAGCGGCTGGGCGTCCGAGGGCAGCCGCACCTCGTCATAGACATAAAGGCTTGCAACGTTCAGGGCAGCACCAAAGCCTTGGCGGGCCCGGACGAGCGCCAGCATGAAGTCCAGGGCCGGTGCCGCGCCGCCAGTCGTGAAGACCGTGCCGTCCACCACCCACCGGTCGGGGATCACACGAACCTGTGGGAAGCGCGTGGCGAAGTCCTCCAGATCTTCCCAATGGGTCGTGGCTTTGCGCTCATCCAGAAGGCCAGCCATCGCCAACACCCAACTGCCTGCCTCGACGCCCCCGACCATATGCGCCCGACGCGCCGCCTGTCGGACCGCGGTCAGCACCGTGGCCGAGGCATGTCCGGTGACGTTGAAGGCGGCCACGACGATCAGGACGTCGCAACGGTCCTGGGGCGCGAAGCAGCCGTCCACCTGCAGCGTCAGGCCACAGCTGGTCGTAACGGAACAGCCGTCCATCGACACGACTTTCCAGCGATAGGGCCGCTGACCCGAAATCCGGTTCGCTGCCCGCATCGGATCAAGCGTGGCCGCTATGCTCATCAACGAAGCATCGGGCAGGACCAGGATCGTGACTGTCAGGGGCTGGCTAGATTGCTGGAAGAGCATGTCCTCACATTCCATGACATTACTGGCCCGCCTCCGTTCGGCTCATTCACTATGCCGGGTCAGTGGCGGGCTGACCGACAGACCGACCAGCCCCCTCGGCCTTTAGCCCCGCATGGGACGCCACCCAGCCAGACAAGCTTTCCAACACTGCCCCGTCAGGTTCGCTGCTGCGGCGGGTAGACAGGTCAGTATGGATCAGCATCGTCTCGACCGTGGCGGCAAGGGTGTCGTCGCCACGCCACAGACGGTGGAACAGATGCAGACGCTTGCCTTTCCCTGCCAACACCTGCGTGGTGATGGTCAGTCGGTCGCCCGCATGGATTTCATCGAGATAGCGGATATGGTTCTCGACCGTAAAATAGCTGCGACCCGAGGTGATATAGGTGGCGTCCACGCCGATCATCTCCATGAACCGGTCCGTCGCCAGCGACGCGGCTTCAAGATAGTGGGATTCGTTCATATGTCCGTTGTAGTCGGTCCAGCTGACGGGGACTTGGCGCGTTGCGGTCACAGGCAATCCATCGCGTTCGCCCATGTCGGCCAAGATTTCCTCATGCGCGCGGATCACTCCGCCGGCGCCGCTGCCCGTGCGCCGCAGCGCCCGGATCATGCCAACCACATTGTCGTCGCGCAGCCGTTCCAGGTCCCGGATCGACAAATGTCCCGACTGGGCGTCGGACTGCGATGCGATCAGGTCAACCAGGTCGTCGTTGAATTCAGGCACGTCCATCAGCTTCGTCCAGGGCCAGGACAGCGCAGGGCCGAACTGTGCCATGAAATGCGCCATGCCAGCCTCGCCCCCGGCAATCCGATAGGTCTCGAACAGACCCATCTGAGCCCAGCGGATGCCGAAGCCCATTCGGATCGATTCATCGATCTCCCCGGTCGTGGCGATGCCGTCCTTGACCAGCCAAAGCGCCTCGCGCCAAACGGCCTCCAGCAACCGGTCCGCGATATGGGCGTCGATTTCCTTGCGGACAGTCAAGGGATACATGCCAATGCCGCGCAGGATGTCAGCGGCCTGGGCGCACGTTGCCGAGTCGCCCACCAGTTCGACCAGAGGCAACAGATAGACCGGGTTGAACGGATGGGCCACGATGGCCCGGGTTCCAGGCGCGTTCAGCTCCGACGGCTTGAAGCCCGAAGTGGAGGAGCCAATCACTGCCTCTGGCTCGGCCGCCTGCTGAATTTCGGGGAGGATGCGATGCTTCAAAGCTAGGGTTTCAGGAACGCTTTCCTGGATCCACTCGGCGCCTGCCACAGCCTCGGCCAAATCAGTATGAAAGGTTAGCTTGCCTTCGGCCGGCAAGGCGCGGTCATACAGTGCGGGCAGGGCGCGGCGGGCATTGGCCAGCACCTCGCCGATCTTGCGTTCGGCCTGGGGATCGGGGTCGAAGACCGCGACGTCCCAGCCGTTGAGCAGAAAGCGTGCGGCCCAGCCACCGCCGATGACCCCGCTGCCGATGATGGCTGCCTTGCTCATTCCGCTGCTCCCTTTGGCGCGCGTTTCATGAGACCCAGCTTTTTGCGCGCTTCCTGAGGCCCTATGACGCGCCCACCCATGTTTTCAATTATTGTGGCGGCCCGTTCGACAAGTTGTGCGTTTGTGGCAAGCTGCCCCTTGCCCAGCCACAGGTTATCCTCCAAACCGACGCGCACATTACCGCCCGCCAGCACGGCCGCGGCGACATAGGGCATCTGATCACGGCCCAGGCTGAACGCCGACCAGCACCAGTCGTCGGGCACCGCATTCACCATTGCCATGAAGGTATTGAGGTCATTGGGCGCCCCCCACGGCACCCCCATGCAGAGTTGCACAAGGGCGGGCCTCGCTAGGGTGCCTTCGCGGACCAGCTCCTTGGCAAACCACAGGTGGCCGGTGTCGAAAGCCTCGATTTCCGGCTTCACGCCCAAGACCGTCATCATGCCGCCCATGGCCCGCAGCATTCCGGGGGTGTTGGTCATGACATAGTCGGCTTCGGCAAAGTTCATCGTTCCGCAATCCAGCGTGCAGATCTCCGGCAGACATTCGGCAATATGGGCCATGCGTTCGGTTGCACCGGCCATGTCAGTGCCTGCCGTGTTGACCGGAAAGGGCGCCTCCGTATGGCCGAAGACGATGTCGCCGCCCATGCCGGCGGTCAGGTTCAGCACAACATCCACATCGGCATCACGAATACGATCCGTAACCTCGCGATACAGATCCAACCGGCGCGACGGCTTGCCTGTTTCCGGATCGCGGACATGGCAGTGGACCACGGCCGCCCCCGCCTTTGCTGCCTCAATGGCGTTGTCGGCGATCTGCTTCGGACTGCGCGGGACATGTGGCGACCGGTCCTGTGTTGCCCCCGATCCAGTGACTGCGCAGGTAATAAAAACGTCCTTGTTCATGGCCAGCGGCATCGCAACCTTCCTCCATTCAGCAGGTCACAGGCTAGGACTTCCTTTCATCAGGCGATGGTCCTATTCCTTCATTAAGAAGTCCAAACCCGTCCAAATTTTTCATGCGCGCCGCTTTCTTGCTGTTCGAGGGATTCTCGAACATGGTCCTGTCCTGCCTGCTTGAACCCCTGCGGGCGGTTCGCGACCAGGGGCAGGAAAATCTGTGCTGGCTTGTGCTGACGGCGGATGGAAGCCCGGTGCGGTCATCGAGCGGGCTTCTAGTAGCGCCAGACGTTGCAGCCGGTGGAACCTTTGATTTGCTGATCGTGGTCTCAGGCTATGGCTTTCGCGAACATTGCAACGCCAGCGGTATGCATCGCATATCAGCGCTTTCCCGGCAAAGCAGAGTCATTGTCGGTGCCGACACAGGGACATGGCTCCTTGCTGCTGCGGGGCTGCTTTCAGGCCACTGCGCCACGATTCATTGGTCTGTGGTTCCTGAATTTGCCGAAGCCTTTCCCGATGTTCATGTGGACCCCAGACCCTTTGTCAGGAAGGGAAGGTTCTGGTCCTGCGGCGACGCCTCCGGAGCCTTGAGCCTGATCCTAGACTTGATCGAAGAGCGCTTCGGCAAGGGCAGCGCCTTCCTGGCATCGTCCATGTTTCTCCATGAGGGGGATCGTTCCGTAGCTGGCCTAAGGACACGGACGATCTTGCCCATCGCTAAGGCTTCAGCCCGTCTGCATCAGGTAACCGACCTGATGGTCGATATGATCGAGACGCCGGTGCCAATTGCGCAGATGGCTGCGCAGTCCGGCCTCTCGCTCAGCAGCATGGAGCGGCTATTCCGCACCGAGGCAGGAATGTCGCCCGGTCGTTACTTCCAGATGCTGCGCCTGACCCGGGCCCGCGATCTTGCTCGCAGCACGGATCTCGAGGTCCAGACCATCGCACTTCGCTGCGGCTATGCGAACGCGTCCGCCTTGGGGAGGGCATATAAAAGTGCCTTTGGCGGGCCGCTCCGACCGTTCGGACGCGGGCGCCGGAAAAAAACATGATATCTACGGGATTTGCAAAAACTGGTGCGCGTCCCGTCAATGTATTGCCCATGCTGACCTTATACTTTGGCAAGAGGTCAACCTTTGCCAACTTTGTCTTGCTGATCTATAGCACTGGGCGAGCGTTTCTGAGAGGAGCAACTGATTTAAGAAAATCATTTGCGCAGCGCTCCCCATTATCCCCCAGACGTAGGACAAGATCGAACGCTGGCACCAGACCCTCAAGAACCGCATCCTGCTCGAAAGATATTACCTGCAGGGCCCTCCAAACCAAAACCAGGCGGCCTGCTCCAAATTATTCGATACGGACAGGACGGCAGGGTGCTTTGGCGGACATTCACATCTTAAGACGATGATCGATTTGTCTCTCATCTCGTCTCTTCGCTGATGTCGGCGAAACGCTCCATCCATCCGAGACTTTCCTCCGTTAGGCCATCAGGCAGATACTCCGCGCCGATAGGTCGGTTCCAGCCAAGCTTGTGGATTGCTCGGAGAACATAATCATAGTTCAGTTCGCCATGATCTGGCGTTCCTCGGTCGGGCACAGCAGCGATCTGGATGTGGCCAACCAGATTTAGCAGACTCGTAAGGCGGCGAACAACATCCCCCTCGATGATCTGGATGTGATAGCAGTCGAACATCATTTGCAGGTTTGGCGCGCCCAAGGTCCGGATG
The DNA here is from genome assembly GCF_002901215.1 of Paracoccus sp. SY. Lineage (NCBI taxonomy): Bacteria > Pseudomonadati > Pseudomonadota > Alphaproteobacteria > Rhodobacterales > Paracoccaceae > Paracoccus > Paracoccus sp. SY. The sequence continues at coordinate 19,698 of NZ_NWMQ01000037.1, read as the reverse complement.
ATATCGGCTGCTTGGCTTGTGCTGTTCAGGAAATACCCTGGCGCATTATATGGGTTCAGCGGCTCGATCAGGATGGCGATGCCATCCTTTGCCGCCTCGGCGCAGGCATGATCCAGATTGGCAAGGAATGTCTCACGCGCACGCGGACCGCTGCTGTTGCCCGCCATCACATGAACCGAAAGAGTGCCGCTGGCACGGGCATAGTCTAAAGCTTCATCGATAGCGGCGCAGGCTTCTGCTTCGCGGCCGGGCAGAGCAGAGAGGCCATTCTCGCCGATCTTAGTATCGCCCCGTCTCGTGTTCAGACCCAGCATGGACAGCCCCGTTTCCTGGAGCGCATCACGGATTTGATTAGCAGGCACTGCGTAAGGCCAATGGCATTCAACGGCGGCAAAGTTCGCCATGCTTGCTGCGTGGATGGCGTCAGGCAATGGCAGGTTGTTCCACAGAAAGCCTAGATTAGCAGAAAACTTCATTTGCTCCACTTAAGATTGAAGGTAACGCCGGTATCGCGGAGCTGCGCCTTGTCCAGTTTTCTCGAATGCAACTCGCACGTTTAGACTGGCAGCCGGTATCTGTGGCAATGTCTTGCGCCAGTAATCAGAGGGGCAGTCACGTCATCAACACGCCGAGCCTTCCTACAGAATCGCAACTTCTAAACTGACTTTCTATGTGGTCAGTTGTCAGATCAGGCGGTTTTACATGTGCCGTCACAAGTGCAGCTTCACCGCCGAGCCAATTTTCAACGCAAGAAAAACCGCAACCTGTTGGCGTGTCATGCCGGCAGGCTGTCCTTGACGCGTTCCCAAGCCATGGTCAAGTGACGACCAAGGACGGCTGACAGCCGGTCAAGATCACGGGCTTCCAGGGCCGCAATTATCTCCTCATGCTCGGCCACCGCGTTTGCCCATTTCTCGGGGCCCTCGTGGCCGATGAAGCGGATGCGCTTCAGGCGCGTCTGAAGCATGGAATGGACATCGTACAGGGTGGCATTGTCAGCTAGTGCCACGATGCCCGAATGGATCGCCTGGTTCAGTTTATAGTATTGCAGCCGGTCGCCCGTCCGATAGCAGTCTATCATTTGGTCGTGCAGGTCGCGGATTGCGCCGATGTCATTCGCCGTCGCAACCTCGCAGGCACGGGCGGCGGCGAATTGTTCCAGTGTTCGGATCAGGTCGATCATGTCGCGCACTTCCTTGGCGCCAAAGGTCTTTACAACCGCGCCCCGGCTGGGAACCAGATCCACCAATCCCTCGCTGGCAAGATACTTGATCGCCTCACGAAGCGGGGTGCGAGACACGCCCAATGTTGTCCCGATCTGACCTTCGTTGATCCGCGTCCCGGGAGGTAGATGCCCTTCAATGATCATGTCGCGCAGACGCGTGACGATGGCGTCATGGAGGGACGTCCGCTCGATCCGGTTTGTGGACCCATTCTGATCCGGTGTTTGAGTGCTAACCAAGGCCACGACCATCCCCCCTCGGGCTTTACTATGAGTATGCAGGGTTATCACTCAAGTCAATCATGTGCCCTAAATTCTGTATGCAGTATGTTGAGTAAGCAGAGTTTGTCGTGTTAGAGCTTGCAAGAGGGAGCGATTCGGCGGGGTTAACGGCATGATGCCGACACCAGCGTCCCTCCCCCATGAAAAGGAGGCGCTGCATGACCCGATCCTGGACAGCCGAGACATGGCCCATTGCTGCGGCCATGATCCCGTTTCCCGGCAAATTGCCTGATGGCCGCCTCGTGCAGGACGCGGACCCGCAGCTGTGGGCGGACAACCTGACAGATGTGGCCGATGCGGGCTTCGAGAGCGTGGACCCGACCGATAGCTGGCTGCGGGTCGCAGATCTTGAACCTGCCCGCCGGGCCGAATTCGTGGCTATCTGCAGGGAACTAGAACTTTCAGTGCCGGCGATCTCGACCTCGCGCCGCAGTGTGATCGATCCCCTGCATGGGGACGACTATCTGGCATACAGCCACCGGGTCATCGATACCGCCGCAGAACTAGGGGCAGGCTATGTCAGCTTCGGATTCTTCGGGCCGTTCACCCCTGCGCAGGAGAAGGCCCTGTGGTTCTGGACGGAACAAGGGGTCAAGAACCCCGGCGACGACGCGACCTATCAGCTGGCCGTTGATCGGATCCGCGAACTTGGCCGACACGCGGCAGAAATGGGCATCCAGGTCTCGTTGGAAATGTACGAGGACACTTACCTGGGCACCGCACGGGATGCTGTCCGCTTCGTGACCGAAGTGGATCATCCGTCGGTCAAGCTCAACATCGATATCGGTAACCTGATCCGGCTGCACCGCCCGGTTGAGGCTTGGTCCGAGATGATCGACCTCTGCCTTCCCTTTGCCGGATACTGGCACGTCAAGAACTATTACCGGATCGAGGATCCGTCCGGGGTGATCATGTCCCACCCCGCGCCCTTGCTGGGCGGCACGATCAACTGGCGCCAGGCCATCGCCAAGGCCATCAAGGCGGGTTTTGACAGCCCCTTCCTGGTCGAGCACTACGGCGGGGACGGGCTGGGGGTTTGTGCCCGCAACCGCGACTATATCCGAGAGATTCTGAGGGTGAGGACCGTCCGCACATGACGAAGGTTTTTGACCGGCCCGAGCAATTCGCCGAAACCGCCCTGAAAGGCTTTTGCGCGGCCAATGCCGACCGGGTCACCATGGTCCCCCATGGCGCCGTGCGGGCCGCACCGGGTGCGCGGGGCAAGGTGGTCCTGCTGGTAGGCGGCGGATCTGGCCATTACCCAGCCTTCCTAGGCTATGTGGGCACCGGGTTTGCGGATGCGGCCGTGGCGGGAGATGTGTTCGCCTCTCCTTCGACCGCATGGATTCATGGCGTTGCAAAGGCCGCGCACCGGGGCGGGGGGGTCATCCTGGGATTTGGCAACTATGCCGGGGACGTGCTGAACTTCGGATCCGCCGCGGAGCGTCTGCGTGCCGAAGGGATCGACGCCCGCATCCTGGCAGTGACGGACGACGTGGCAAGCGCCCGTGCTGATGAACGTGCGAAGCGGCGCGGCGTGGCGGGCGACCTGCCGGTCTTCAAGATTGCCGGGGCCGCTGCGGAAGCGGGATTGGACCTCGATGCCGTTATGACGGTGGCCGAGAGAGCCAATCGCGCAACGGTTTCGTTCGGAGTGGCTTTCGATGGCTGCACCTTGCCGGGGCAGCGCTCGCCCCTGTTCACCGTCGACGCGGGACATGTCGGTATGGGCCTTGGTATTCATGGTGAGCCAGGGATAAGCACCCAGGCCATCATGCCGGCTGCCGATCTAGCGCGGACGCTGCTGGAACCGCTGCTGGCCGAACGTCCTGCTGACCATGACGGTCGGGTCGCAGTGATCCTGAACGGCCTTGGCCGCACCAAATACGAGGAACTGTTCGTTCTCTGGCATCATCTGACCGACCTTCTGGAGGAAGCTGGGCTGAGGGTCATCGAGCCCGAGGTTGGGGAATTCGTTACCAGCCTTGATATGGCGGGTTGTTCCTTGACGATCACCTTCTTGGACGACGATTTGGAAGAGTACTGGCGTGCACCCGCCGATGCCCCTGCGTTCCGCAAGGGGAGCGTTGCGCCCCCGCCACTCATCGAAATGATGGAAGAACAGGCCGATGCCGTGGCCGAGATCGTCGCGGGCACACCTGAGTCCCAGGAAGCCGGGCGTTGCGTCGCGCAACTGATTGGTCATGTCGCCAGGGCCCTCGCCGATGCCGAGGAGGAACTGGGTCGCATTGACGCCCAGGCAGGCGACGGCGATCACGGGCAGGGCATGGCGCGCGGGTCGGCCGCTGCAGCAGAAGCCGCTGAAAAGGCTGTGACTGCCGGAGCCGGCGCTGGGACGGTTCTGTCGCTGGCGGGCGATGGCTGGGCAGATCGGGCGGGGGGAACCTCGGGCGCGCTGTGGGGCGTGGCGCTCCGGGCCTGGGGACAGGCTCTGGGGGATGAACGCAAACCATCCGCGGAAACGGTGGCACAGGGTGCCCAAGCGGCCCTTGAGGCAATCGTCCAACTGGGCGGCGCCAAGGTTGGCGACAAGACGCTGGTCGATGCCTTGGCTCCCTTCGTCGAGGTGTTGGTCGAACGGACCTCGGCCGGCGATGCCCTTGGGGTGGCTTGGTCTGCAGCCGCAGTGCGATCGACCGCAGCCGCCGATGCAACCGCACAGCTGACCCCCCGCCTTGGTCGTGCGCGGCCATTGGCAGAACGCAGCTTGGGCCATCCAGATGCAGGCGCGGTTTCGCTGGCGATGTGTGCCCGGGTCGTCGGAGCAAACCTTCCGGAAAATGCGGTCTGAGGCAATCCTTCGACCGCACCCAGTGACATCAGAGGAATCATGCCAATTAAAGGTGGATTCCATTCAAAATTCTGCATACAGAATATTAAATAGAGGATGGAGAATCGCAATATGCGGATAGCATTGGCAATCGGCGATGCGGGGGGCGTCGGTCCGGAACTTGCGGCAAAGCTGCTCTCCGATCCGGCAATGGCCGACAATGACATTGTCGTGGTCGGAGATGCGAGCGTGCTGCAAATGGGCGCGAAGCATGCAGGCGTGTCGCTGGACGTGCCCTTGATCGCGGCCGATGAGGTCGGCGCAGGACTGGCGTCAGGGCATGTCATGGTGGACCTGCGCAATGTCGCTGCCAAGGGTGTGACGCTGGGGCAATCCAGTGCCGAAGCAGGCGCGGCGTCCTTGCAGAACTTTGCGGCCGTTCTGCGCTTGGCGCAGGCGGGGCTTGCGGATGCGGTGATGTTCACGCCTTTCAACAAGCATTCCATGCGCTTGGCCCGCCCCGCCTATGTCGACGAGATCGGATTTATCGACCGGGTGCTGGACACAGACAGGTCAGGCCGCGAATTCAATGTCCTTGAAGAGGTCTGGAACGCCCGTGTGACGTCTCATATCCCGCTGAGCGAGGTGGCGAGCCGGATGAGCGTCGAGCGCATTCTGGGCAGTCTGCGCCTGACGCACGAGGTGATGACAGGCGCCGGCAAGCCGAACCCCCGCATCGGCGTGGCCGCGCTGAACCCCCATGCAGGTGACGGTCGCAACTTCGGCACCGAGGATGATGACATCATCGCCCCCGCAGTCGAGGCCGGCATAGCCGAGGGCATTGATGCCAAGGGTCCGATCCCGTCCGACACCGTGTTCGTGCGCGCCGTGCGGGGCGAGTTCGACGCTGTGCTGACCATGTATCATGACCAGGGCCAGATCGCGATGAAGCTGATGGGCTTCGACCGGGGCGTCACGCTGATCGCAGGCTATGGCTTCCCGATCGTAACCCCGGCGCATGGCACCGCTTTTGACATCGCAGGCAAGGGCCGGGCCGATCTGGGCGCGACGATGCAAGCCGCTCTGCTGGGTGCCCGGTTGGCGAAACTCAATCCCGCCCGCGAAGCGCGCGCGCTATCCGCCGATTGGGCTACTGCAGGGGTAGAGGGTGCGGCGGCGCTTGTCGCCGAATAACAGCGATTACCCGGCCCCGTGTGCAGGGGTCGGATCACACCGGAGGAGGAAAGAATGACCAAGACCAAGATCGGCCTGCTGGCCGCGACTGCCCTGACGCTGGCTGCGCCGGCCCTTGCCGAGTTCGCCCCCAGCCGTCCCGTCGAGTTCGTCGTCGCGTCCGGCGCGGGTGGCGGCACCGACAATTTCGCCCGCACCATTCAGGCCGTGTTGACGCGCGACGAGATCGTCGAACGTCCAATCGTCGTTCTGAACAAAGGCGGCGGATCGGGGGCCGAGGCGTTTCTCTATGCCCGCCAGAACAAGGGCGACCCGCACAAGCTGATCTTCGGGACGAACAACGTCTACCTGCTGCCCCATGTCGCGAAGCTGGCCTATACGACCGAAGACCTGCAGCCGGTCGCGGCCCTGGCACTCGACGAATTTCTGGTCTGGGTCAAGGCTGACAGCCCCTATGAGAACGTGATGGACTTGGTGAACGCTGCCAAGGAGGCCCCAGGCACCATCCCGTTCGGCGGCAGCCAGTCCAAGGACACCGACGAGACCCTTGTTGCCCTTATTGAACAAACCACCGGCGCGGACTTCAAATACGTCCCCTTCAATGGTGGCGGGGAAGTCGGCGTGCAACTGGCCGGCGGCCATGTCGCGGCGAACGTCAACAACCCCAACGAGAACGCCGGCCAATGGCAGGCAGGGGCGATCCGCCCGCTCTGCGTCTTTGCGCCCCAGCGGATGGCTGAATCTGAACCCATCAGCGGCGACATGGGCTGGCACGACATCCCCACCTGCACCGAGCAGGGTCTAGAGATCGAAAGCTATCAGATGCCGCGGACCGTCTGGCTGCCCGCGGGGACCGATCCCGAAGTGTTGGCCTATTACGAGGCCGCGCTTCAGAAGGTTTCGGAAAGCCAAGACTGGAAGGACTATCTTACCAAGACCTCTCAGTCGGCATCCTTCCTGACGGGCGAGGAACTGGCCAAGTTCATCGAGACAAGCGAGGCCAATGCCGTGAAGGTCTTCGAAGCCGAAGGCTGGACCGCCCAGTAAGCGCCTGAAGCCCGGCGCCCGGCATGGTCCGGCGCCGGGCCACATCCATCGAGAGGGGAGGGGGACACATGACCGTCAAGGTCTTTCACGCTGAGCTGGGAACAGCGATCGCCACGGGGCTTCTGGGCTTGGCTGGGGTCTTCGGTGCACTGGAACTGGGTCGGGGCTGGACCGAAAGCGGTCCCGAAGCGGGATATTTCCCGTTCTATGTTGGGCTGATCCTGCTGGGCGCCAGCCTGTGGAACCTGATCGCGGCCTTCCTCAAGCACCGAGAGGCAGCGGGCATTGAAGCCGAAGAACCCTTTCTGGATCGTGACCGGGCACGACGACTGGGCATCTTCATCGCCGCCCTTCTGGCTTTCGTGATCGTCACCTTGACGATGGGCATCTATGTCGGGTCGATCCTCTACATCACTTGGAGCGCCTGGCGCCAAGGCGGATACCGTTTGCCGGTCGCCTTGGGGGTTGGCGCGGGCTTTGCGCTATCGCTGTACCTGATCTTCGAGGCGATCTTCAAAATTCCGCTGCTGAAGGGCCCGATCGAGCCGCTTCTCGGCATCTATTGAACGAGGGCGGATCATGGCAAACTTCGATCTTCTCATGCACGGCTTCGGCATCGCCATCACGCCGATGCACCTGATGCTGATGGTGGGCGGCGTCCTGATGGGCCTGATCGTGGGCGTCCTGCCCGGGCTTGGCGCACCCAACGGCGTGTCGCTGCTGATCCCGCTGACCTTCGCGCTTGACCCGACCTCGGCGATCATTCTGCTGTCGTCGATGTATTGGGGTGCGCTGTTCGGCGGATCGACGACGTCGATCCTGTTCAACATCCCCGGCGAACCGTCTTCGGTCGCCACGACATTCGACGGCTATCCCATGGCGCGGTCGGGGCAGTCGACCCGCGCGCTGACCCTTGCTTTCATGTCGGCGGGCTTTGGTGCGCTGCTTGGCGTGATCGTCATCACGTTGCTGGCTGGCTGGGCATCGCAATTTGCCCTGAAATTCGGCGCGCCGGAATATTTCGCGGTCTACTTCCTGGCCTTCGCTGCCTTCATCGGCATGGGCAGCGCCGCACCCATGAAGACCATGGTATCGCTTGCAGCGGGCCTGCTGCTGGCGTCCGTGGGTATGGATAGCGTCACGGGTTCGATCCGCCTGACCTTCGGCTTCGAGGATCTGCTGGGCGGTATCAGCTTCCTGGTTGTCGTCATTGGCCTGTTCGGCATCGGCGAGCTTCTGTCCACCGTGCAGGAAGGACTGCGCTTCCGCGGCGTCGCGTCCAAGATCGACCTGCGCGATGTTTTGAAGACTATCGCCGAACTGCCGCGGTATTGGGCGACCTATATCCGGTCTGGCCTGATCGGCATCTGGATGGGCATCACGCCAGGCGGCCCGACCGCTGCCTCGTTCATGAGCTATGGCATCGCCCGGTCCTCGTCCCGCAAGGGCGCGGCCTTTGGAACCGGCCGCCCGGAAGGCATCGTTGCCCCGGAAACGGCTGACCACAGTGCCGGATCCTGCGCGATGCTGCCGATGCTAGCGCTTGGCGTGCCCTCGTCGGCCACGGCCGCCGTGATGATGGGCGGGCTGATGATCTGGGGTCTGACGCCGGGACCGATGCTGTTCGCGACCCAGCCCGACTTTGTCTGGGGCCTGATCGCCAGCATGTATGTGTCCAACCTGATCGGCGTGGTGCTGGTCTTGGCCACGGTGCCCATGTTTGCAGCTTTGCTGCGCATCCCCTTTACAATCATCGGGCCGATGATCGTCGCGATCTGCTTCGTGGGCGCTTACACGGTGTCGAACGCAACCTTCGATCTGTGGGTGGTTCTGGTCTTCGGGCTGGTAGGGTATCTGTTCAGCCGCCTGGACTATCCTCTGGCGCCGCTGGTTCTGGCGATGGTGCTGGGCCACAAGGCAGAAAACGCGTTCCACCAGTCGATGGTGCTTTCCGATGGATCGTTGAGCATCTTCTTCGCCAATCCGCTAGTCAGCAGCATCATGGTGCTGGGCATTGCCCTGCTGGTGCTCCCCAAACTGGTCGCTTTCGGATCGCGCTTTCGGCGCCAAGTTCCGGTCGAATAAGGAAAGAGCATGAACCATCATCGCTATTTCGCGGGTGTTGACACCCGAACGGTGGAATGTGTCATCGTGGGCACCGGTGGCTTTGGTCGCAGCTTCCTGGCGCAGGCCCGGCATGTAAAGGGGTTGAACTGCCGCGTGGCGGTCGACCGCGACGCAGCCACCGCGGCGGCGGTGCTGGCTTCGGTCGGGGTCACGGATATTGCCGAATGCCATGATCGTGCATCCGCATGTGCTGCCTGGGACGCAGGCCGCCCCATTGCCGTCGCCGATCTGGCGATTGTGGCTGATCTTCCCATCGACGTCGTGCTGGAAGCCACCGGCAACCCTGAGGCCGGCGCCCGCCACGCCCGCCTGGCCATCGAGGCCGGCAAGCATGTCGTCATGGTTACCAAGGAAACCGACAGCGTGGTTGGCCCAATCCTCGCGCGGATGGCAGCCGAACGTGGTGTCGTCGTGTCGCCCATCGACGGGGACCAGCCGAGCCTGCTGATCGGGCTTGCGACTTGGGCGCAGGTCATTGGGCTGCGGATCGTCGCGGCCGGCAAGTCCAGCGAGTATGATTTCGTCTTCAACTCCGCGACCGAAGAAATCACCAGCAACGGGGTCACAGTCGATGCGCCGGGTTTTGGCGACTGGCTGGACGCGGGCGACCGCCCATGGCCCAAAGTCGCCGCGGCCCGCGCTCGCCTAGTGCCCCTGCCGCAGCGCGCGGTCCCCGACCTCTGCGAAATGGTGGTGGTCGCCAATGCCTTGGGGATGGCCCCGGATCGCCCCGATTACCATGCCCCTATCGCCCGCATCGCCGAACTGGCTGACCTGATGGCACCCGTCGCAGACGGGGGATTGCTGACCGGCCAAGGCCAGCTTGAGGTCTTCAACTGCCTGCGCCTGCCGGGCGAGGCCAGCTTTGCCGGTGGCGTCTTCGTCACCGTCGTCTGCGAGGATGACGAGACGTGGGCGATGCTGCGCGACAAAGGCCATGTGGTAGCCCGCAACGGCAAGACCGCGATGATCGGCTTGCCGCGTCACCTGCTGGGCATGGAAGCTGCAACTACGGTCTTCGAGGTGGCGCTGCTGGGCGTCTCCTCGGGGGCCGAGAAACCCCGTCCGGTTATGGATCTGACCGCCCACGCCGATGCCGACCTGCCCGCGGGGTCGCTGCTGGTGGCGGAAGGGCATCACCATACGATCCAGAACGTCTCGGGCCGGATGACGCCAGCCCACGCGCTTTCGGATGATACGCCGATCCCATATTATCTGCTGTCAGGGCGTCGTTTGAAACGCGGTGTGAAGGCGGGGCAGATGATCCTTTGCGGCGACGTGGATCTGGATACGGGATCCGAACTCTATCGCCTGCGCGCGGCGCAGGACGCAATCACGGACTGGTTCTGATATGCTGCTGGGCTGCATCGGGGATGACTTTACCGGCTCGTCCGATCTGGGCAACACTTTGGCCAAGGCCGGGATGCGGGTGGTGCAGTATTCAGGCACGCCGGCACGCCCCGCTGCGCCGGATGTCGAGGCAGGCATCGTCGCGTTGAAGTCGCGCACCATGCCCGTGGCGGACGCCGTGCGTCTGTCGTTGGAGGCTCTGGACTGGCTGCGCGCGCAGGGCTGTCGGCAGTTCCTGTTCAAGTATTGCTCGACCTTCGATTCGACCCCGCAGGGCAATATTGGACCAGTGGCCGCAGCCCTTGCCAATGCGCTGAACGCCAACCGGGTCATCTTCTGCCCTGCCTTCCCCGCTGCCGGGCGCACGATCTATCAGGGCCATCTGTTCGTGGGCGACTGTCTGCTGTCTGAAAGCGGGATGGAGAACCACCCACTGACCCCCATGACCGATCCCGACCTGCGCCGTTGGCTTGGCCAGCAGGTAGACGAAGGCGTGGGCCATGTTCCCGCGGCGACCGTCTTGCATGGACCCGACGCGGTCCGCGCTGCCTTGCGGGCGCAAGATCATCGCTTTGTGGTTGCGGATGCCATCCGTGACGAGGACCTTTTGGTGCTGGGGCAGGCGGTGTCCAATGAGGTGCTGCTGACCGGGGGATCGGGGATCGCGCTCGGGTTGCCGGGCAACTTCCGGGCTCAGGGGCTTTCTTCCGCACATGGGCCGCAGTGGCGGGGACAAGCGGGACCGGCAGCGGTGTTGTCAGGCTCCTGTTCTCGCGCCACGCGAGGGCAGGTGGAGCGCCATATCGCAGAAGGCAGCCCCGCCTTGGAAATCGATCCGCGGGCGCTGCTGCGCGACGACATGACTGCGCGCGATGCGGCAGCCTGGGCGCTTTCGCAGACGGGCCTGCCGCTGGTCTATTCCTCGGCCGATCCCGACGCCGTGCGCGCCGTGCAGGACCATCACGGAAGCCAGATCGTCGCCGCCCGGCTGGATGCCTTCTTTGCCGAATGCGCTCGCCTGCTGGTTGCGGGGGGTGTGACCCGCCTGATCACGGCGGGCGGCGAAACATCCGGCGCTGTCGTTGAGGGGCTGTCGGTTGATACCCTTGAGATCGGACCCGAGATCGATCCGGGCGTGCCTGCCATCCGCGTACGAGACAATCTCGTCATGGCGCTCAAGTCGGGCAACTTTGGTGCCGAGGACTTCTTTGCCAAAGCCGCTGCGAGGCTGGAGGGATGAGCGACGCGGCCCTGCGAGAACGCATCTGCAGTCTAGCCGGGTCACTATACGACCGAGGCCTGACGCATGGCTCGACCGGAAATATCAGCGCCCGGACTGAGGATGGAGGGCTGCTGGTCAGCCCCACCGGGACAAGCTTCGGCAGGCTCGATCCCGCGCGCCTGTCGCGTTTTGACGCAGCCGGGCTGCATGTCGGCGGGGACAAGCCGACCAAGGAAATGCCGCTGCACACGGCCTTTTATGAAACAAGAGGCCGTACGGCGGCGGTGGTCCACCTGCATTCCTGCCATTCCGTTGCCCTGTCCACGCTGCCTGATGTAGATGCAGACGACTTCCTGCCGCCGATCACCCCTTATGCTGTCATGCAACTGGGCAGGGTCAAGCTGCTGCCTTATTTTCGACCCGGCGATCCTGCCATTGGCGATGCGGTGCGCGGACTGGCAGGCAAGCGGTCGGCTGTGATGCTGGCGAATCACGGCCCCGTCGTGGCGGGCCTTGACTTGGAAGCCGCTTGCAACGCCATTGAGGAACTTGAGGCCACCGCCCGCCTAGCCATGCTTCTGCGCAGGACGACTCACAATATACTGACGCCCGAGCAGGTGGCGGGACTGATCCGCATTCATGATGTAGCGTGGGGGATCTAGGGCCTGTGGAGATCCACAAGGCAGCGTGGATGTGATTCACACCCAGTCTGAATCGCAATATGCTGACGGACGCCGAATGGGCGATGATAGAACCGTGTTGCTCGGGCAATCGGGCCGTTTCTGGGCGTAGCGGCTGTCACAATCGATTGTTTATCGAAGCAGTGCTGTGGATTGCACGGACAGGCAGCCCAAGGCAGGATCTGCCTGGACGGTTGGGCGATGTGAGGACGATCTTTTGGCGGTTCATCGACCGGCGAAAAGCTCATGTCTTTAAGTGGATCCGATGAACTGACGGATGAACCGGACATGGAATACATAGAAGATCGGACAGTCGCGGCCAAGATCGTCGGACCGTGTGAAGCGAAGCTTTCAGTCAGTCAGATTGATCGTGCAGGAGGGCGTCCTACGATTCGCCAAAAAGGATCACGCTACCAACCTATGAGATCAAACACAGGATCTTCTCCGACATCAAAACTCGCCCTCAACCATTTGCAGCTTCGAAGATGCAGGGGATTTTGATGTTCACCGTGCCAGACGGCGCGTGCTCCACGAATTCAAATACCTTGGCCAGCATGGTATCGACGTCTTGACGCATCATGCCGATGTTTTGCGGCAGGAAGCGTGCGAAAGGGTCCCAATCGAAGCACCCGAAGCGGAACTCAGGAGGGGCCGCCAGGCTGTGGAACCAGCGGACAAATCCCTCCAAGGCAATCGTGGAGTTGATGAACATTCCACAACGCTCGTCGATCCCGGTTTCGGCAAGCGCCGCTTCGGTCTTGCTTGCCGAATAGCCATGCATGAAGCAGTAGGCGGAAGGCACCGTAAGGCCCATGTCTTCGTGGGCGCAGATAAACCCGCGAAGGCGTTCTCGCGTGTTATGATCCTGTGCGCGGCCGCCGATGAAATAAAGCGGGGCCAAGACGCCGAAATCCTGCTTTATGCGCTCCAGGATAAACCTGGTCAGGTCCCGCGCGGCTTGAAAGTTGTCCGAGACCACTGACGGCGCCGTGGTTCCCGGAAGATCCAGATTGATGCTGCGCACACCGGCCGATGTGCAGATGTTGGCGATCCGGTCCGGGTCAGTGGCCCCTGTCGCAATCAGGCATTCTGCCTGATAGGACATCATCTCGCGTGCGGCTTCCACTTCAAGCGCGGGGTCGCGTTGCGTGCAGGTTATGACGGGGAACAAGCCGCGCTCGCGGGCCATCGCTTCAAAGCCTTCAGCGATGGCGCCGAAATAGCGGTTGTCGTATTTCGGGATGATCATGCCGATGATGCGGGAACGTTCGCGGCGCAACATGCTGGCCTGTAGGTTCACTGCATAGCCCTGTTCTTCGGCGATCCGGCTGATCCGCTCGGCCAGGCGGGTGCTGATGCGGCGCTTTTTCCAGCTGCCGTTCAGAACGGCGCTGACTGCACTGGGGCTAGTGCCAGCGATCTGGGCCAGATCGTAGATCGTGGGCCGGCGCGGGGGACTGTCATCGATCTCGGCCATGGGATTCTCGTCGCAAGAAAGCTTCGGCGTAGCAGGACTGGCTGTCTTGGCACCTTGACAGGAAAAACAACCTAAGACAATTTTGCTTCATCGATTGAGCATACATGCTGTATCGATGGCGCAATCCAGGAGGAGGGCGTCTGCATATTCGTGGATGCGACCTATGCTCGGCGACCGAACGCCCTGATCTGGTGGCGCCGGTTGGGCACAGGACCCGCCCCGACATGAGGAGGAGACAAGGATGACATCGACATTCCCGATCGCGGCGGCATCGTTTGTTGCCACGACGCTGCTGGCTGGCACGGCCTTGGCTCAGGAGGCTGCGACTATCGCCTTCCTGATGCCCGACCAAGCCTCGACCCGCTATGAGCAGCACGATTTTCCGGGCTTCAAAGCCGCGCTCGAGGAGCTGTGCCCCGACTGCACGGTAATCTATCAGAACGCCAATGCGGATGTGTCGCTGCAGCAGCAGCAGTTCAACTCGGTCATCGCACAGGGCGCGAAGATCGTGGTGCTGGACCCGGTGGATTCGGCGGCGGCGGCTGGGCTGGTGCAGATGGCCCAGTCCCAGGACGTGAGGGTCATTGCCTATGACCGGCCCATCCCGGACATGCCGGCGGATTACTATGTGTCGTTCGACAACAAGGGGATCGGTCAGGCCATCGCGCAGTCGCTGGTCGATCATATGAAGGCCGAAGGCGTGCCCGCTGGGGCAGGGGTGCTGCAGATCAACGGCTCGCCCACCGACGCGGCCGCCGGCCTGATCCGCGACGGTATTGATGCGGCACTGGATGCATCAGAATACAAGACCTTGGCCGAATACGACACGCCGGACTGGGCGCCGCCCAAGGCGCAGGAATTCACGGCCGGTCAGATCAACCGCTTCGGCGCTGACATCAAGGGCATCGTCGCGGCTAATGACGGCACCGCCGGCGGCGCCATTGCCGCGCTGAAGGCTGCGGGCGTTGATCCGCTGCCGCCGGTCACGGGCAACGACGCGACCATCGCCGCGCTGCAACTGATCATCGCGGGCGATCAGTACAACACCATCTCGAAACCGTCCGAGATCGTGGCGCGTGCCGCCGCCGAAGTTGCGGTGGCCTTCCTGAAGGGCGAAACGCCCGAGGCGAAGACCACGCTGTATGACACGCCGTCAGAGTTGTTCGTCCCTGCCGTGGTCACGCGTGAGAACATCAAGGCAGAGATCTTCGACAAGGGCATCCAGACGCCCGAGGAGGTCTGCACCGCCGATTACGCAGATGCCTGCCGCGAACTGGGCATTCTTCAGTAACGCGATACCGCGCGTGCGCCCTGGGCGCCCGCGCGTCTTTTGGGGAAGGAGGCAGGTGATGGCCGAGAGCCAGAGTTCAGCACAGCCGATTTTGAAGTTGCGCGGAGTATCTAAGCAGTTTGGCGCCGTGCAGGCCTTGGAAGATATCGAGCTGGACGTGTATCCGGGCGAAGTTGTGGCCTTGGTCGGAGATAACGGCGCCGGCAAGTCCACGCTGGTCAAGGTGCTGGCAGGAGTCCATCAGCCGAGCAGCGGCATGATCGAGTTCATGGGCAAGCCTGTGTCGATGGACAGCCCGGGAAAGGCAATCGAACTGGGCATCGCTACGGTGTTTCAGGATCTGGCCCTGTGCGAGAACCTGGATGTGGTGGCGAACCTGTTCCTGGGTCAGGAATTGTCGCCCTGGGCCTTGGACGAGGTGCAGATGGAGGTTCAGGCCTGGACGCTGCTGCGCGAGCTTTCGGCCCGCATTCCGTCGGTCCGCGAACCCATTGCCTCTTTGTCGGGCGGGCAGCGCCAGACCGTTGCCATTGCGCGGTCGCTGCTGACCAATCCGCGCATCATCATGCTGGACGAGCCGACTGCCGCACTGGGCGTTGCGCAGACAGCCGAGGTGCTGAACCTGATCGAACGGGTGCGCGACCGCGGCTTGGGGGTCATCCTGATCTCGCACAACATGGAGGACGTACGCGCGGTCGCCGACCGCATCGTCGTCCTGCGTCTAGGCCGCAACAACGGCGTCTTCACGGCCGCCGATTCGAATTCCGACCTGATCGCCGCCATCACGGGGGCCACTGAAAACGCAGTGTCGCGCCGCCAGGCGCGCAAACTGGAACCTGCGGGAGACCTAACATGACCCAGCCGAACAGCCAGCCTGCCCTGGACCGGTCAGACAGCCGCGTGCGGCACGATGAAGGCCTCTTGGGTGCGATCCGCGGGTTCATCGATCGGGTCCGGTCGGGCGATCTGGGGATGCTGCCCGTCATCGTCGGCCTGGTGCTGATCGCCACGGTCTTCTGGTCGCTGAACCCGGTCTTCCTGGCGCCGAACAACCTGGCGAACCTTCTATTCGACGCGGCCGCCGTTGGCTGCATCTCGCTGGGCATCGTCTGCGTCCTAATCCTGGGCGAGATCGACTTGTCAGTCGGCTCGATGAGCGGACTTGCCTCGGCCATCCTGGGCGTGATCTGGGTCAAGATAGGGCTGCCGGTCCCGCTGGCGATCCTGGTTGCGCTTGCGGCCGGCGCTTTCATGGGGCTGGTTTATGCGACGCTGCTCAACCGCTTCGGAATGCCCAGCTTTGTCTCTACGCTGGCGGGGCTTCTGGCGATGCTCGGTCTTCAGCTATATCTGCTGGGATCGACCGGTTCGATCAACCTGCCCTATGCCTCGGTCATGGTCCGTTTCGGGCAGATCTATGTCATGCCTGCGTGGTTCAGCTATCTGCTGGCCATTGCGCCCGGCGCGCTGATGCTGTGGCTGGGCATCGACCGGATGCGCAGGCGCGCCGCCGTGAATCTGTCGAACCCCGGAGGCATGTCGGTCCTGCTGGCGAAATCCGGCATTCTCACCGTGCTTTTGCTTGTCGCGGTCCATTACCTGAACCAGGGGCGCGGCATTCCGTGGATGTTCGGCCTGTTCGTGGCACTGGTGGTGGGGATGAACTATGCTCTGACCCGCACGAAATGGGGTCGCGCCATGTTTGCCGTGGGCGGCAATCGCGAGGCCGCTCGCCGGTCCGGCATCGACGTGCACCGTATCCGCATTTCGGCCTTTATGCTGTGTTCAACCCTGGCGGCACTTGGGGGGATGCTGGCCGCCTCGCGGCTGGCTTCGTCAAGCCAGCAGGCGGGGACGGGGGACGTGAACCTGAACGCCATCGCCGCCGCAGTGATCGGGGGAACCTCGCTGTTCGGCGGGCGCGGGTCCGCCTGGTCGGCGCTGTTGGGCGTGATCGTCATCCAGGCAATCTCGAACGGGCTGACACTGCTGAACCTCAGCTCGTCGCTCCGCTACATGATTACCGGAGCTGTGCTGGCGGTTGCGGTGATTGTCGACTCGCTGGCGCGTCAGTCGCGCGCAAGCCACGGGCGCGCATAAGGAAGGAGAAGACATGGCTGAACAATTGAACGGCAGGGTTGCCGCGGTCACCGGCGCGGCTTCAGGGATCGGGCTGGAATGCGCGCGCGCAATGGCAAATGCCGGTGCCCGCGTGGTTTTGATCGACCGCGCCGCCGACCGGCTGGAACGGCTGTGCGCCGAAATCGGCCCAAACGCGCATCCGCTGGTGATCGACCTGCTGGACGGCCCGCAAGTGGATACGATCGCCGACCGGATCGCGGAACTGGTTGGCCCCGTCGATATCTTCCATGCCAATGCCGGCGCCTATATCGGCGGCCCTGCGGCCCAGGGCAATCCCGATGCCTGGGACCGGATGCTGAATCTCAACATCAACGCAGCCTTCCGCAGCGTTCGCGCCGTCCTGCCCGGCATGATCGAACGCAAGACCGGAGACATCATCTTTACCTCGTCGGTGGCGGGCGTCGTGCCGGTCGTGTGGGAGCCGGTCTATACCGCCTCGAAATTCGCGGTGCAGGCGTTCCTGCATGCGACACGTCGGCAGGTGGCGCCACATGGCGTGCGAATGGGCGCGGTCCTGCCGGGACCGGTGGTCACGGCCCTTCTGGATGACTGGCCCAAGGCCAAGATGGAGGAGGCCCTGGCAAACGGATCTCTGATGCAGCCGACCGAAGTGGCCGAGGCGGTGCTGTTCATGCTGACTCGACCTAAGGGTGTGGTGATCCGGGACCTGGTGATCCTGCCCAATAGCGTTGATCTGTAAGAGAGGCCGAGAATGACAGATCAAATCTTTCTGGGGATCGATGTGGGCACCGGCAGCGCCCGGGCGGGCCTGTTCGATGTGACAGGCCGGATGCTGTCCAGCGCCAAGCGCGACATCACCTTGTGGCGCGAAGGCGCCGATATTGCCGAACAGTCCAGTGACGATATCTGGTCCGCCGTCTGCGCAGCCACGCGCGAGGCGGTCGGGGCGGCACGCGTGGATGCAGGTGCCGTCGCCGGTATAGGCTTTGACGCGACCTGTTCGCTGGTGGTTCTGGGCCGGGACGGGCAGCCGCTGACCGTCAGCAGGTCGGGCGACCCGGCGCGCAACATCATCGTCTGGATGGACCACCGCGCCGTCACGCAGGCGGAACGGATCAATGCGCAGGGCCACCCGGTGCTGCGTTATGTCGGGAATGTCATCTCGCCCGAAATGGAAACGCCTAAGCTTTTGTGGTTGCGCGAGAACATGCCGCAGACCTATGCAAAGGCATGGCAGTTCTTTGATCTGGCCGATTACCTCAGCTGGCGAGCGACCGGCGATCCGGCCCGCTCCAGTTGCACGGTGACCTGCAAATGGACCTATCTGGCGCATGAAGACCGCTGGGACCCCAGCTATTTTCGCGCAATCGGCCTTGATGATCTAGCGGATGATGGATTTGCCCGGATTGGCCAACAGGTCGTCGCGCCGGGAACTCCGCTCGGCCAAGGGCTGACTGCCGATGCCGCCGCCGATCTTGGTCTGCGGGCGGGCATTCCGGTGGCGGCCGGACTGATCGATGCCCACGCCGGGGGGATCGGAACCGTAGGCATGGTCGGAACTGCGGAAAGCAACCTCGCCTATGTCTTCGGAACCTCGTCCTGTACGATGACGACGACGCGCGATCCCGTGTTCGTGTCGGGTGTCTGGGGCCCCTATTATCAAGCCATGGTCCCAGGCATGTGGCTGAACGAAGGCGGGCAATCTGCTGCGGGCGCCGCGATTGAGCAACTGCTGGCCTTCCACCCCGCCGCGCCAGAGGCAGAGACGGCCGCGAAAGCTGCGGGGCAACCGCTGCCGATATGGCTTGCCGAGCAGGCGGCTGCCAGGGTCGCCAGCCTTTCCGATGCGGTATCGCTGGCGAAGGGACTTCATGTCGTTCCAGAGTTTCTTGGCAATCGTGCCCCCTTTGCCGATCCCCATGCGCGGGCAATTGTCGCGGGGCTGGGAATGGAACGTGACCTCGATAGCCTGATGTCGCTCTATGTCGCCGGATTGTGCGGGATCGCCTATGGCTTGCGACAGATCATCGAGACACAGGACAAGGTTGGGGCGCATGTAGACCGGATCGTCATCTCGGGTGGCGCAGGGCAGTTGAACATCGTTCGCCAGATCCTGGCGGATGGTACGGGCAGGCCGGTGCTTGCCAGCGATGCAGCCGAGCCGGTCCTGCTAGGATCAGCCATTATCGGTGCAGTTGCGGCAGCGCACTTCCCCGACATGTCGCATGCCATGGCCGCCATGTCTCGGCCAGGCGCGGAATATCAGCCTAACATGGAAGCGAACCGGCTGCACGACATGCGGTTCGTAACCTTTTGCGCCCTCCAGTCCGCGCTGAGAGAGGGTCGCGAGGTGTGATCTGATGCGGAAGCAACTGCTTTTCTGAATATTCAAACCTTCAGCGAACAAATAAAAGACACTGTGTGTCAGCCTGCAGCCTGCATTGTTGGGATGTTCTTTATTAATTGGGCGGTGGCAATGTTTTGGGCCACAGTTATCATTACCCATCGTATGCCCGACATCTGTCTGACCTCATGGCGCTTTCTACCCGGAAGTTTGCAAGCCGAATTGATTACAGGCGGGATACCGCCCGTCCGTTCTTCCGATGAGGACGAGGATAGCGGCTTCACTGCGGCGGCGGCTCCGCAGGTCCTGGTTGCAGATGCTCCAGTTGCTCTCGGATATGCTTCGCTTCCGCAGGTGTGTTGACGAGGGCGAGGGCACGGCCAAAGGCTTCGCGGGCCTCGTCTATGCACCCAAGCTGCCGCAGAAGGGTGCCACGAACACCATGATAATAGAAATAGCCTTCTAGCGGACGCCCGAGTGACTGTGTCAGGATGAGAGCCCCTGCGGTCCGCGCAGCTTCATCACGGCCACCGCGCGGTTCAGCAGTAAGGCTACGCCGAGGACCGTC